>NZ_JAVRFH010000018.1:0-139293 GCF_031845825.1 Streptomyces lancefieldiae | reverse complement strand
TTGATGGGGTAAGGCTCCCAGTAGACGACTGGGTTGATAGGCCGGATCTGGAAGCACCGTGAGGTGTGGAGGTGACCGGTACTAATAGGCCGAGGGCTTGTCCTCAGTTGCTCGCGTCCACTGTGTTGGTTCTGAAACCACGAACAATCAGACCTGTGTTGGTCACCGGGTTGGTTGTCTGTTTCATAGTGTTTCGGTGGTCATAGCGTAGGGGAAACGCCCGGTTACATTCCGAACCCGGAAGCTAAGCCTTACAGCGCCGATGGTACTGCAGGGGGGACCCTGTGGGAGAGTAGGACGCCGCCGAACAATTATTCAAAGGGTTGGACCCCGAACTTCGGTTTGGGGTCCAACCCTTTTTTGTTTTCGGCCACTTGAAGTTCACATGGCGCTACGACCATCGCCGGTATGGGTACTGCAGCAATGCTCAGGGCCGCCGGCGTAGGAGTCGGTGACGAAGTCGTCGTGCCGGCCTTCGGGAACAGGGAAGTCGCCGAGGCTGTGGCCCTGGTCGGCGCGTCGCCGGTGTTCGCCGACATCGATTCGGCGACGTACTGTCTGGACGCCGACGCGGTGGAGACGGCGCTGACGCCCCGGACCAGTGCGGTGGTCGTGGTGCATCGGTTCGGGCGGCCGGCGGACATGAGTCGGCTGCACGGGATCGGGCAGCGGCACGGGTTGCTCGTGTTGGAGCAGAGTGAGTCGGAGGCGCCGTACGACGAGATAGCGCAGCGCAGGCAGCGGGCGGCCTATCTGGACGGGAAGTTGAGGGGCGTGCGCACCCCGGACTGGGGTGACGGGCACACCTACCAGCAGTACGTGGTGCGGGTGCCGGGCAACGGGCGACCGGATCGCGACGCGTTCGCCCGGGCCGTGCGGGGGAGGGGAGTCGAGTGCCGGGTTCCGGTGAAGACGCCCGTCCACCGGATGCCCGGCTTCCGGCGGTGTGTGTCGTTGCCGGAGACGGAACGCGCCACCGACGAGACGCTGGCGCTGCCGGTCGACGCCACGCTGACCAAGCGGGACATGCAGCGGATCGTGTCCGCCTGCAATGCTCTCGGGGGACTGCTGCAGACCGCCTACTGAAATCGGTGGTTGGGAGCACCGGCCTGTTCGGGGTATGATCTATTCCGTTGCCGCGAGGGAAACCTCCGAAAGCGACAGGCCCCTATAGCTCAGTCGGTAGAGCGTCTCCATGGTAAGGAGAAGGTCAACGGTTCGATTCCGTTTGGGGGCTCCAGCACAAAGGCCCCGCCCAATTGGGCGGGGCCTTTCACATGCCCAGGCGCGGTGCGCTAGTCCGCGTGCGGCTCCGGGACGCGCATCGCGAGAATCGCCATGTCGTCGGACGGGGCGTCGGACGCGAAGCGTTCCACCGCCCGCATGATGCGGGCCGCCACCGCTCCCGCCGTCAGCCCCGTGCAGGTGGTGAGGACGTCGGCGAGGCCGTCGTCGCCCAGCATGCGCGTGCCCTCGCGGCGTTCGGTGACGCCGTCCGTCACGCAGAGCAGGACGTCTCCCGGGTCCAGGGTGACCGTCTGCTCGTACAACTCCAGATCCTCGATGACGCCGAGGAGGGGCTGGGGCTCGGCGGCCGGCTCGACCGTGCCGTCCTGACGCAGGCGGAGCGGGAGTGGATGACCGGCGCAGACCACCTTCAGCTCCGCGCTGCCGTCCTCCTGCGGGCGCATCTCGCCGTAGAGCAGGGTGAGGAAGCGGCTGCGGGCGCCCTCGTCCAGGATGGCCGAGTTGAGGCGCTCCAGGACCGCGGGGCCGCTGAGGCCCTCACGGGCCAGCAGGCGCAGGGCGTGTCGGGCCAGACCCGTGACGGCCGCCGCGTTCGGGCCCGTACCGCAGACGTCGCCGATGGCGAAGCCGTAGGCGCCGTCGCTGATGGGGAAGAGGTCGTAGAAGTCGCCGCCGACCTCGTTGCCCTCGCCGGCCGCGCGGTAGATGACCTCGACCTCGACGCCGTCGATGAGGGGAAGCTCCGGCGGGAGGAGGCTGCGCTGGAGGGACTGGCTGATGGCCGTGCGCTCCGAGTACAGGCGGGCGTTGTCCAGGGCCAGGGCGGCCCTGCGGGACAGGTCCTCGGCGAGCTCGAGGATCTCCTGGCGGAAGTGTTCGTCGGTGGGCTTGCCCAGCGTGAGCATGCCGATGACGCGGTTGCGGGCGACCAGCGGGAGGACCACGGTCTCGCCGCCGACCGCGGAGGCCGTGGCCAGGGTCGGGCCGATGCCGGAGCTCGGCTGGGGGACCGGGCTGCCGGTCAGGCCGAGATCGCGCATGGAGGTGCGCAGCGCCGCCTGGTGGGCCAGCTCGCCGGGGGCCGTCCAGACGCGGGCGCCCGGAGTCGGTACCGGGTCGGGCGGGGCCATCTTGGACAGCAGGGACTTGATGCCGTCGATGAGCTCCTCGTCCTCGTGCAGGACGTAGGAGAGATACGGCTCCGACGCCTGGTCGGCGATCGTGTAGACGGCGCACCAGGTGGCCAGGGTCGGGACCGTCATCTGGGCCATCAGGGCCAGCGTCTGGTCGCGGTCGAGGGTGCCCGCGAGGAGGTCGGAGGCCTCGACGAGGAAGCTGAGGGAGCCTCGGCGCAGCCGTTCCAGCTCGCCGAGGCGTGCCGACTCGACGGCCAGGGCGATACGGTCGGCGGCGAACTGGAGGCGCAGCGCCTCCTCGTTGGAGTACCGGCCGGCGGACTCGGCCGCGACGCCGAGGGAGCCGGTGAGGCGGCCCTCGACCTTGAGCGGGACGGTGACGACCGAGCGCATGCCCGTGCCGTTCAACAGCGGGACGGCGCCGGGGACCGCCGCGAGGTCGTCGTGCACGGCGGGCATGCGCGCGGAGCCGTAGCGCCCGGGGCCGGCCTCGACCGGGACGCGGGCGAAGCGCTGACGGGCGGAGGGCAGGCCGGTGGAGGCGCGGACCTCCAACTCCGTTTCGTCGTCGGTGGCCAGGAGCAGGAAGGCGGCGTCGGCGTCGAGCATGTCGCGGGCGCGTTCGACCGTGCGCTGGAGGAGGCCGTCGAGGTCGTCCGGGGCGGGGGAGCCGATGAACACCTCGAAGGGGTCGGTGCTCTGACCCTCGGAGGAGGCGGCGGAGTCGGACGCCGGCACCCGCGAGGGCGTCTGCAGGACGGCACGTTCGTGATCGCGGACGAGGAGGCAGACCGTGGAGGGCTCGCCGCCGGCGTCGCGGACGCGGAGGTGGGAGGCGTAGACCGGCGTGACGCGGCCGTTGGCGCCCCTTATGCCGTAGGTGCCCTCCCAGCGGGAGAGTCGGAGTGCCTCGGCGATGCCCGTGCTGGTGCCCGGGGTGTGCGGCCAGGCGGCGAGGTCGGTCAGCGGCTTGCCGGTGACCTGGTCGGCGCAGTAGCCGAAGAGCTCCTCGGCGTCCTCGTTCCAGGACGTGACGGCGCCGGTGCGGTCGATCTGGACCACGGCGACACGCACGCGGCCGTCGGCGAGCGGGAGCAACTCGGCCGGCAGCGAGGGTCCGGCGGAGCGGGTGCCGACCGCCCGCTCGGGCAGGTGGAGGTGGAACCACACGTTCTTCAGCGTGGGCGTGTACTCGACGCCCCAGCGGTCGGCCAGGGCCGCGCACAGCTGGAGACCGCGGCCGCCCTCACGGTCGGGGCTGCCCATGGTGGAGGGGGAGCCCTGGAGGGGGACCTCGCGCTCGGGGTAGTGGTCGGCCACCTCGATCCGCACGCCGTCGTCGCTGCGCAGGCACACGACGTCGGCGGTGGTACCGGCGTGCACCACGGCGTTGGTCACCAGCTCGCTGGTGAGCACGACGGCGTCGTCGACGATGTCGGCATGGCCCCAGCCCTGGAGCGTGTCGCGGACGAAGGACCGGGCGCTTGCCACCGATCGTCCCAGGGGCTCGAAACTGGCGGCCGCGCGCGCGGTGATCACAGAACTCCTCGTCCCTCTTTCCCCGTGCACGGCCTCAGGGCCGACCGGGTCGCGCCGTTGCTGCGGCAGTTCACCCGTCGGCCCGGGATCCGGGGGCTGCTCCCCCGGGATCAGTCCGGTGGTCATGTTCCGGCCGCCCCTCCGATGCCCGCTCGTCTCCGTGCCACCGCCCAGGCCGGACGTACCGGTATGGCTGGACAGCCGCATGCAAGGTTACTTACCTTCGCCGCCCACACGGATGCCGGTCTGCAGTGTTTCCGCCCAGAGGGTGTGCGCACGATGTGCGAAGCTGCCGAACTGTTATGGCCTGGTTCAGTCGGGGTGAAACACTGGGCAGGCTTCTTGTGTGGGGCCGGGCAGGCCGAATGCGCACGGATGCCGCGGGCAGCAGCCCGGAAGCGGTCCGGCGTGTCAGGGCGGATCGCACGGCAGCACGAGGAAGTACGCGGCACGAACCGGTCCGCCGAGCGGTGGTAGCCGGCACAGCAGTAACGGTCGACCCCTGCGGGAGGGACACAGTGGAGTCTGGCGCAGCGACGCGGGGCACGAAAACGCGCGCGAAAGGCGGACAGTCCCTGAGTAACCAGGGCAGAACGCGGGGTGGCAGTACGACGGTGGACACGGCCGCGCTGAATCGGCTGTTGGCGGCCCTCGTGGCCATGCGGGAGGGAAACTTCCGCAAACGGCTGACGGTCTCCGGCGACGGAGTGATGTCGGAGATCGCGGCGGTCTTCAACGAGGTGGCCGACCGCAATCTCCACCTCACGGGTGAGCTGGCGCGGGTGCGGCGGGTGGTCGGGCGTGAGGGAAAGCTCACCGAACGGCTGGAGACGGGGTCCTGCGAGGGGTCCTGGGCGGCCGCGATCGACAATTCGAACGCGCTGGTCGACGACCTCGTGCGGCCGGTCTCCGAGGTCAGCCGGGTGCTGTCGGCGGTGGCGGACGGTGATCTGTCGCCGCGCATGGAGCTGCGGACGCAGTCGGCGGAGGGCACGGGGCAGCCGCTGCGCGGTGAGTTCCTGAAGGTCGGCCGGACCGTGAACAACCTGGTCGACCAGCTGTCGACGTTCACGGACGAGGTCACGCGGGTCGCCAGTGAGGTCGGTACCGAGGGCAAGCTCGGCGGACAGGCCCGCGTGCGCGGTATGTCCGGTTCATGGAAGGACCTGACGGACTCCGTCAACACGATGGCGCACCGGCTCACCGCTCAGGTGCGGGACATCGCCCTGGTGACGACGGCGGTGGCCAAGGGCGACCTGTCCCGGAAGGTCACGGTCCATGTGGCCGGCGAGATGCTGGAGCTGAAGAACACCGTCAACACGATGGTGGACCAGCTCTCCGCGTTCTCCTCCGAGGTGACGCGCGTCGCCCGGGAGGTCGGCACCGAGGGCGCCCTGGGCGGGCAGGCCCAGGTGCCCGGCGTTGCCGGAGTGTGGAAGGAGCTGACCGACTCCGTCAACACCATGGCCGGGAACCTGACGGCCCAGGTGCGCGAGATCTCCCACGTGACGACGGCGGTCGCCAACGGTGACCTGTCGAAGAAGGTGACGGTGCCGGCCCGCGGGGAGGTCGCGCAGCTCGCCGAGACGATCAACCAGATGACCGAGACGCTGCGGATCTTCGCGGACGAGGTCACGCGGGTGGCCAACGAGACCGGTGGCGAGGGGCAGCTCGGCGGCCAGGCGAACGTGCCGGGTGCGGCGGGCATCTGGAAGGACCTGACCGACTCCGTCAACACCGTCTTCCGGAACCTGACCACGCAGGTGCGTGACATCGCCGCGGTGACGACGGCGGTGGCCAGCGGCGACCTGTCGCAGAAGGTCACCGTGGACGTGGCCGGCGAGATGCTCGAGCTGAAGAACACCGTCAACACGATGGTCGACCAGCTGTCCGCCTTCGGTGCCGAGGTCACGCGGGTGGCCCGTGAGGTCGGTGTCGAGGGCGAGCTGGGCGGCCAGGCCCAGGTGCCCGGGGCGGCGGGGACCTGGAAGGACCTCACCGACTCCGTCAACACGGCGTTCCGCAACCTCACCGGTCAGGTGAGGAACATCGCCCAGGTGACGACGGCGGTGGCCAACGGCGACCTGTCGCAGAAGGTCACCGTGGACGTCTCCGGCGAGATGCTCCAGCTGAAGAACACCGTGAACACGATGGTCGACCAGCTGTCGAGCTTCGCCGACCAGGTCACCCGGATGGCCCGGGACGTGGGCACGGAGGGCCGGCTCGGCGGGCAGGCCCGGGTCGACGGGGTCTCGGGCACGTGGAAGGAGCTCACGGACTCCGTCAACTCGATGGCTTCCAACCTGACCGGTCAGGTGCGCAACATCGCGCAGGTGACGACGGCGGTGGCCCGAGGCGACCTTTCCCAGAAGATCGACGTCGACGCGCGCGGGGAGATCCTGGAGCTGAAGAACACCATCAACACGATGGTGGACCAGCTGTCGTCGTTCGCCGAGCAGGTCACGCGGGTGGCCCGTGAGGTGGGGACGGAGGGTCGTCTCGGCGGGCAGGCGCAGGTGCCCGGCGTCGCCGGCGTGTGGCGCGACCTGACGGACTCGGTGAACGGCATGGCCGGCAACCTCACGGCGCAGGTGCGCAACATCGCGCAGGTCGCGACGGCGGTGGCCCGCGGTGACCTGTCCCAGAAGATCACGGTGGACGCGCGCGGGGAGATCCTGGAGCTGAAGAACACCCTGAACACGATGGTGGACCAGCTGTCGTCGTTCGCCCAGGAGGTCACGCGCGTCGCGCGCGAGGTGGGCACCGAGGGCATCCTCGGCGGCCAGGCAGAGGTGCAGGGCGTCTCCGGCACCTGGAAGGACCTCACGCAGTCCGTGAACGGCATGGCCAACAACCTGACCATGCAGGTCCGCAACATCGCCGAGGTCACGACGGCCGTGGCCAAGGGCGACCTGTCGAAGAAGATCACCGTTGATGCCAAGGGGGAGATCCTCGAGCTCGTGACCACCGTCAACACGATGGTGGACCAGTTGTCGTCGTTCGCCGAGCAGGTCACGCGGGTGGCCCGTGAGGTGGGTACGGAGGGCATCCTCGGCGGTCAGGCGCACGTGCCCGGCGTCGTGGGCATCTGGAAGGACCTCAGCGACAACGTCAACCTGATGGCGAAGAACCTCACCGTTCAGGTGCGGAACATCTCCCAGGTGGCCGCCGCCGTCGCCAACGGCGACCTGACGCGGACGGTGACGATCGAGGCCCGCGGCGAGGTCGCTCAGCTCGCCGACACCTTCAACACGATGGTGAAGACGCTGAGTTCGTTCGCGGACCAGGTCACCAAGGTGGCCCGCGAGGTGGGCACGGACGGCATCCTGGGCGGTCAGGCGCACGTCCCCGGTGTGGCCGGCACCTGGAAGGACCTCACCGAGTCGGTGAACCAGATGGCGTCCAACCTGACCGGTCAGGTGCGCAACATCGCGATGGTCACCACGGCGATCGCCAAGGGCGACCTGACCAAGAAGATCGACATCGACGCGCGCGGCGAGATCCTGGAGCTGAAGACGACCATCAACACGATGGTCGACCAGCTGTCCTCCTTCGCCGAGGAGGTCACCCGGGTGGCCCGCGAGGTGGGTACCGAGGGCCAGCTCGGCGGGCAGGCACGCGTGCGTGACGTCGACGGCACCTGGCGGGACCTGACCGAGTCCGTGAACGAGATGGCCGGGAACCTGACGCGGCAGGTGCGTGCCATCGCGCGCGTGGCGACCGCGGTGACCCGTGGCGACCTGAACCTGAAGATCGACGTGGACGCCTCCGGGGAGATCCAGGAGCTCCAGGACTACATCAACAAGATGATCGCCAACCTGCGCGACACCACGATCGCCAACAAGGAGCAGGACTGGCTCAAGGGCAATCTGGCCCGGATCTCCGCGCTGATGCAGGGCCGCCGCGACCTCCAGGACGTGGCCTCGCTGATCATGAGCGAGCTGACCCCGGTGGTCTCCGCGCAGCACGGGGCGTTCTTCCTCGCCATGCCGCTCGTGGACGGTCAGGAGCAGGCGGGCGCCGAGGACGACCAGTACGAACTGCGCATGCTCGGGTCGTACGGTTACTCGATGGGCTCCATGCCCACCTCGTTCCGGCCGGGGGAGGCGCTGGTCGGAACGGCCGCCCAGGAGAAGCGCACGATCCTGGTGGAGAACGCGCCGAGCGGCTACCTGAAGATCTCCTCCGGACTCGGGGAGGCACCGCCGGCCCAGGTGATCGTCCTGCCGGTGCTGTTCGAGGGGCAGGTGCTCGGCGTCATCGAGCTGGCGTCCTTCACCCCGTTCACGCACATCCAGAAGGACTTCCTCAACCAGATCGCGGAGATGATCGCCACCAGCGTCAACACCATCTCGGTCAACACCAAGACGGAGGTGCTGCTGAAGCAGTCGCAGGAGCTGACCGAGCAACTGCGCGACCGGTCCGAGGAGTTGGAGCAGCGACAGAAGGCGCTCCAGTCGTCCAACGCCGAACTGGAGGAGAAGGCCGAGCTGCTGGCGCGGCAGAACCGCGACATCGAGGTGAAGAACACCGAGATCGAGGAGGCACGGCAGGTTCTGGAGGAGCGGGCCGAGCAGCTCGCGGTCTCCATGCGCTACAAGAGCGAGTTCCTGGCCAACATGTCGCACGAGTTGCGTACGCCGCTCAACTCGCTGCTGATCCTGGCCAAGCTGCTCGCCGACAACGCGGACGCGAACCTGTCCCCGAAGCAGGTCGAGTTCGCCGAGACGATCCACGGCGCCGGCTCCGACCTGCTCCAGCTCATCAACGACATCCTCGACCTGTCGAAGGTCGAGGCGGGCAAGATGGACGTCTCCCCGACGCGCATCGCGCTGGTGCAGCTCGTGGACTACGTGGAGGCCACGTTCCGGCCGCTGACCGCGGAGAAGGGCCTCGACCTGTCGGTGCGGGTGTCGCCGGAGCTGCCCGCCACGTTGCACACCGACGAGCAGCGGCTGCTCCAGGTGCTGCGCAACCTGCTGTCCAACGCGGTGAAGTTCACCGACTCCGGAGCGGTCGAGCTGGTCATCCGGCCGGCCCGGGGCGACGTCCCGCAGGCCATCCGGGAGCAGCTGCTGGAGGCCGGCTCGATGACCGACCCGGACGGCGAGCTGATCGCGTTCTCCGTGAGCGACACCGGTATCGGCATCGCGGCCAGCAAGATGAGGGTGATCTTCGAGGCGTTCAAGCAGGCCGACGGCACGATCAGCCGCAAGTACGGCGGCACGGGCCTGGGGTTGTCCATCTCCCGGGAGATCGCGCAGCTGCTGGGAGGTGAGATCCACGCGCAGAGCGAGCCGGGCCGAGGGTCGACGTTCACGCTCTACCTGCCGCTGCACCTCAGCGAGCTCCCCCCGCACGGCTACCAGCAGGCCGCCGCGGCCCTGGAGGCGGGTGAGCTGTTGGCGTCCTCGGGTGCCGGGGGCGAGCTGCCGGGGGTGCAGACCGAGACGCCGGCCGAGGTGAGGTCGTACCAGGACGCGCAGAACGGTGCCGCGGCGCTGTTCCGGCGTCGGCGCAGGGCCGTTGCGGAGTTCGAGGACCGGCCCGCGGCGCAGGCGCAGCCGTCGGCCGACGGGCAGGAGGCGGCGGCGCAGTCGCACCACGGGATCCGGTTCGGCGGCCAGAAGGTGCTGATCGTCGACGACGACATCCGCAACGTCTTCGCGCTCACCAGCGTCCTGGAACAGCACGGCCTGTCCGTGCTGTACGCCGAGAACGGGCGCGAGGGCATCGAGGTCCTGGAGCAGCACGAGGACGTGGCGGTCGTCCTGATGGACATCATGATGCCCGAGATGGACGGGTATGCCACGACCACGGCGATCCGTCGGATGCCCCAGTTCGCCGGTCTTCCGATCATCGCGCTGACCGCGAAGGCGATGAAGGGCGACCGGGAGAAGGCGATCGAGTCGGGGGCCTCGGACTATGTGACGAAGCCGGTCGACCCCGATCACCTGCTGACGGTGATGCGGCAGTGGATGCGGGAGGAGTGAGGACCGGGTTCGGACGGGAACCGGGCGGTGCGTCCGGGCACCGCGCCCGCGGTACTTTCGGGCACGGTGTCCGTGGTGCCGCCGGGCACCGCGCGGCAGGTTCGGGCGGTGTGCGAACGTGGGGTGCGCGAGAGCGGCGGGAGTGTCCGGTGTTCACGCGAGGTCGCTGACTCGGTGTGCCCGAAGTCGTGTAGAAGTACGGGATCGGGGGAACCTTCTGGTCTCCCGCCGCGTTTCCGGTACGTGCACAGTGACATCGCGGTGACAGGGTGTGGTGACAGGCGGGGTGCGGCTACGATGACCGGCACAAGGACGGGCGGCGCAAGGGAGTCGTCCCCTGGGGCGGCGCCCGCCGGTGCTGTCCCAAGTCCTGCCGACAGGGGAGGCCCCACGCCGGGGCGAGGAGGGCGGGCCATGGTGCAGAAGGCCAAGATCCTCCTGGTCGATGACCGGCCGGAGAATCTGCTGGCGCTGGAGGCGATCCTCTCGGCGCTCGATCAGACGCTGGTGCGGGCATCGTCCGGGGAGGAAGCGCTCAAAGCACTGCTCACGGACGACTTCGCGGTCATTCTGCTGGACGTCCAGATGCCGGGGATGGACGGTTTCGAAACCGCCGCGCACATCAAGCGGCGGGAGCGGACCCGGGACATCCCGATCATCTTCCTCACGGCGATCAACCACGGCCCGCACCACACCTTCCGCGGGTACGCGGCGGGAGCCGTGGACTACATCTCCAAGCCGTTCGACCCGTGGGTGCTCCGCGCGAAGGTCTCCGTCTTCGTCGAGCTCTACATGAAGAACTGCCAGCTGAGGGAGCAGGCGGCGCTGCTGCGGCTCCAGTTGGAAGGCGGCGGCAAGGCCGCGGCCGGCGAGACCAAGGAGACGGCGGGGCTGCTCGCCGAGCTGTCGGCGCGCCTGGCCGCCGTCGAGGAGCAGGCCGAGGCCCTCTCCAAACAGCTGGGCGACGAGTCGACCGACGCGGCGGCGGTGGCGACCGCGGCCCATCTGGAGCGCAAGCTCACGGGACTGCGGCGGGCGCTGGACGCCCTGGAGCCGGGCTCGTCCGGAGGCCAGGCCGCGGTCAACTGAGGCCGGTCGGTGGGGCGGCCCGCCGGGTTCGGCGGTGCGGGCCGTGAGCGCCTGTCAGCCTCCGTGCCGGGGACGTCAGTTCCGGTCTTCTCCGCGGGCGACACGAACGGGTGAAGCGGTAGGCACACGTGTCGACCGACGTCTCCCCCGGTAACCTCACCTCCATGGCCTCACGTCCCTCCGCAGCCAAGAAGCAGCCCGCGAAGAAGTCGGCCGCTCCCGCGAAGGCTCCGGCGAAGAAGGCCGCTGCGAAGAAGGCACCCGCCAAGAAGGCGCCGGTGAAGAAGGCGCCCGCCAAGAAGGCCGCGGCGCAGAAGCCCGCGCCCAAACCGGCACCCAACCCGACCGGCGGCGTCTACCGACTCGTACGCGCCCTCTGGCTGGGCCTCGCGCACGCGGTCGGCGCCGTCTTCCGGGGCATAGGCCAGGGCGCGAAGAACCTCGACCCCGCCCACCGCAAGGACGGCGTCGCGCTGCTGCTGCTCGGCACGGCGCTGATCGTCGCCGCGGGCACCTGGGCCGATCTCAAGGGCCCGGTCGGCGACCTGGTCGAGATCCTGGTGACCGGCGCCTTCGGCCGGCTGGACCTGCTCGTGCCGATCCTGCTCGGCGCCATCGCCGTACGCCTGATCCGGCACCCGGAGAAGCCCGAGGCCAACGGCCGCATCGTGATCGGCCTGTCCGCGCTGGTCATCGGCGCGCTCGGGCAGGTCCACATCGCCTGCGGCTCACCGGCCCGCGGCGACGGCATGCAGGGCATAAGGGACGCCGGCGGCCTCATCGGCTGGGGCGCGGCGACCCCGTTGTCGCACACGATGACCGACGTCCTGGCCGTACCGCTGCTCGTCCTGCTCACGGTCTTCGGGCTGCTGGTCGTCACCGCCACCCCGGTCAACGCCGTCCCGCAGCGGCTACGGCAGCTCGGGATGCGGCTCGGCCTCGTCCGCGACCCGGAGACGGACGAGTTCACCGACGACGACGAGCGGTACGACGAGCAGTGGCGCGAGGCGCTGCCCGCGCGGCCCCGCAGGCGCGGGGGACCGGCTGCCGACGAGCCCCACGACCCCGGCGCGGCGGAGCAGGAGGCGCTCGCCCGGCGGCGCGGCAGGTCCCGGCGGTCCGCCGTGCCGCAGCCCGACATGAACCGGCCGATGGACGCCGTGGACGTCGCCGCCGCTGCCGCCGCCGCGCTCGACGGCGCCGTGTTGCACGGGATGCCGCCGTCGCCGCTGGTCGCCGACCTCACCCAGGGCGTGAGCACGGCGGACCGCGAGCCGACGACACCGACTCCGACGCCGGTCCCGGCCGCCCGTCCACAGCCGGGGAAGCTGCGGAAGGACGCCACCAAGGCCCCCGAGCAGGAGACGGGGGGCTCGGTCCCCGACCTCACCAAGAGCCCGCCCCCCAAGGAGCGGGACCTGCCGCCGCGCGCCGAGCAGCTCCAGCTCTCCGGCGACATCACCTACTCCCTGCCGGCCCTCGACCTCCTCACGCGCGGCGGTCCGGGCAAGTCGCGCAGTGCTGCCAACGACGCCATCGTCGACTCGCTCACCACCGTCTTCACCGAGTTCAAGGTCGACGCCGCCGTCACCGGCTTCACCCGGGGCCCGACCGTGACGCGGTACGAGGTCGAGCTCGGCCCCGCCGTGAAGGTGGAGCGGATCACGGCGCTGACCAAGAACATCGCGTACGCCGTCGCCAGCCCCGATGTGCGGATCATCAGCCCGATCCCCGGCAAGTCCGCGGTCGGCATCGAGATCCCCAACACCGACCGGGAGATGGTCAACCTCGGCGATGTGCTGCGGCTCGCCGAGTCCGCCGAGGACGACGACCCGATGCTGGTCGCCTTCGGCAAGGACGTCGAGGGCGGCTACGTGATGCACTCGCTGGCGAAGATGCCGCACATGCTGGTCGCCGGCGCGACCGGGTCCGGCAAGTCGTCCTGCATCAACTGCCTGATCACCTCGGTCATGATGCGGGCGACCCCGGAGGACGTCCGGATGATCCTGGTCGACCCCAAGCGCGTCGAGCTGACCGCCTACGAGGGCATCCCGCACCTGATCACGCCGATCATCACCAACCCGAAGCGGGCCGCCGAGGCGCTGCAGTGGGTCGTACGCGAGATGGACCTGCGCTACGACGACCTCGCGGCCTACGGCTACCGGCACATCGACGACTTCAACCGCGCGGTGCGCGAGGGCAAGGTCAAGCCGCCCGAGGGCAGCGAGCGCGAACTCCAGCCGTATCCGTACCTGCTGGTGATCGTGGACGAGCTGGCCGACCTGATGATGGTGGCGCCGCGGGACGTCGAGGACGCGATCGTGCGCATCACGCAGCTCGCGCGCGCGGCCGGCATCCACCTGGTCCTCGCCACGCAGCGGCCGTCCGTGGACGTCGTCACCGGCCTGATCAAGGCCAACGTGCCCTCCCGGCTGGCCTTCGCGACCTCGTCGCTGGCGGACTCGCGGGTCATCCTCGACCAGCCCGGCGCGGAGAAGCTGATCGGCAAGGGCGACGGCCTCTTCCTGCCGATGGGCGCGAACAAGCCGACCCGTATGCAGGGCGCGTTCGTGACCGAGGAGGAGGTCGCGGTCGTCGTCCAGCACTGCAAGGACCAGATGGCGCCCGTCTTCCGGGACGACGTCACGGTCGGGAGCAAGCAGAAGAAGGAGATCGACGAGGACATCGGCGACGACCTCGACCTGCTGTGCCAGGCGGCCGAGCTGGTCGTCTCCACGCAGTTCGGGTCGACCTCCATGCTCCAGCGCAAGCTCCGCGTCGGCTTCGCCAAGGCCGGGCGTCTGATGGACCTGATGGAGTCACGGAGCATCGTCGGGCCGAGCGAAGGCTCAAAGGCCCGTGACGTTCTTGTGAAGCCTGACGAGCTGGACGGCGTGCTCGCGCTGATCCGGGGGGAGTCTGAAGGGTAGGAACGCTACGTGAGGGATTCCTGCGGTGGAGGGCCGGGGCGGCCGGGTGGCCGATCGTGACTCACCCGTTAGGGATCATTGAGCAACCGTTTCCCCATGACCTACGTCAAGTTGAGGGAATCCACGAACAGGTGGTCCACCATCGGGACGTGGGGCCGTTCCGATGGCGTACAAGTCCCACCGTCCGGTTGCCCCACCCGTTTGTACCCCCCCTAGACTGAACGTCCAGCACAGGCGGCTAAACGCTCGAAAGGCGCCCCCGTGTCCAACGGCAACTCCCCCGAAGACGAGCGTCCGATCGAAGACGTGTCCCACGACGTTCCTGAAGACGTTTCCGAGGAAGCCCGCCCCTCCGTCGGCCGTGCCCTGCAGCAGGCGCGGATCGCCGCCGGGTTGACCGTCGACGACATCAGCACCGCCACCCGCGTCCGGATCGCCATCGTGCACGCCATCGAGGCGGACGACTTCACGCCCTGCGGCGGCGACGTCTACGCGCGCGGGCACATCCGCACCCTGGCCAAGGCCGTCGGGATCGACCCGGCCGAGCTGGTCGCGCGGTTCGACGCCGAGCACGGCGGGCGCCCGGCGCCGACTCCCGCCGCGCCCCTGTTCGAGGCGGAACGCATCCGCCCCGAGCGACGCGGACCCAACTGGACCGCCGCCATGGTCGCCGCGATCGTCGCCGTGATCGGCTTCGTGGGCTTCACGTTCGTCAAGGGCGGCACCGACGGCGGCTCCGAGGCGAGCGTCGCCGAGGGGGCCGAACCGACGGCCGGGGAGTCCGGCTCCTCGACCGCCAAGCCCAAGAAGCCGGCCGACCCCAAGCCCGACCCGTCCGACGGCGCCATCGCCGCCGCACCCCAGGACAAGGTGACCGTCAAGGTCAGTGCCAGCGACGGCCGCAGCTGGATCTCCGCCAAGGACCACAACGGCCGGCTGCTCTTCGACGGGCTGCTCAAGCAGGGCGACTCCAAGACCTTCCAGGACAGCGAGAAGGTCAACCTCGTCCTCGGGGACGCCGGCGCCGTCCAGCTGTACGTCAACGGCAAGAAGATCGAGGACGACTTCCAGCCCGGCTCGGTGGAACGCCTCACGTACACCAAGGGCGACCCGCAGGTCGGATGACGGGAGCCGAGGCGACGAGTCACTACGGGGTTGGTCGAGATCGGCCAACCCCGTCGACGTGGGGTGTCGGCGGGACGAAGTAGTCTTGAGCCCATGCCTGAAAGCCGTACCGTCGCACTCGTCACCCTTGGCTGCGCCCGTAACGAGGTGGACTCGGAGGAGCTCGCAGGCCGTCTGGAGGCGGACGGCTGGAAGCTCGTCGACGACGCCGGGGAAGCGGACGTCGCCGTCGTGAACACGTGCGGCTTCGTCGAGGCCGCCAAGAAGGACTCCGTCGACGCCCTCCTGGAGGCCAACGACCTCAAGGGCCACGGCAGAACCCAGGCCGTGGTGGCCGTGGGCTGCATGGCCGAGCGGTACGGCAAGGAGCTGGCCGAGGCCCTCCCCGAGGCCGACGGCGTGCTCGGCTTCGACGACTACGCCGACATCTCCGACCGGCTGCAGACCATCCTGAGCGGTGGTGTCCACGCCGCCCACACCCCCCGCGACCGGCGCAAGCTGCTGCCGATCAGCCCCGCCGAGCGGCAGGAGGCCGGTGCCTCGGTCGCCCTGCCCGGCCACGGCCCGACCGACCTCCCCGAGGGCGTCGCCCCCGCGTCCGGGCCCCGCGCGCCGCTGCGCCGCCGCCTGGACGGCTCCCCGGTCGCCTCGGTGAAGCTGGCCTCCGGCTGCGACCGGCGCTGCTCCTTCTGCGCCATCCCGTCCTTCCGCGGCTCCTTCATCTCCCGCCGCCCGAGCGACGTGCTGAACGAGACGCGGTGGCTGGCCGAGCAGGGCGTCAAGGAGATCATGCTGGTCTCCGAGAACAACACCTCCTACGGCAAGGACCTCGGTGACATCCGCCTGCTCGAGTCCCTGCTGCCCGAGCTCGCCGAGGTCGACGGCCTCGAGCGCGTGCGCGTCAGCTACCTCCAGCCGGCCGAGATGCGTCCGGGCCTGATCGATGTCCTGACCTCGACGCCGAAGGTCGTGCCCTACTTCGACCTGTCCTTCCAGCACTCCGCGCCGAACGTGCTGCGCGCGATGCGCCGCTTCGGCGACACCGACCGCTTCCTGGAGCTGCTGGACACCATCCGCAGCAAGGCCCCCGAGGCGGGCGTGCGGTCCAACTTCATCGTGGGCTTCCCCGGCGAGTCCGAGGCCGACCTCGCCGAGCTCGAGCGGTTCCTCAACCACGCGCGGCTGGACGCCATCGGCGTCTTCGGCTACTCCGACGAGGAGGGCACCGAAGCGGCGACGTACGGCGACAAGCTGGACGAGGACGTCGTCGCCGAGCGACTGGCACGCGTGTCCCGGCTCGCCGAGGAGCTCGTCTCGCAGCGGGCCGAGGAGCGCGTGGGGGCGACCGTGCGCGTCCTCGTCGAGTCCGTGGACACCGCCGACGAGGAGGACGGTGTCCGCGGCCGCGCGGAGCACCAGGCACCGGAGACGGACGGCCAGGTGGTGCTCACGAGCGGCGAAGGCCTGAGTGTCGGAAGTATGGTCGACGCGAAGGTCGTCGGTACGGAGGGTGTCGACCTGGTGGCCGAGCCGCTGCCGGGCTCGCCCGCGTGGAGTGAGGAGGCCGGCAGATGACCGGAGTCCCGGCGTCCGCGGCGGGCGGTTCCTCCGGTGCGCGCAGGGCCGGCCCGCGCGGAACCTCGGGTGCCGCTCAAGAACCGCCGGAGCGTACGGCTTCGGGGGGTACCGCGGAACGGGGCGCGACCGAGGGCGGCGCCGCGGGGCGCGGCGGCAAGATCGCGGCCGCCGCCGTCAACCAGGCGAGCGTCTGGAACGTCGCCAATCTCCTGACGATGCTCCGGCTGCTCCTCGTGCCGGCGTTCGTCGCGCTGATGCTCGGCAACGGCGGGTACGACCCCGCCTGGCGCTCGTTCGCCTGGGCGGCCTTCGCCGTCGCCATGATCACCGACCTCTTCGACGGCCACCTGGCGCGCACCTACGACCTCGTCACCGACTTCGGGAAGATCGCCGACCCCATCGCCGACAAGGCGATCATGGGGGCGGCGCTCATCTGTCTGTCCGCCCTGGGCGACCTGCCGTGGTGGGTGACCGCCGTCATCCTCGGCCGGGAACTCGGGATCACCGTGCTGCGTTTCGTGGTCATCCGGTACGGCGTCATCCCGGCGAGCCGCGGCGGGAAGCTCAAGACCCTCACCCAGGGCGTGGCCGTCGGCATGTACGTCCTGGCGCTGACGGGGCCCCTGGCGACCCTGAGGTTCTGGGTGATGGCCGCGGCGGTCGTCCTGACGGTGGTGACCGGGCTGGACTACGTGAAACAGGCCATTGTGCTGCGGCGGCAGGGAATCGCCGAGCGCAGGGCGGCGTTGAAGGAGTCGGAAGCTTGAGTTCCACGGCCGCCGACGTGGTGCGACTACTCACGGTCAGGGGCGAGACCCTCGCGGTCGCCGAGTCACTGACGGGTGGGCTCGTGGCGGCCGAGATCACCGCGGTCCCCGGGGCGTCCAAGGCCTTCCGGGGGTCCGTTACCGCCTACGCGACGCAGCTGAAGCGGGAAGTGCTCGGCGTCGACGCCACGGTGCTCGCGGCGCGCGGAGCGGTGGATCCGCAGGTCGCCGCCCAGATGGCGGTCGGCGTGCGCAAGGCGCTGGGCGCAGACTGGGGCATCGCGACGACGGGTGTCGCAGGCCCCGATCCGCAGGACGGGCAGCCCGTCGGGACGGTCTTCGTGGCCGTCGACGGCCCCTCCGCGGCGGACCTCGGTTCGGATTCCGGTTCCGCCGGTGGCGGAAAAGTGGAGGCACTGCGGTTGAACGGCGACCGCGCGGAAATTCGTATGGAGAGTGTACGGAGCGTACTCGCACTCCTTTTGAAGGAGCTTGCGGGCGAACAGACCGGGAATGAGCGGGCACAGGATACGGAACGGAACGGGGGGTTTTGATGTTTGCAGCCCTGAGTGAACACGACATCGCTCCCCGCACGGCCGCGGCGCGAGGCGGTACGGTGGGGCGTGAAGGATGCGGTTACGCGGTCCGAGGAGGGAGCCACCGATGATTCTGCTCCGTCGCCTACTGGGTGACGTGCTGCGTCGGCAGCGCCAGCGCCAGGGCCGTACTCTGCGCGAAGTCTCCTCGTCCGCCCGAGTCTCACTCGGCTATCTCTCCGAGGTGGAGCGGGGGCAGAAGGAGGCGTCTTCCGAACTGCTCTCCGCCATCTGCGACGCGCTGGACGTACGGATGTCCGAGCTCATGCGGGAAGTGAGCGACGAACTCGCCCTCGCCGAGCTGGCCCAGTCCGCTGCTGCCACGTCCAGCGAGACCGTGCCCGCACCGGTGCGTCCCATGCTGGGCTCCGTGTCGGTGACCGGTGTGCCACCGGAACGGGTGACCATCAAGGCGCCCGCCGAGGCAGTGGACGTCGTCGCCGCCTGATCGCTGAACGTGCGCGTGTGAGGCCCCGGCCGGGGCTTCTCCGGGAGACCGGAGAGGTGCGGTCGGGGTTTTTGCGTGGGCGGGCGAGTGTCGCCGGTGGCGCCTGCGCCGGTTTGCCGGTCCATGGCGGTGCGGTCATCGTGGAAAGGACATGACCGGGAGCGAACCGTCGGAGGTGCGGATGTACGTCGTGAAGAGCCCGTTGTCCGACGCGAACCTGAAGACCGTGTCCGAGGCGTTGCAAGGCGGCCTCGTCGACCTGGTGGACCTTGCCCTGGTGGCGAAGCAGATCCACTGGAACGTGGTCGGTCCGCGGTTCCGCTCCATCCACCTCCAGCTGGACGAACTCGTCGACACCGCGCGTACGCACTCCGACACCGTGGCGGAGCGCGCCTCGGCGCTCGGTGTGTCCCCGGACGGGCGCGCCGCGACGGTGGCCGTCGGAAGCGGCATCGACGTGACCCCGGAAGGGTGGGTCGACGACTCCACCGCGGTACGGACGATCGTGGACGCGCTGGGCGCGGTGATCGGGCGGATGCGCGAGCGGATCACGGCGACCGGGGACCCGGATCCGGTGAGCCAGGACATCTTCATCCAGATCACGGCCGATCTCGAGAAGCAGCACTGGATGTTCCAGGCCGAAAACGGATGACGCGGGATGACCTCGGTGCGGACGGCTCGCCGGGCTGCCGCGCTGGGGTTCGGCGTGCTGTGGTGGTGGGCCGTGCTGCGGCTGACGCTGGAGCCCGGTGCGGGCGTGCTGGAAGAGGCGGTCGCGGTCGGCGGGTGGGGGCTGAGTGTGCTGCCGGTGCACTGCGTGCCCAAGCGGCGAGCCGTCGGCGCTGTGGGGGCCGGGCAGTGGCGACGGGCCCTGCGTGCCGCCGCGGGAGCCCCGGTCTCGTCGCGTTCCCGGTCGGAGGCGGGTCCGGACACCGGACCGGACTCGTCCGGCTTCGGTGGTGCGGCGTAGGCGGGGCTGAAGCACGTCGCGGTGCTGGAGCGGGCCGGTCTGGTGGTCAAGCGGCGCCGCGGACGGGAGCAGCTCGTGCGTACCGACCCGGTGCCGTGGGACGGGCGCGGCAGCCCTCGACGAGCTGGAGACGGCCTGGCGCGGCCGGGTGGAGCGGATGTCCGGTCTGCTCGCCCGGCAGGCGGACTCCGACGTGCCCGACCCGACGGAAGGAACGGACCGATGAGCGTCACCGGCCTGGACAAGGATCTCGACAACCTGACCCTCACCCTGATCGCCGACTTCGCCGCGCCCGTCGAACGGGTGTGGCGGTTGTGGTCCGACCCGCGGCAGCTGGAGCGCTGGTGGGGCCCGCCGAGTTACCCGGCCACGGTGGAGGAGCACGACCTGACGCCGGGCGGAGACGTCACGTACTTCATGACCGGCCCGGAGGGTGACAAGTACCGCGGCTGGTGGCGGGTCACCTCGGTCGACGCGCCGACGTCACTGGAGTTCACCGACGGATTCGCCGACGCGGACGGGGAGCCGAACCCCGATATGCCGACGACCACCAACCGGGTCACGTTCACCGAGCGCGACGGCGGCACCCGCATGGAGATGCGTGCGGTCTTCGACACCCGGCAGCACATGGAACAGCTCACGACGATGGGCATGGAGGAAGGCCTGCGGGAGGCGGTCGGCCAGATGGACGGCCTGCTCGCCGGCTGAGTCAGCCCGTCCCGCGCCGCGGCCCGGCGCCGGCGAGGCCGCCCGGGCGCGGCGCGGGCCCGGCCTGGCAGGTCGGGCACCAGTACGTGGGGCGTTCGCGTGAGCCGTCGCCCTGGTTGGCCACCCGGACCGACGTGCCGCAACGCAGGCAGGGGCGGGGCGCGCGGCCGTACACGAACAGGTCCTGGCCGCGCAGGCCCGTCGTACGGCGGACCGGGCGGTCACGGTTGGCGTCCAGGAGCCTCTTCGCGAGTGCCGACAGCTTCACGGCGGTAGCGGCGGGCAGATCACCGACGGGGAGCCAGGGAGTGACCCCGAGCAGAAAGCAGAGCTCACTCTTGTAGACATTGCCGATGCCGGCGAGGTTGCGCTGGTCGAGCAGGGCCTCGCCGAGCGGGCGGGCGGGGTCCGCGCACAGGTTGGCCAGGGCCTGCTCGGGGTCCCAGTCCGGGCCCAGAAGGTCCGGGCCGAGGTAGCCGACGGCGCGCTGCTCGTCGGCGGTGCGGAGGATCTCCAGCACCGGGAGGCGGTATCCGACGGCCGTGCGGTCGGCGGTGCCGAGGATCACCCGGATCTGGTGCGCAGGGCCGCCGCTCCAGCGCTGACCTGCCGCGAACACCTTCCAGGAACCGTCCATCTGCAGGTGCGAGTGCACCGTCAGGCCGCCCTCGACGCGGGTGAGCAGGTGCTTGCCGCGCGGCGTGACGTCCAGGACCGCGCGGCCGGTGAGGTCGACCGTGGCGTATCGGGGCACGCGGAAGTCACTGCGGGTCAGCACCTTGCCCGCGAGGGCGTCGTGCAGCCGTCGCGCGGCCTGCCAGACCGTGTCTCCTTCGGGCATGGGTCAAGGGTGACAGGCTCAGGCTCTGATGCGCAGGCCACGGGGGGTGGCGATGAACCCCGCCTCCTCCAGGAGGGGGCCGAGCGGTGACGTCAGCGCGGCCGCGCCGTTGACCCGCTCCACCGTGACCGTGCCGAGGGAACCGGCGCGGGCGGCCGCTGCCAGTGCCTCCGTGGCCGCCCGCAGACGCAGGTCTTCGGTGGGCGGGCCGTCCGGATCGGAGGGCCAGAGCAGGAGCGTCTTGCCGCCGCGTTCCATGTAGAGCGCGGGCTCGCCCTCGACGAGGACCACCAGGGACCCCGCCTTGCGGCCCGGCTTGTGGGTGGCACCGGCCGGCGGCTCGGGCCAGGCGAGGGCCGCGCCGTACGCGTTCGCGGGGTCCGCGGCGGCCAGGACGACGGCCCGGGGCCCGGCGGAGGGGCGGCCGCGACGGCCGGGAGATCCGGTGTCGTACGGGCCCCGCGGGCCACCGGAGCCGCCGTGTGCGCCCCCGCCGCCGCGTGGGCCGCCCGCGCCCGGTTCGGCGTAGTCGCGGGGGGAGATGTAGTCACCACGGGAAGGGGGCCGGCCCGGGCCATCAGGGTCTGCGAAGACGTCGTCGAAGTGGTCCGGGCCACCGGGGGCTCCGCGATCGCCGTACGCGAAGTCGAAGGGGGAGGCAGAAGGGGGAGGCGGAGGCCAGGCCGACGGAGCCGTGTCGAAGGGGGAGCCGGAGGAGTCGGAGGCCTGGCCGGTGGAGCCGTCGCGTGCGGTGCGGTGGTCGATGGCGCCGCCGGTGAACTCCGCCCGTCCGGGTGCGCCGTCGCCGCGCTCGCGGGCGCCCGCCACCGCGCGCAACCGGTCCACGGCGCCCTCCATGGCGAACTGCGCCGCGCCGAGCCCCTCCACCACGTAGCCGCGCCGGGCCTGCCCGCTCTCCTCGAAGGCGGCCAGGATGCGGTACACCGCCGAGAAGCCGCCCTCGACGCCCTCGGCGGCGACGGCGCCGCGGGTCACCACGCCGTGCCGGTCGAGGAGCGTGCGGGCCAGGGCGTGGGCACGCACCGTGGTGTCGGCCTCACGGGCCGGGAGCAGCGACCAGCGGCCCGCGACCGTCGGCGGGCCGGTGCGGGAGGCGGCCCGGGCGGCGGCCGTCAGCGAGCCGTAGCGTCCGCGTGGCACGGCGCGCTTGGCGCGGTGGGCCGTGGAGCCCGCGGTGCGACCCGAGCCCAGCAGGGAGCGCAGGGGCGCGAGCGTGTCGTTCGTCAGCCGTCCGGACCAGGCCAGGTCCCACAGGGCGTCGGCCAGCTGCGGATCGGTGACGTCCGGGTGGGTGGTGGCGCGGACCTGGTCGGCGATCTGCCGGAAGAACAGGCCGTATCCGCCGGAGAGGACGCTCAGGACGGACTCGTGGAGGGCGGTCGGCTCCAGGGGATGCGGGGGCGGCAGGAGCAGCGGGGCCGCGTCCGCCAGATAGAGGGAGACCCAGCCGTCCTTACCGGGGAGGGAACCCGCGCCGGCCCACACCACCTCACCGGCGGCCGTGAGCTCGTCCAGCATCGCGGGGGTGTAGTTCGCCACTCGGGACGGCAGGACCAGCTTCTCCAGGGCGGAGGCGGGCACGGAGGCGCCCTGCAACTGTTCGACGGCCCGCACCAACCCGTCGATGCCGCGCAGTGCGTGCCCCTTGCCGATGTGCTGCCACTGGGGGAGGAACTGGCCGAGTGCGGCCGGCGGCACCGGCTCCAGCTCGTGCCGCAGCGCGGCCAGGGAACGGCGGCGCAGCCTGCGCAGTACGGTCGCGTCGCACCACTCCTGGCCGATGCCGGCCGGATGGAACTCGCCCTGCACGACCCGGCCTGCCGCCGCGAGGCGCTGCAGGGCACCCTCGGTGACCGCGACGCCCAGGCCGAAGCGGGCCGCGGCGGTGACCGACGTGAAGGGGCCGTGGGTACGCGCGTGGCGGGCGAGGAGGTCGCCGAGCGGGTCCTTGACCGGCTCGGTGAAGGCCTCGGGCACCCCCACGGGCAGCGCCGTGCCCAGTGCGTCGCGCAGTCGGCCCGCGTCCTCGATCGCCGCCCAGTGTTCGGCGCCGGCGATGCGTACCTTGATCGCACGGCGGGCTGCGGCCAGCTCCGGGGCCCACTGCGGCTCGGCGCCACGCTCGGCCAGCTCGGTGTCCGTGAGCGGGCCGAGCATCCGCAGCAGGTCCGCGACGCCCTCCGGGTCCTTGGCCCGGCGGTCCTCGGTGAGCCACTGCAGCTCGCGCTCCAGCTCGGTCAGGACCTCCGCGTCGAGCAGCTCGCGCAGCTCCGCCTGGCCGAGCAGCTCGGCCAGCAGCCGAGAGTCCAGGGAGAGGGCGGCGGCACGGCGTTCGGCGAGCGGCGAGTCGCCCTCGTACAGGAACTGGGCGACGTATCCGAAGAGCAGGGAACGGGCGAAGGGGGACGGCTCGGGAGTGGTGACCTCGACCAGGCGCACCTTGCGGGACTCCAGGTCGCCCATCAGCTCGGCCAGGCCGGGCACGTCGAAGACGTCCTGGAGGCATTCGCGGACGGCCTCCAGGACGATCGGGAACGAGCCGTACTCGCTCGCCACCTCGAGCAGCTGCGCGGCGCGCTGGCGCTGCTGCCACAGCGGGGTCCGCTTGCCGGGGCTGCGGCGCGGCAGCAGCAGTGCGCGGGCGGCGCACTCGCGGAACCGGGACGCGAACAGGGCGGAGCCGCCCACCTGGTCGGTGACGACCCGGTCGACCTCGCCCTTGTCGAAGACGACGTCGGCCGCGCCGACGGGCGCCTGCTCGGCGTCGTACTCCAGTCCCGGCTTCGCAGGATCCTGGTCGAGCAGGTCCAGGCCCATCAGGTCGGCGTCCGGCAGGCGCAGCACGATGCCGTCGTCGGCGTGCATGACCTGCGCGTCCATGCCGTACCGCTCGGACAGCCGGGCGCCGAGGGCGAGCGCCCAGGGGGCGTGGACCTGAGCGCCGAACGGGGAGTGGACCACGACCCGCCAGTCGCCCAGTTCGTCCCGGAAGCGCTCCACCACGATGGTGCGGTCGTCGGGGACGTGGCCGCAGGCCTCGCGCTGCTCGTCGAGGTACGCCAGGACGTTGTCCGCCGCCCAGGCGTCCAGGCCCGCGGTGACCAGGCGCAGCCGGGCGTCCTCCTTGGACAGGGACCCGACCTCGCGCAGGAAGGCCCCCAGCGCCCGGCCCAGTTCCAGGGGGCGGCCCAGCTGGTCGCCCTTCCAGAAGGGCAGCCTGCCCGGGACGCCCGGTGCGGGGGAGACCAGGACGCGGTCGCGGGTGATGTCCTCGATGCGCCAGGAGCTGGTGCCGAGCGTGAAGACGTCCCCCACCCGGGACTCGTACACCATTTCCTCGTCGAGCTCGCCGACCCGGCCGCCGCCCTTCTTCGGATCGGCCCCGGCGAGGAAGACCCCGAAGAGCCCGCGGTCGGGGATGGTGCCGCCCGAGGTGACGGCGAGGCGCTGCGCGCCCGGCCTGCCGGTGACCGTGCCGGCGACCCGGTCCCACACCACGCGCGGGCGCAGCTCGGCGAAGGCGTCCGAGGGATAGCGGCCCGCGAGCATGTCCAGGACGGCCGTGAAGGCCGACTCCGGGAGCGAGGCGAAGGGGGCGGCGCGGCGGACGGTGGCGAGGAGGTCGTCGACCTGCCAGGTGTCCAGTGCGGTCATCGCCACGAGCTGCTGGGCCAGGACGTCCAGCGGGTTCGCGGGGATCCTGAGGGCCTCGATGGCGCCGCTGCGCATCCGCTCGGTGACCACGGCCGCCTGGACCAGGTCGCCACGGTACTTGGGGAACACCACGCCCGTGGAGACCGCGCCGACCTGGTGACCCGCGCGGCCGACGCGCTGGAGACCGGAGGCGACGGAGGGCGGCGACTCGACCTGGACGACGAGGTCGACGGCACCCATGTCGATGCCCAGCTCCAGACTGGAGGTGGCCACCACGGCGGGCAGGCGGCCCGCCTTGAGGTCCTCCTCGACCAGGGCGCGCTGCTCCTTGGAGACCGAGCCGTGGTGGGCGCGGGCGATCACCGGTGGGGCGCCCTGGGCGGCGCCCGAGCCGCCCATCAGTTCGGCGGGGGAGTGGTGCTCGTCCAGCGGCTCGCCGGTCGCCCTCTCGTACGCGATCTCGTTGAGCCTGTTGCACAGGCGCTCGGCCAGGCGCCGGGAGTTGGCGAAGACGATCGTGGAGCGGTGCGACTGGACGAGGTCGGTGATCCGCTCCTCGACGTGCGGCCAGATCGACGGCCGCTCCGCGCCGTCGTTGCCGTCGGCGACCGGGGAGCCGCCCAGCTCGCCCAGGTCCTCGACCGGGACGACGACGGACAGGTCGAACTCCTTGCCCGAGTCCGGCTGGACGATCTCCACCTTGCCGCGGGGGGCGAGGAACCGGGCGACCTCGTCCACGGGGCGGACCGTCGCCGACAGGCCGATGCGGCGGGCCGGCTTCGGGAGCAGTTCGTCCAGCCGCTCCAGGGTGAGCGCGAGATGTGCGCCGCGCTTGGTGCCCGCGACCGCGTGCACCTCGTCCAGGATCACCGTCTCGATGCCGGTCAGCGCGTCGCGTGTGGCCGACGTCAGCATCAGGAACAGGGACTCGGGGGTGGTGATCAGGATGTCCGGCGGGCGGGTGGCCAGGGCGCGGCGCTCGGCGGCCGGGGTGTCGCCGGAGCGGATGCCGACCTTTACCTCGGGCTCGGGCAGGCCGAGGCGCACGGATTCCTGGCGGATGCCGGTCAGCGGGCTGCGGAGATTGCGCTCGACGTCGACGGCCAGGGCCTTGAGCGGGGAGACGTACAGGACGCGGCAGCGCTTCTTGGGGTCGGCGGGTGGGGGCGTCGAGGCCAGCTGGTCCAGGGCGGCGAGGAAGGCGGCCAGCGTCTTGCCGGAGCCGGTGGGCGCGACCACCAGCACGTCCGAGCCCTCGGAGATGGCCTGCCACGCCCCCGCCTGGGCGGCGGTGGGCGCGGAGAAGGCCCCCGTGAACCAACCGCGGGTCGCGGGGGAGAAGCCGTCCAGGGCTCGGTGTGCGGAGCTGACCATGGATCCATCGTGCACCCGACCACTGACAATCGGCCTGAGCTGGGCGGACGTGGTCGGCGGTGCGGAATGGCGGGCCAGGTGCGGGACGGCGGCGGACGGTGAGAATCCGACGCCGCCCGGCCCCGGCGACGGGGCCGACCGCCGATCCGGGGCTGGGAGAGCGGCGAGTGGCGATGGCCCGGCTGGGGCGGTGAGGGCAGTCGGCAGTGCTCGGCCGGGTCGGCGGGCGCGGCGACGCATGTACCACCAGGTTGGTGGAGTGGGTGTCGCCGAGCGCTCGGCCGGGCCCGCGGCCACGGTCCGACGGCTCCCCGCCCCTCGGCCGAGAACCGGCGACGGAGAACCGGCGGGGACCCGGCGACGGAGAACCGGCGGCGAGTCGGTGGCGGAGAATCAGTGGCGGAGAACCGGTGGTGAGAAGCAGTGGCGGAGCAGCGGTGACGGAGCAGCGGGGCATGGCGGGATCGAGTGAGCGGGCACGGCACTGGCGGTACGCGGAGCTGCCCGACGTCGATCTGCTGCGGGCCCAGTACATACGGAAGACCTTCGTACGCCACACCCACGAGCACTTCGTCATCGCCGCCATCGCCGACGGAGCGGAGATCTTCCACCACGGTGGGAGTGATCAGTACGCCGGCGCGGGATCACTCGCCCTGGTCAACCCCGACACACCGCACACGGGCCGGGCCGGGGTGCCCGAGGGATGGCGGTACGGGGCCGTCTATCCGGCGCCCGAGTTGGTGTCCGGGATAGCGGCGGAGACGACCACGCTGCGCGGCACGCCGGGGTTCGTCCGGCCGGTGCTCGACGATCCGTACACCGTCGAGCTGGTGCACCGGGTGCTGCGGGCCGCCGACGAGGGGAACGCGCTCGCCGCCGACACCCTGCTGCGGGTGGCCGTGACCCGGCTGCTGCGGCTGAACGGCGGCCCGCTGCCGCTGCGGGAGGTGCGGACGGCCGGGTCCCGGATCGCGGCACGCGCGCGTGCCGTGCTCGAGGAGCGGATGGCCGCCCCGCCGACTCTGGAGAAGCTCGCCGGAGAGCTCGGCAGCAGCCCCTTCGCACTGCTGCGCGCCTTCCGTGACGCCTACGGAATGCCGCCCCACACCTGGCTGACGGATGCCCGCGTACGCCGGGCGCGGCGGCTGCTGGACGCCGGGACGACGCCGTCCGACGCCGCCGTCGCCGTGGGGTTCACCGACCAGCCGCATTTGAACCGGCACTTCGCGCGGATCGTGGGCGTACCGCCCGGCGCCTACCAACGGGAGCGCAAGAACGTACAAGACGCGCGGCGACGGCTTCTCCTACCGTTCGAGGCGTGACAGAACAGACAGCTGTCCCGGACAGGGGCGTCGAGGGCAAGCCGGACGCCGCCGTCGTACGGGACGCCTTGGGGGTCGGAGTCGCCGTCGGACTCTCCGGGTTCGCCTTCGGCGTGACCTCGGCCGGCAGTGGGCTGACGCTGCTGCAGACCTGCGCGCTCAGCCTCCTGGTGTTCACCGGAGCGTCCCAGTTCGCGCTCGTGGGGGCGCTCGCGGCAGGCGGCAACCCGCTCACCGCGGCGGCGGGGGCCTTCTTCCTGGGTGTGCGCAACGCCTTCTACGGGCTGCGACTGTCGCAGTTGCTGGCCCTCCCGCGCGCGGTGCGGCCGTTCGCCGCGCAATGGGTCATCGACGAGACGACGGCCGTGGCCCTCGCACAGCCCACGCGGCGCAGTGTCCGGATCGGCTTCACCGTCACCGGACTGACCCTCTACCTGCTGTGGAACGTCACCACACTGCTCGGCGCACTGGGTGCCGAGGCCATCGGGGACACCGACGCCTGGGGCCTCGACGCCGCCGGACCCGCGGTCTTCCTGGCACTGCTCGCGCCGATGCTGACGACCACCACCGAGCGCGCGGTCGCCGCTGTGGCCGTCCTTCTCGGGCTCGGGCTGCTGCCCGTGCTGCCCGCCGGCGTGCCTGTCCTGGCGGCCGCGCTGGCGGCGCCGGTCGTCCTGTGGGCGCAAGGGCGCCGCAGCGGCGCCGCCGTACCGGACTCGGCGCGGGACGACCGCGCACAGGACGACTCCGCACGAGAGGGAGAACGTTGAGCATCTGGATCGCGATCGGCGTGACCGCAGTCGGCTGCTACGCCGTCAAGCTCCTCGGGCTGCTCGTGCCCGCGGGCACCCTGGAACGGCCCCTGGTCAGGTGCCTCGCCGCCCTGCTGCCCGTCGCCCTCCTCGCCGCGCTCACGGCCCAGCAGACCTTCGCGGACGGGCGCGCGCTCGTGCTGGACGCGCGGGCCGCGGGAGTCGCCGCGGCCGCTGTGGCGCTGGTGCTGCGCGCGCCGTTCCTGCTCGTCGTCGCGGCGGCCGTGGTGGTCACCGCGGGTGTGCGGGCCATGGGTGGCTGAGGTGAGCGGGCCCTGAGCGGGTGAGCCTGGTCAGCCGAGGGAGCGGCCGTACGCCCGGAGCGTGCACAGGGCATCGAGCGTCACCCCTGGGCGTGCCTCCAGGGTGGGGGCGGGGGCCCAGTGGCGCCAGCGGACGGGCCAGCCGCCGTCCTCCTCCTGCTCCGCCGCGAGGAAGTCGAGGGAACGGGCCATCTCGTCGTCCGTGAACCACGCGCGCGCGAGGGAGTCAGGGCTCCTCGCGTAGTCGTGGGGGAAGTGGTGTTCGCCCGGGGCATAGCCGGGGGAGACCGGGTACGCGTCGAGGTCGTCCGGGTCCAGCACCGCGAGGCGTTGCGCGCGCACCAGGTGGCCCAGCCGGTTGGCCGCCGCCTGCGCGCGCGGGCGGTCGGGAGCGGTGTCCAGGAAGGACACGGCGGCCTCGACCTCGTACGGGTGCGAGGTTCCCAGCGACTCGACGGCCTGCCAGCAGAAGTCCGTGGCCCGGAACAGCCAGGCGTGCCAGATCTCGTTGCGGTGCAGCAGGCCGACCACCGGACCGGTGGCGAGGAGTTCGCCGGGCGGGTCGTCCACGACCCGTACGAAGGGGGCGACCGGATACCCACGCCGGCCGGGACGGATCGCCGGCAGGGCGCCGTCCGGGGTGGACACCGACGTCAGATAGCGGCACACCCGCTCCACGCGCTGTCCGCGGCAGCGTCCCACGACGTCCAGGACGCGCAGGGCGCGCGCGGTGTGCAGTGGCTGGCTGATCGGGCCGCGCAGATCGGGCTCCAGCGCGTGGCCGTACCCGCCGTCCTCGTTGCGGTAGGCGTCCAGCGCGGTCTCGACCGGTCCGGCGTCGCCGTCGCGGAAGTGGTACGCGAAGAGGCGCTGCTCCAGTACGCGCGCGGTCAGCCACACGAAGTGCTCCGCGCGCGCGAGGGGTGAGCCCGACGGAGGCGTGAGGGCTGTCGGGGGAAGTGGGGAAGCTCCGGTTTCGGCCATGGGACAGACCGTAGGCCGACGAACGGTCCCGGCTCGGGGTCCGGGCCCGGGGCCCACTCTCAGGGGCGGGATACTGGAGTCATGCGGTTGACGGTCTTCTGGGAGCGGATGACGGATCACTTCGGTCCGGGCTACGCCGACACGTTCGCGCGTGATCACGTGATGACGCAGCTGGGCGGGCGTACGGTGCACGAGGCGCTGGACGCCGGCTGGGATGCCAAGGACGTGTGGCGGGTGGTCTGCACCGTCATGAACGTGCCACAGGAACGGCGCTGATCGGTCACGAAGATCACCGGATCGGGCTCCGCTGTCCGTGGCGTGGGCGAGACTTGGTCCGTGGCACCCACTGACGAGACCGGGCAGGCGACCCGGCACCCCTCCCCGAGCGGCACGACACCGCCCACCGAGCCTCCGGCCGGGGGCTCCGCCGGGCCGGGCGCGCGCATGCCACGCTGGCTGCCGCGCGCCATGGTGCTGGCCCTCGCGCTCATCGCCGTCTTCCAGCTCGGCAGCTGGGCCTTCCACCAGCTCACCGGCCTGCTGATCAACATCCTCATCGCGTTCTTCCTGGCCCTCGCCATCGAACCCGCGGTGAGCTGGATGTCCGGACGCGGCATGCGCCGCGGGCTGGCCACCTTCCTCGTCTTCCTCGCCGTGCTGATCGCGGCGGCGGGGTTCGTCACGCTGCTCGGCTCCATGCTCGCGGGCCAGATCATCAAGATGGTCGAGGACTTCCCCGACTACCTCGACGCCGTCATCAACTGGGTCAACGGCCACTTCCACACCGAGCTGCGACGGGTCGACATCCAGGAGGGCCTGCTCCGTTCCGACTGGCTGCGCAACTACGTGCAGAACAGCGCCACCGGCGTCCTCGACGTGTCGGCCCAGGTTCTCGGCGGACTCTTCCAGCTGCTGACGATCCTGCTGTTCTCGTTCTACTTCGCAGCCGACGGCCCCCGGCTGCGGCGCGCGCTCTGCTCCGTCCTGCCGCCCGCCCGGCAGGCCGAGGTCCTGCGTGCGTGGGAGATCGCCGTGGACAAGACCGGAGGTTACCTGTACTCGCGCGGTCTGATGGCGCTGATCTCCGGCATAGCGCACTACGTTCTGCTGGAGGTCCTGGAGGTGCCCTACGCGCCCGCACTGGCTGTGTGGGTGGGCCTGGTGTCGCAGTTCATCCCCACCATCGGCACCTATCTCGCGGGCGCCCTGCCCATGCTGATCGCCTTCACCGTCAACCCCTGGTACGCGTTGTGGGTACTGATCTTCGTGGTGGTCTACCAGCAGTTCGAGAACTACGTACTGCAGCCCAAGCTGACGTCGAAGACCGTGGACATCCACCCCGCGGTCGCCTTCGGCTCGGTCATCGCGGGCACCGCACTCCTCGGCGCCGTCGGCGCGCTGATCGCCATCCCGGCGGTCGCCACGCTGCAGGCGTTCCTCGGGGCGTACGTCAGGCGTTACGACGTCACGGACGATCCTCGCGTCCACGGACGGCCAAACCGCCGGGCGGCGCCCGGGTCATCCACGCGGCTGCGCAAACTGTGGGCCCGGCGCCCCGAGCGGGGGCGCCCCGGGACGGAGGGGACCGGCGACGGCGGCTCCTCCTGAGGGGTCGCGTCAGTACGTGAGGCCGGCCCAGGCGCCGGCGCCGGACGACGGCAGCCGCGCAGCAGCACACCGCCCCGGCCACGACCCGTTGCCGTACGGTTCCGCTCCACGGGATGAGGGTCAGCAGTCGGGCCGGCACCGGCAGCAACCAGGACTGCGTGCAGGGACACACCGCGCTGCGGCTTGAGCCATGCGGTGGGGTGGTAGGCGGCCTCCTGGTGTCCGGTGCGGGTGAGCACCACCCCGCGCGCGATCATCGCGGCGCCCGAGGCGAGCCCGACGAGCAGTACCGCGAACCCGGAGCGCACCGCCAGGGGCGTTCCCGCCGGGCCCGTGGGCCGACGGCGGAACGAAGCGACCGCGAACACGGTGAGCAGCACCACCAGGGCGCCGCCGCCCACCGCGAGCGTCATGGACACGGCGGTGTCGAAGGGCGTCTCCATGGTGAGGTGCGAGGGCACCCCGCGCCATGCCTGGAGGGTGATGCCGCTCACCTCGACCGCGCAGTCGGCCGCGAACACGGCGAGCCGCGCGGCCGCCCGCGCCGTCGTCGTCCGGTCGGAGACGCCCGGGAGGAACAGGGGTCAGCCCTGCGGCTCCTGCGGCTTGGCGTCGACCTCACGCAGGTTGCGGTCCTTGAGCTCGGTGCGGGTCTCCGTGCGGTGACCGCGGGCGATGTAGTCCCGCACCACCGCCTCGACGGCGTCCTGGGGCGAGCCGATGCCGGCCAGGACCATCACTTCCACCACCAACTCGGCGTCGAGACTGATGCTGACCTTGGCCACGGCGTCCCCTCTCCTCGCGTCGCATCCGTATCCAACCACTCGGCCGTCGGCCCGGCAGTCGTACTCTCGGAAGTGCCGTGTGGTGCGCTTGACACAAAAATCGAACATCCATTCTCATGGAGGCTCCGGCAGGGCTCATGATGGGTGATTCGAGTGGGTTTGGGTGGAGAAGCGCCCGGGTTATCCACAGGCCGGACCCGCATCGGGGCCCATTGTCAGTGGCAGGCATTAGCGTCTTTGACGTGAAGCGATCGAATCAAGCAAACCGGGTGGAACCCATGGCAGGAACCGACCGCGAGAAGGCCCTGGACGCCGCGCTCGCACAGATTGAACGGCAATTCGGCAAGGGCGCGGTCATGCGCATGGGCGAGCGGTCGATGGAGCCCATCGAGGTCATCCCGACCGGATCGACCGCGCTCGACGTGGCCCTCGGCGTGGGTGGCCTCCCTCGTGGCCGGGTCGTGGAGATCTACGGCCCCGAGTCCTCGGGCAAGACGACCCTCACCCTGCACGCGGTGGCGAACGCGCAGAAGGCCGGCGGCCAGGTCGCGTTCGTGGACGCGGAGCACGCCCTCGACCCGGAGTACGCGAAGAAGCTCGGCGTCGACATCGACAACCTGATCCTCTCCCAGCCGGACAACGGCGAGCAGGCCCTGGAGATCGTGGACATGCTGGTCCGCTCCGGCGCCCTCGACCTCATCGTCATCGACTCCGTCGCCGCGCTCGTCCCGCGCGCGGAGATCGAGGGCGAGATGGGCGACAGCCACGTCGGTCTGCAGGCCCGCCTGATGAGCCAGGCACTGCGGAAGATCACCAGCGCGCTCAACCAGTCCAAGACCACCGCGATCTTCATCAACCAGCTCCGCGAGAAGATCGGTGTGATGTTCGGCTCCCCGGAGACCACGACCGGTGGTCGGGCGCTGAAGTTCTACGCCTCCGTGCGCATCGACATCCGCCGCATCGAGACGCTGAAGGACGGCACGGACGCGGTCGGCAACCGCACCCGCTGCAAGGTCGTCAAGAACAAGGTCGCGCCGCCCTTCAAGCAGGCCGAGTTCGACATCCTCTACGGCCAGGGCATCAGCCGCGAGGGCGGCCTGATCGACATGGGCGTGGAACACGGCTTCGTCCGCAAGGCCGGCGCCTGGTACACGTACGAGGGCGACCAGCTCGGCCAGGGCAAGGAGAACGCGCGCAACTTCCTGAAGGACAACCCCGACCTGGCCAACGAGATCGAGAAGAAGATCAAGGAGAAGCTGGGCGTCGGCGTACGTCCCGCGGAGCCCGCCACCGAACCGGGTGCGGACGCCGCCGTCTCCACCGCTCCGGCCGACGCCGCGCCGGCGGTGACCGTCCCCGCGACCGCCAAGGCGACCAAGTCCAAGGCCGCGGCAGCCAAGAGCTGACCCGTGACGCGACGAACCGACTGGGCCGAGTTCGCGGACGGCTCCGCCGGAACGGGTGACGGCGCGTACGGGGCAGCAGCGGCCCCGTACGAGAGGGACCCGTACGAGACGGTACCGACCGCCGTCGGTACCCGTGACGGAGGCGAGGCGCGCCACGGTGACGGCGAGGCGCGTCGCGGAGGCGGACGGGGCCGTGGAACGGGCGGTGCGCGTGGGCGCCGACGGCGCGAGCGCGCGGAGCCGTCCGCCGAGGACGGAGGTACCACTTCCTCGTCGAGGGCCGAGAAGGGGGAGCCTCCGCGGGACCCGGTCGAGCAGGCACGGGCGATCTGCCTGCGCCTGCTCACCGGGACTCCGCGCACGCGCAGACAGCTCGCCGACGCCCTGCGCAAACGGGAGATCCCCGACGAGGCCGCCGAGGAGGTGCTGTCCAGGTTCGAGGAGGTCGGCCTGATCAACGACAGCGCCTTCGCGGACGCCTGGGTGGAGTCCCGGCACCACGGCCGCGGGCTGGCCCGGCGCGCCCTCGCCCGGGAGCTGCGGACCAGGGGCGTCGAGACCACGCTCATCGACGCGGCGGTCTCGCAGCTGGACTCCGAGCAGGAGGAGGAGACCGCGCGCGAGCTCGTCGCCCGGAAACTGCGCGCCACCCGAGGCCTCGACCCTGACAAGAGGCTGCGCCGCCTCGCGGGCATGCTGGCCCGGAAGGGCTATCCCGAGGGCATGGCCCTGCGCGTGGTCCGCCAGGCACTGGAGGAGGAGGGCGAGGACACGGAGTTCTTCGGCGACGAAAGCTTCTGACACGGCGTCACGTCATGCGGGCCGATGTGCCGCCCGGCGCGTCCGGCCGGGCTGCTACGGAAAGGTCACCGGCAGTCCCGCCGCCCGCCACGCCTGGAACCCGCCGATCAGGTCGGTGGCCCGGTGCAGCCCCAGGCGGTGCAGGGACTCCGCCGCCAGGCTGGAGGCGTAGCCCTCGTCGCACACCACCACAACGCGCAGGTCGTGGTCGGTGGCCTCGGGGAGACGGTGGCTGCCCTGCGGATCCAGGCGCCACTCCAACTCGTTGCGCTCGATCACCAGGGCACCGGGAATCACGCCGTCCCGCTCGCGCAGTGCGGCGTATCGGATGTCCACCAGCAGTGCCGTACCCGCCTCGGCGGCCTCGTGAGCCGCCCGCGGTTCCACCCGCCGGTAGCCGTCGCGTACTCGCTCCAGCAGCGCGTCGATCCCGACCTGCTCGCTCACTGCCAGTCCTCCGGGCGCTCGACCTGCTCCAGGCGCAGGGTCTGTCCGCTGCGGCTGTAGCGGCGGATCCGCGACAGGGGCGGGTAGTAGGCGTGCACGGAGACCGCGTGCCGGTCGGACGACTCGTTGAGCACCTCGTGGACGTGGTGCCGGCCGAAGGATCGTCCCTTTCCCGCGGACAACCGGCGTTCCCGGTCCACACCGTCGGTGAGTTCCAGCGTCTTCCAGCCGTCGGTGGGCAGCCGGGCGGCGAGCGCGTTCTCCTTGAGCTCGCCCGCCGCGGTCACGAAGGCGCCCACGGACTCGGCGTGGTCGTGCCAGCCGGTGCCCGTGCCGGGTGGCCAGCCGATCAGCCAGGCCTCGCTGCCGCCGGGCCCGTCCAGCCGCACCCAGGTGCGGCCCTCCGGGTCGAGGGGAAGGGAGGCGATCAGCTCGGCGTCGGAGGCCGTGCGCCGCACGAAGTCGAGGAGCTCGGCCTGAGTGGGAGCGGTTGTGGCCGTGGAGGAAGAGGTGGGGGAGGAGACAGACACGGGGTACCGTCCTGAGAAGTTCGCGAGGAGCGCGCGACGGCACGTCGAAGCGGCGCGCGCGAGGGGAAGAGAGGCGAATTCAGCAGGACGGGCGACACACGCAGCCCGCGTAGCGGACGAGGTCCATATGGACCCTCCGCCACAGGCGCACATCGGTGTCGGTCACGATCCGGAGTAGACCATGGCGGTGGAGGCCGGTCAACTCGACATCACTATGCGGACGGCGTTTGGGTGCCCGTCGCCGATGGCCGTCGGCGACCCCTGGCAACCGCCGTCGACCACCGCCGTCGACCACCGCCCGGCCCCCCAGCGAACCGACGGACGACCGCTCAGCGGGCCCCGGCCGCGGCTCCCGCCTCCGCCTCCTCCGCGGCCACCCTGGTCGCCCCGCCCAGCGCTGCCTCCGCCGCCGCGTACAGGTCGGCCGGGCGCACCCCGCTCAGCGCCGTGACCAGGTGGCCGTCGGGCCGCACCAGCAGCACCGTGTGGGCCCCGGCACCCGGATAACTCTCGGCGACCAGCAACTCGGCGCGGTGCGGCAGTGCCGTCACCGCCGCCGCCAACCGGGGCATGACCCCGGCGGTCACCCAGTGCTTGCGGTCCCACACGCCCGTGCCCGGCGCGATCAGCAGCACCAGGAGCGCCCCGCGCCCGAGCCGGTCACGCAGCCGTACGAACGTGCCGTCCTCCGCCGTGACCTGGACGTCACTGACGGGCGCACCGGGCGGTGTGCCGACGGAAACCTCTCCCGCGAGGTGTTCGGGCGCGAGCGGCGAGTCGGCGTACGTCCCCGGCGCGCCCAGCGCCCCCCGCCCCAGGTGCCCGTCGGCGAGCAGCGCGTCGTGGCCGCGGGCCGAGCCGGGTACGTAGGAGCGCAGTCCTCCGCCGCCGCGCAGCAGTGGCAGCACCTGGTCGGCGGCGCGCAGTCGGGCGGCGACCGCCGTGCGCCGCTCCTTCTGGTAGCTGTCGAGCAGCGCCTCGTGCGGACCGTGGTGCCAGGCCAGGGCCAGCTTCCAGGCGAGGTTGTCGGCGTCCCGCAGCCCCTCGTCGAGGCCGTGCGTGCCCAGCGCGCCCAGGAGGTGCGCCGCGTCCCCGGCGAGGAGGACACGGCCCACCCGCCAGCGACGGGCCAGCCGGTGGTGGACCGTGTGGACTCCGGTGTCGAGGAGTTCGTACGACGGCGTCGCCCCGTCGCCCCAGCCGGTGAGCGTCTCGCGGACCCGGTTCACCAGCATTTCCGGCGTGACCAGGTCCTTGCCGGGAGGCAGCAGCCAGTCCAGGCGCCATACGCCGTTCGGCAGAGGCCGGCCGACGACCTCGGCGGCCGACGGGCCGGAGGTCCGCCACGGTGGCATCCGGTGGAGCAACGCCTCGTCGGTCCACGGTAGTTCCGTGCGCAGCGCGGCGACGGCGTATCGTTCCACCGCCGTGCGGCCGGGGAAACGGATGTCCTGGAGTTTGCGCACGGTCGATCGGGGGCCGTCGCAGCCGACCAGGTAACTGCCGCGCCACCAGGTGCCGCCGGCGCCGCGGGTGTGGGCCGTGACGCCCGAGGACTCCTGCTCGATGCTGACCAGGCGGCTGTCCACCGCGACTTTGACGAGCGGTTCGCGGGCGAGCGCCGTGCGCAGAGCACCGGTCAGCTCGTGCTGGGCGATGTGCAGCGGCGCCGGATCGATGTCGCCGAACACGACCTCGCGCGTCACCTGCTTGCGCCGCATCGACCGCCATCCGGCCCAACGGAAACCCAGCCCGGTCAGTGGTGCGCCGGTCAGCCGCTCGACGAGCGCGACGGCCTCCTCGCGCAGGACGACGGTGCGCGCGGGGCGCGGTTCGTCCTTGCCCGGCCCTTCGTCGAGGACGACACAGGGCACCTCCTGACGCGCCAGCGCCAGGGCGAGCGTGAGCCCGACGGGCCCCGCTCCGGCGATGATCACCGGGTCCACGGTGCGGTGCCCCCTGCCCGTGGCGGTGTCCCGGGGGACGTAGGTGAACAGGACGTTGGAGCAGGGTGCACGGTCACAGAACGTATGCAACCTATTGCCGCTGCCTGCGTCAAGCGACGGAGGCAAGCGAGGGAGGCAGTGGCGATCATGCCACTGCCTCCCTCGACAATCGGACGTACTGACCGCGCGTCAGGCAACCGCTCCGGCGTTCGCCTGGGTGTCGTCCGCCTTGAGTACGGCACCGGTCGACTTCTTGGCCCGCCGCAGCCGTCGCTCCAGCCAGCTCGCGAAACTTGTCAGCGCGAAGTTGAGCGCGATGTAGATCACGGCGACCACGGTGAAGCTCGCGATGACGTTGGCGCCGTAGTAGCCGCTCATCGTGTTGGCCGACGCGAGCAGTTCGGGGAAGGTGAGGACCGCACCGCCGAGCGCGGTGTCCTTGAGGATGACGACGAGCTGGCTGACGATGGCCGGCAGCATCGTGGTGACTGCCTGCGGCAGCAGGATGGTCCGCATCAGCTGGCCCTTGCGCAGGCCGATGGCCAGCGCCGCCTCGGACTGGCCCTTGGGCAGGGTGAGGATGCCCGCCCGCACGATCTCCGCGAGCACGGAGGCGTTGTAGAGCACGAGACCCGTGACCACCGCGTACAGCGGACGGTCGTCCGAGCTGACGTTGGTGTACTCGGCGAACAGGGCGAGGCCGAAGATCATCAGGACCAGCACGGGGATGGACCGGAAGAACTCGACCACGATCGCGGCCGGAACCCGTACCCACACGTGGTCCGACAGACGGGCGATGCCAAGGACGGCGCCGAGCGGAAGCGCGATGACCATCGCGAGGGCGGCGGCCTTCAGGGTGTTCTCCAGGCCCGGCCAGATGTAGGTGGACCACGCCTCGGAGCCGGAGAAGAACGGCTTCCACAGGACCCATTCCAGCTGGCCCTTGTCCTTGAGTGTGCCGAACACCCACCACAGCAGGGCCGCGACGGCCACCACGAAGACGATCGTGAAGACGATGTTGCGCCGCTTGGCACGGGGGCCAGGGGCGTCGTAGAGAACGGAACTCATCGCTTCACCGCCACCTTCTTGCCCACCCAGCCGAGGATCAGGCCGGTCGGCAGGGTCAGAACCACGAAACCGAAGGCGATGACGGCGGAGATCAACAGCAGCTGAGCCTCGTTCTCGATCATCTCCTTCATCAGGAGCGCCGCCTCGGCGACACCGATGGCCGCGGCCACGGTGGTGTTCTTGATCAGCGCGATCAACACGTTCGCCAAGGGCACGACGGAGGAGCGGAAGGCCTGGGGCAGCACGACGTGCCCCAGTACCTGCCCGAAGCTGAGCCCGATCGCCCGGGCCGCCTCCGCCTGCCCGACCGGCACCGTGTTGATGCCGGAGCGCAGCGCTTCACAGACGAAGGACGAGGTGTAGAGGATCAGGCCGAGGACGGCGAGGCGGAAGTTGACCGTCTCGACGTCGTTGGCGCCGAGGGACACCCCCAGCGTCTGGTTCAGGCCCAGCGACGTGAACAGGATGATCACCGTCAGCGGGATGTTCCGCACGGTGTTCACATACGCGGTCCCGAAGCCACGCATCAACGGCACCGGACCGACCCGCATGGCCGCCAGCATGGTGCCCCAGATCAGGGAGCCGACGGCCGAGAGCACAGCGAGCTGCACTGTCGTCCAGAAGGCTCCCAGCAGGTCGTAATCCTGAAGAAAGTCGAACACGATCTCCCGCGCTTCCGCGTGTAGGGATGCCCGCCCCGGTGTGCCGCCCCTTCCAGAGGGCGGCACACCCCGTCAGGCCCGGCTTCAGCTCTTGACGTCGCCGATCTTCGGCGCCGGCTCGTTCTTGTAGTTGGCCGGGCCGAAGTTGTCCTTGACCGCCTTGTCCCAGGCGCCCTCGGCGACCATGGCCTCCAGCGCGTCGTTGATCTTCGCCTTGAGGTCGCTGCCCTTCTTGACACCGATTCCGTAGTTCTCGTTCGTCAGCTTGAAGCCGGCGAGCTTGAACTTGCCCTTGAACTGCGACTGCGCGGCGTAACCGGCAAGGATCGAGTCGTCGGTCGTCAGGGCGTCGACGGCGCCGTTCTGCAGGCCGGGCAGGCAGGCGGAGTACGTCGGGTACGGCTGCAGCTGCGCCTTGGGGGCCAGCTTGTCCTTGACGTTCTGCGCCGAGGTCGAGCCGGTGACGGAGCAGAGCTTCGCGGAGTTCAGGTCCTCCGGCGACTTGATCTTGTCGTCGTCGGCGCGGAGCAGTACGTCCTGGTGCGCGAGCAGGTACGGGCCGGCGAAGTCGACCTTCTCCTCACGCTTGGGAGTGATCGAGTAGGTCGCCGCGATGAAGTCGACGTCGCCGCGCTGCAGCATGGTCTCGCGGTCGGCGCTCTTCGACTCCTTCCACTCGATCTGGTCCTCGGTGTAGCCGAGCTTCTTGGCGACGTACGTGGCGATGTCGACGTCGAAGCCGGTGTAACCCTGCGGGGTCTTCTGGCCGAGGCCCGGCTGGTCGAACTTGATGCCGATGGTGATCTTCTTACCGTCACCAGAGCCGCTGTCGCCTCCGTCGTCGGAGCCGCACGCGGTGGCGGTCAGGGCGAGGGCGAAAATGGTGGCCGAGGCGGCGGTGACCTTGCGGAGCTTCATGGTGGACATCCTTTGGCTGTGATCGAACTGCGATCGGACGATCAGAGGATCAGGCGGTCGGACGCGGCCGACGGGGGTGAGTCGCCGGCGCGGGCGACGCAGGGGCGTCGCAGCCGCGCCGGGAGGCTCAGTGGTGCAGGATCTTCGACAGGAAGTCCTTGGCACGGTCGCTGCGCGGGTTGCTGAAGAACTGGTCCGGCGCGGCCTCTTCGACGATGCGGCCGTCCGCCATGAAGACGACGCGGTTGGCCGCCGACCGGGCGAAGCCCATCTCGTGCGTGACCACGACCATGGTCATGCCGTCACGGGCGAGCTGCTTCATGACCTCGAGCACCTCGTTGATCATCTCGGGGTCGAGAGCCGAGGTCGGCTCGTCGAAGAGCATGACCTTCGGGTCCATGGCCAGCGCCCGCGCGATGGCGACGCGCTGCTGCTGACCGCCGGAGAGCTGCGCGGGGTACTTGTCCGCCTGGGCGCCCACGCCGACCCGGTCGAGCAGGGCGCGGGCCTTCTCCTCGGCCTTCTTCGCGTCGACCTTGCGGACCTTGACCTGGCCCAGGGTGACGTTCTCGAGCACGGTCTTGTGCGCGAAGAGATTGAAGGACTGGAAGACCATGCCGACGTCGGCCCGCAGCCTGGCCAGCTCCTTGCCCTCGGCGGGGAGCGGCTTGCCGTCGATCGTGATCGTTCCCGAGTCGATGGTCTCCAGACGGTTGATGGTGCGGCACAGGGTGGACTTGCCGGACCCGGAGGGTCCGATGACCACGACGACCTCGCCGCGGGTGATCGTCAGGTCGATGTCCTGGAGCACGTGCAACGCGCCGAAGTGCTTGTTGACACTCTTCAGGACGACCAGTTCGCCGGTCGCGGCCACATCTTCCTTGGCCACCGATACTTCGGTCATCGCTCTCGGGCTCCGTCCTCCTCGGTTTCGGAGGACAGTAGTAACGCCGGACGACCCGCGTCTCTATATCTGAGGGGAATCTGAGCATCACGATCCGATAGCAATCGGACACGAGTCGTAGCACTTGTGAGCAGGGCTCATATCGGCCGGATAACTTCGAGCGGCCGCAACCGGAACCCTCTTGACGCGGTGCCCCTCCATCGGCGTCACTGCACAAGGTGCACGCGCGCGTGCACCCGTCTTTCCTACCCATCCCGATCGTACGGCCGATGAACAGAAGGGGGCGCGGATGAGACTGCTGCTCGTCGAGGACGACAACCACGTGGCCGCCGCCCTGTCCGCGATCCTGGCACGGCACGGCTTCGACGTCACCCACGCGCGCAGCGGCGAGGAGGCACTCCAGGCGCTCGTCGTCGGGGGCGACTGCTTCGGCGTCGTCCTCCTCGACCTCGGCCTGCCCGACCAGGACGGCTACGAGGTCTGCGGCAAGATCCGCAAGCGCACCAGCACCCCGGTCATCATGGTCACCGCCCGCTCCGACGTCCGTTCCCGCATCCACGGCCTCAACCTCGGTGCCGACGACTACGTGGTCAAGCCGTACGACACCGGAGAACTCCTCGCCCGCATCCACGCCGTCAGCCGGCGCACCGTCCACGAGGACACCACGGGAAGCACCGAGACCGTGGTGCGCCTCGGAGCGGTACGCATCGAACTGCCGACGCGCCAGGTCAGCGTGGACGGTTCGGTTGTCCAACTCACCCGCAAGGAGTTCGACCTCCTCGCCCTGCTCGCGCAGCGCCCCGGAGTGGTGTTCCGCCGGGAGCAGATCATCAGCGAGGTCTGGCGCACCAGCTGGGAGGGAACCGGGCGCACGCTGGAGGTGCACGTCGCCTCCCTGCGGGCCAAGCTGCGCATGCCGGCGCTCATCGAGACCGTCCGCGGCGTCGGCTACCGCCTCGTCGCTCCCACCGCGTAGCGGGGCCGGGTGAGCACACGCCTGCTCCCGCTGCTCATCGTCCTGATGGCGGCCGTCCTGCTCGCGCTCGGTGTCCCGCTCGGTGTGAGCGTCGCCCGCGCGGAGCAGCAGCAGGTCGTCGTCGACCGCATAGACGACACGGCGCGCTTCGCCGCGCTCGCCCAGTTCGTCACCGAGGACGCACCAGGCGGCTCTCGCCGGACGACCACGGACGAGCGCCTGGAGACCCTGCAGACCGAACTCACCAACTACGACGAGGTCTACGGCATCAAGGCGGGCGTCTTCTACCGCAACCACATTCCGATGGCCAACGCGCCGACGACCTGGTTCCTCCCGCAGACGGGCGAGGTGCGGGACGCGTTCGACGAGGCACTGCTCAGCCGCCGCAGCCACGATCCGCAGCAGGTGTGGCCCTGGGAGGACGGCCGGCTCGTGGTCGCCTCACCGGTCATCCGGGACGGGGACGTCGTCGCGGTCGTGGTCACCGACTCGCCCACCGACTCGATGCGCTCGCGCACCCTGCGCGGCTGGCTGCTCATCGGAGCCGGTGAGATCGCCGCCATGCTGCTCGCCGTGGGCGCCGCCCTCCGGCTGACGGGATGGGTGCTCAAACCGGTACGCGTCCTGGACGCCACCACCCACGACATCGCCACCGGACGGCTCAAGTCCCGGGTCGCCTCGGCCGGGGGACCGCCGGAGCTCAGGCGCCTGGCCCGGTCGTTCAACGAGATGGCGGACCATGTGGAGGACGTACTGGAGCAGCAGCGCGCCTTCGTCGCCGACGCCTCGCACCAGCTGCGCAACCCCCTCTCGGCTCTGCTGCTGCGCATCGAACTGCTCGCCCTGGAACTGCCCGCGGGCAACGAGGAGATCGCCTCCGTCCAGGCCGAGGGCAAGCGTCTGGCCCGGGTTCTGGACGACCTGCTCGACCTGGCGCTGGCGGAGCACAGCGAGGCGGACCTGAAGGTCACCGACATCGGCGCGCTGGCCGCCGAGCGGCTGGCGGCCTGGTCGCCGACGGCCGAGGCCAAGGGCGTGCGGCTGGTGGGGGACTGCCCGCCGACCACGGGCTGGGCCGACCCGGTGGCCCTGTCCAGCGCCCTGGACGCGGTCATCGACAACGCGGTGAAGTTCACGCCGCGCGGCGAGACGGTCCGGGTCACGGTCGACTCCACCGGGGAGACCGCCAGGGTCGCCGTCACCGACAACGGCCCCGGGCTGACCGACGAGGAGCTCGCGCGTGTGGGCGACCGATTCTGGCGCAGCGGCCGGCACCAGAACATCAAGGGCTCGGGCCTCGGTCTGTCCATCTGCCGGGCGCTGCTCGCCGCGGGCGACGGCTCCGTCTCCTTCGGGCACCACGAGCCGCACGGCCTCGAGGTGACGGTCACGGTGCCGAGGTCGGGACCGCGGAAGGAGCCGGAAGGGCTCTACGGCTTCACCGACCGGTAGTAGCGACGGGCACCCTCGTGCAGTTCCAGGGGGTCGGTGTAGATCGCCGTGCGCAGGTCCACCAGCTGCGCGGAGTGGACGTGCGCCCCGATGCCGTCGCGGCTGTCGAGCACCGTCCGGGTCAGCCACTCGGTGAGCCGCGGATCCACGTCCGCGCGCGTCACCAGCAGGTTGGACACCGCCATGGTGGGCACCACGGTGCCGTTCTGCACGGTCGGGTACGCCGACTCCGCCATGTTGGTGGTGCGGTAGTAGCGGGTCGCGCCGCCGGACTCGTGCAGCTTGGTGACGAGGTCCTCGCCTATCGGCACGAACCGGAAGGTGGAGGTCTCCGCGATCTTCCTGAGCCCGTCCGTCGGCACCCCACCCGACCAGAAGAACGCGTCGAGCTCGTCGCCCAGCCGTCCGGGGCCGGTGTCGATGCCGTCCGCGCGGGGCGTGATGTCCTTCTCCGGATCGATGCCCACGGCCTCCAGCAGCCGGGTGGCGATCAGCCGTACGCCCGAGTTCGGCAGCCCGATAGCGACCCGCTTGCCCCGCAGGTCGGCGACGGACTGGATGTCCGAGTCGCTCGGCACCACGAGCTGCACGTAGTCGTCGTAGAGGCGGGTCACCCCGCGCAGTTCGTCGGCGCCGGGCCGACCGGCGATCTTGTACGTCTCCACCGCGTCGGCCGCGGCGATCGTGAAGTCCGCCTCCCCGGACGCCACCCGCTCGACGTTCTCCTGCGAGCCCGCGCTGGTCATCAGCCGCACGTTCAGGTCCGGCATGTCCTTGCGCAGCTCGGCGCGCAGCAGTTCGCCGTACTTCTGGTACACGCCCGCGTGTGTGCCCGTGCTGAACGTGATCGTCCCGCTCGGCGGCTCCTCGCCCAGCGGCAGCAGCCACCACAGCAGGAGCCCGAGGGCTACGACGCCGGCGACCGTCCCCTGGACGGCCCGGCGCCTGCCGATACGGGAGAGCAGCGCGGACATGCGCGTGATCCTGCCAGCCCGCAACCCCGCTGACCAGGGCCGAGCTCACACGACGGCCGTGAGGTGGAGCGTGGGGCCGACTGTCGGTGGCGCTCGCTACAGTCGTCGGCATGAGTACCTCGCCCGCCGACCTGGTCCGTGCCTTCCATCTCGCCTTCGGGCTGGACGCCCGCAGCACTCCGACGGAAGTCCCGCCCGCCCTGGCCGCGCACAGGGGCGAGCTGCTCGCCGAGGAGGCCGCGGAGGTCGCCGAGGTGTCGGTGACGGGCCCGCTCGACCGGCTCGCGCACGAACTGGCCGACGTGGTCTACGTCGCCTACGGCACGGCCCTCGTCCACGGCATCGACCTCGACGCGGTGATCGCCGAGATCCACCGCTCCAACATGACCAAGCTGGGCCCCGACGGCCGCGTCAGCCGCAGGGCCGACGGCAAGGTCCTCAAGGGCGACCACTACGAGGCACCGGACGTGTCGGGCGTACTGCACCGCCAGGGGTGGACGCCTCCCACGCCGGAACCACGGGAGGCTCCGGGCGCCTGACGCGGGGGAACGACGCCCGCGGCCGGAGCCGGAGCCGGAGCCGGAGGCCGTGCGGGCGCCGCGTGCCGGCCGGGTGCCGGGGACGGGTTCGCGATGCCACGGCGGCGACGCATCCCGTACGCGGGCGACGTGCCGGGCACCGCATCACCGCGCGGGCGTGGCTACGTGGCGGTCGGCGGTGCGGAAGGGACCGCACGGCGGCTCCCGCGCGGGTGACCGGGCCGGTGCGCGGCCATGGCTCGGCACGGCCGAGGGGGACCGGAGCGGCGGCACGAGGACCCACGCCGCATGCCCTGCGTTCCCCCCGTGCGTCGCGCCGGTCGTGCCGCTGCCGACGCCGACGTAGGGCGACCCCGGCACCTGAGCGCCGGGGTCGTGTCGGAGCCGGCACCGTGTGCCGGGGCGTGGCCGGGTCAGTCGCCCACCGACGCCTCCGCACCCGCCGTCTGCGGCGTGCCGTCCGGCCCGTCGGGGAAGCCGCCGAGGCGGTCGGGGTTCTCGCGGCGGAACAGGCGGCTCGCCAGTGGTTCGGTGAAGCGGGCGGTGAGGGGGCCGAGTACGACCAGGATGAGCACGTAGGCCGTGGCCAGCGGGCCCAGGGACGGTTCGATGCCGGCCGAGACCGCGAGGCCCGCGATGACGATCGAGAACTCGCCGCGTGCCACCAGTGCGCCGCCCGCGCGCCAGCGGCCCTTGACGGAGATCCCGGCACGCCGGGCGGCCCAGTACCCGGTGGCGATCTTCGTGACCGCGGTGAGCAGGGCCAGGGCGAGCGCGGGCAGCAGCACCGGAGGAATGCTGGCCGGATCGGTGTGCAGCCCGAAGAAGACGAAGAAGACGGCGGCGAACAGGTCCCGCAGTGGGCTCAGCAGTGTGTGTGCCCCCTCCGCGACCTCTCCGGACAGCGCGATGCCCACCAGGAAGGCGCCCACGGCGGCCGACACCTGGAGCTGCTGGGCGACACCCGCGACCAGGATCGTCAGCCCCAACACCACCAGCAGCAGCTTCTCCGGGTCGTCACTGGAGACGAACCGCGAGATGAGACGGCCGTAGCGCACCGCCACGAACAGCACCAGCCCCGCCGCGGCCAGCGCGACCGCCAGTGTGATGCTCCCGGTCATCAGCCCGGCGCCGGCCACCAGAGCCGTGACGATCGGCAGGTACACCGCCATCGCCAGGTCCTCCAGGACCAGCACGCTCAGGATCACCGGCGTCTCCCGGTTGCCGACCCGGCCCAGATCGCCCAGCACCTTGGCGATGACACCGGACGACGAGATCCACGTCACACCCGCCAGGACGACGGCGGCCACCGGCCCCCAGCCCAGCAGCAACGCGGCCACCGCGCCCGGCACCGCGTTGAGCGCGCAGTCGACGAGGCCCGCCGGATAGTGGGCCTTGAGGTTGGTGACCAGATCGCTGGCCGTGTACTCCAGGCCCAGCATCAACAGCAACAGGATGACGCCGATCTCGGCGCCGGTGGCGACGAACTCCTCGCTCGCGCCCAGCGGAAGCAGGCCGCCCTCGCCGAACGCTAGACCGGCCAGCAGGTACAGCGGGATGGGGGAGAGGCGGTAGCGGCCGGCGAACCGGCCGAGCAGCCCCAGCCCCAGGATGATGGAACCGAACTCGATCAGCAGAACCGCGGAGTGCACCGGCTCACTCCTGCCCGAGTATCGCCGCGGCCGCGTCGACGCCCTCACGGGTGCCGATGACGATCAAGGTGTCACCACCCACCAGGCGGAAGTCCGGCGAAGGCGACGGAACGGCCTCGGCACGGCGCAGCACCGCCACGATCGACGCGCCGGTGTCGGTCCTCATCCGCGTGTCGCCCAGCAACCGCCCGTTCCAGCGGGACGTGGCGGACACCTCGATCCGCTCGGCGACCAGCCCGAGATCCGTGGTGTAGAGCAGGTTCGCGCTGTGGTGGGACGGCTTCAGGGCGTCGATCAGCGCGCTCGCCTCCGATCCGGCCAACCGCAGCGAGTGGTCGCAGGAATCGGGGTCGTCGGCCCGGTACACGTTCACCGTGCGGGCTCCGTCGCGGTGTGCCACCACCGACAGATGGCGGTGTTCGCGGGTCACCAGGTCGTACTGGACCCCGATACCCGGCAGCGGCGTCGCCCTGAGGCGTGGAGCTGACACGAGTTTTCCCCTCATTCGTCTTGCGTCCCTTGCTGCGCCTGCCGCACGTCGGTGACGTGCCGGTGGCCTCGTCATGCTGTCATCCGCACGTACCGTGGCGATATGGGTGTCGTGACGGATATACGCGGCCGGTCGCGGGCGGCGAAGCTGGTCGCGGCGGTGTTGTGCGCGAAGGCCGGGAGGAGCGGAAAGGGAACCGTGTCGCTGTTCTGGCGGATCTTCTCGCTCAACGCCGCGGGTCTCGTCGCGGCCACCGCGCTGCTGCTGGGACCGGTCACCGTGTCGACCCCCATCCTGCCCGGCGAGGCGCTGATCCTGCTCGGGGGCCTCGCGGCGCTACTGGCCGGCAACGCGGTCGTCCTGCGCATAGGACTCACCCCACTGCACCGGCTCGGCCGGGCCATGGCCACCGCGGACCTGCTGGTGCCGGGGGCCCGCCCGACGGTCGCGGGACCCGCGGAGGCGGCCCAGCTGATCGCGACGTACAACACGATGCTCGACAGGCTCCAGGCCGAACGGGCGGCCGGGGCGGGCCGCGCGCTGCACGCACAGGAACGCGAACGCCACCGCATCGCGCGGGAGCTCCACGACGAGGTGGGGCAGACCTTCACCGCCGTGCTCCTCCAGCTCAAGCGGGTCGCCGACCGGGTCCCCGGGGAACTGCGCGAAGAAGTGTCCCTCGCCCAGGAGGCCACCCGGGCCGGCCTGGACGAGATCCGCCGCATCGCCCGCCGCCTGCGCCCCGGCGTCCTGGAGGAGCTCGGCCTCGCCAGCGCCCTGCGCTCGCTCGCCGCCGAGTTCACGCACCACGGGCTCACCGTCCACCACCACGTCCCCGGCGACCTCCCCCCACTTGCCCCGGAGGCGGAGCTCGTGATCTACCGGGTCGCCCAGGAGGGCCTGACCAACACCGCCCGCCACGCCGCCGCCGACCGCGCAGAACTCAGCCTCCGCCCGCTGCCCGACGGTGTCGAACTCCTCGTCCGGGACAACGGCACCGGCCTGGGCACGGCCCCTGAGGGCGCCGGAATCCGCGGCATGCGCGAGCGTGCCCTGCTGATAGGAGCCGAGATCCACTTCGAACCCGCCCCCGGACGGGGCACCGACGTACGCCTGCGCATCCCCGTCCCGACCGCGGACGGCCACGGTGACCGAGCGGGGGCCCGCCGTGGCGACCCGACCGAAGACCGAACCGAAGACCGGGCCGGAGACCGGGCCGGAGACCGAAGCGAAGACCGGACCGGAGACCGCCCCGGCGACACGAACCGACCCGGAGACCGCGCCTGATGTCCGCCCGGCCCCCGATCCGTGTCCTGCTCGCCGACGACCACACCCTCGTACGCCGCGGAGTGCGCCTCATCCTGGACGGCGAACCGGACCTGACGGTCGTCGCCGAGGCCGGCGACGGCGCCGAGGCGGTGGCGGCCGCGCGGGCCACCGAGGTCGACCTGGCCGTCCTGGACGTCGCCATGCCCCGCATGACCGGCCTCCAGGCGGCCCGCGAGCTCTCCCGCCGCCTGCCGGAGCTGCGCATCCTCATCCTGACCATGTACGACAACGAGCAGTACTTCTTCGAGGCCCTCAAGGCCGGTGCCTGCGGATACGTCCTCAAGTCCGTCGCCGACCGCGACCTGGTCGAGGCCTGCCGGGCGGCCGTGCGCGACGAGCCGTTCATCTATCCCGGCGCGGAGCGGGCGCTCGTCCGCTCCTACCTGGAACGCATGCACCGGGGCGGCGGCCTGCCCGAGCGGCCCATCACCGAACGCGAGGAGGAGATCCTCAAACTCGTCGCCGAGGGCCACACCTCCAAGGAGATCGGCGAGCTGCTGTTCATCAGCGCCAAGACCGTCGAACGCCACCGCGCGAACCTCCTCCAGAAGCTGGGCGTGCGTGACCGCCTGGAACTCACCCGGTACGCGATCAGGGCCGGGCTCATCGAGCCCTGACCCGACCTGACCAGCGGTGACCCCGGTTGTCCACAGGCGGCCCGGGCCATCGTCGGCGACCGCCTACCCTTATTGCCATGAGCAGCATCGACCGGAGCCAGTCAGTGGGCGGCACGCGCACCTATGAAGTCCGCACCTACGGGTGCCAGATGAACGTCCACGACTCCGAGCGATTGTCCGGGCTGCTGGAGGACGCGGGCTACGTCCGCGCCCCCGAGGACGCCGACGGCGACGCGGACGTCGTCGTCTTCAACACCTGCGCCGTGCGGGAGAACGCCGACAACAAGCTGTACGGCAACCTCGGCCACCTCGCCCCGAAGAAGGCGAGCCGGCCCGGGATGCAGATCGCCGTCGGCGGCTGCCTCGCGCAGAAGGACCGCGACACCATCGTCAAGCGGGCCCCTTGGGTGGACGTCGTCTTCGGCACGCACAACATCGGCAAGCTGCCCGTCCTGCTGGAGCGCGCCCGCGTGCAGGAGGAGGCACAGGTCGAGATCGCCGAGTCCCTGGAGGCGTTCCCGTCCACGCTGCCCACCCGGCGCGAGAGCGCCTACGCGGCCTGGGTCTCCATCTCCGTCGGCTGCAACAACACCTGTACCTTCTGCATCGTCCCGGCGCTGCGCGGCAAGGAGAAGGACCGCCGGCCCGGCGACATCCTGGCCGAGGTCGAGGCCCTGGTCGCCGAGGGCGTCTCCGAAATCACCCTGCTCGGGCAGAACGTCAACGCCTACGGCTCCGACATCGGTGACCGGGAGGCCTTCAGCAAGCTGCTGCGCGCCTGCGGGAAGATCGACGGCCTGGAGCGCGTCCGCTTCACCTCCCCGCACCCGCGCGACTTCACCGACGACGTGATCGCCGCCATGGCCGAGACGCCGAACGTGATGCCGCAGCTGCACATGCCGCTCCAGTCCGGCTCCGACCCGGTGCTCAAGGCGATGCGCCGCTCGTACCGCCAGGAGCGCTATCTGGGGATCATCGAGAAGGTGCGGGCCGCCATCCCGCACGCGGCGATCACCACCGACATCATCGTGGGCTTCCCCGGCGAGACCGAGGAGGACTTCCAGCAGACCCTGCACGTGGTGCGCGAGGCCCGGTTCGCCCAGGCCTTCACCTTCCAGTACTCCAAGCGGCCGGGCACCCCGGCCGCCGAGATGGACGGCCAGATCCCCAAGGCGGTCGTCCAGGAGCGCTACGAGCGTCTCGTGGCCCTCCAGGAGGAGATCTCCTGGGAGGAGAACAAGAAGCAGGTCGGCCGCACGCTGGAACTGATGGTCGCCGAGGGCGAGGGCCGCAAGGACGGCGCCACCCACCGGCTCTCCGGCCGTGCCCCCGACAACCGCCTGGTCCACTTCACCAAGCCCGACCAGGAGGTCCGCCCGGGCGACGTGGTGACGGTCGGGATCACCTACGCCGCCCCGCACCACCTCCTCGCCGAGGGCGCGGTGTTCGACGTCCGCCGCACGCGCGCGGGCGACGCCTGGGACAAGCGCAACGCGGCCGAGCAGGCCAAGCCGGCGGGAGTGATGCTGGGACTGCCGAAGATCGGCGCTCCCGAGCCCCTGCCGGCCGTGGCGAGCGGCTGCGGCTGCGACTGACCGCAGGGCGTGCCGCCTGTGGACCGCGGTACGGGGGCTACGCTGCCGATCATGCTTGTCACGGCCGCCGTCTGTCCCTGTCCGCCGCTCCTCGTACCGGAGGTCGCCGCGGGCGCCGCACCCGAGCTGGACGCCGCGCGCGCCGCGTGCACGGACGCGCTGGGCGTGCTCGCCGCCGCCCGGCCCGACCGGCTCCTGGTCGTAGGACCCGCTGACTCCGCCGGGCCCGAGGTCTACCCGCAGGGCACCCGGGGCTCCTTCCGCGGCTTCGGCGTGGATCTGGACGTGTGCCTGGGCGCCGACAGCGGCGCGGCGGCCGGCCCCGGCCTGCCGTACGGGCTCGCCGTGGGCGCCTGGCTGCTGTGGCGGACCGGGTGGGCCGAGACGCCCGTCGAGGGCATCGGGGTGGGGGAGGACCTTCCCGCCGAGCGTTGCGCCGCCATCGGCCGGGACGTGGCGGCGCGGGCCGGGCGGGTCGCGTTGCTGGTGCTGGGCGATGCCAGCGCGTGCCGCACGCTCAAGGCCCCGGGGTACCTCGACGAGCGGGCGGCGCCCTTCGACGAGGAGGCGGGACGTGCCCTGGGGTCGGCGGACGTGGCTGCTCTCGCGGCGCTGGACGCCGGGCTGGCCCGCGAGCTCAAGGTGTCCGGCCGGGCGCCCTGGCAGGTCCTGGCAGGCGCGGCCGAGGGCACGGGCCTCACCGGTGCGCTGCTGTACGAGGACGCCCCGTACGGGGTGGGGTACGTCGCGGCGGCCTGGTCGTAGGAGGACGGACGGGGGCGCGCAGGCGGCCGGCCCGGAGCCGGTCAGCCGACCGGCTCCGGGCCGGCCGCCTGCGCGCCGGTGACCCGCCTGCGCCGAGGCGCGCGGGTCAGGAGGTCGGAGGCGGCCCGGTCGGCGGAGGGCCACCCGGCGTGCTGCCCGGCGTGCCTCCGTTCCCGTCCCTGTGGCCGGCGTCCTTGTGGGCGAGGCGGTCCATGGCGCCCTTGGCCTTGTCCGTACCCGTGTGGATCCGGTCGCTGTACTTGCCCTTGGTCCTCTCGTCGACGGTCTTCGCCACCTTGTCGAGACCGCGATCGATCTTGTCCCCGTGCTGCTGTGCGAGGTCGGAGACCTTGCCCTTCGCCGGTTCCAGTTTGGCCTTCAGATTGTCCAGGAGACCCATGGTTCGCCTTCCCTAGCGGGGCGTCAGGTGCGGGCGCCCTTGTCCGAATCGTTGTCGACGGCCTCCCCGGCGGACTGCTGCTTGGGGATCCCGACGTCTTCCGGGTCGGCGGTCACGTCGGCCTCGTCCGGCTCCGCGGGCCGCACCGTGTTCCGGGGCCCTGCGTCGGCCGTTCCCGCGGCCTCTGTCGCGTTCTCCGCCGCCGCACGCTCGGGTTTTGGGGTGTCGGCCTGCGTTTCGGCGGCCGGCGCCTCCTCCGTGGTCCTCGACCTCCGAAGAAGCCGTGCAAAAACGCCCATATCAACTCCATACGTTACTCGTGCGGGCGAAATCCCGCGGCATCCGGTGCGTCCGTTTGCGCGTGATCCGGGTGCGGGCCCGGCGGTCCGGGGCGGGAACCTCGCAACGGGCAACGACCTCGACCTCGGGCCGTCACGTAACTCGTTCGAGGGCGGGCCGAGAGGTTTGCGAGACTGGGGCGGTGAGCACCGCACCCCTCGCCCCCCGCGTCATCGCCGTAGTCGGACCCACCGCGGCCGGAAAGTCCGATCTGGGCGTTTTCCTGGCCCAGCGACTGGGGGGCGAGGTCGTCAACGCCGACTCCATGCAGCTCTACCGTGGGATGGACATCGGTACCGCCAAGCTGACGCTCGAGGAACGCGGTGGCGTGCCGCATCATCTGCTCGACGTCTGGGACGTGACCGTCACGGCGTCCGTGGCCGAGTACCAGCGCCTGGCCCGGGAGCGGATCGACGCGCTGCTCGCCGGGGGGCGCTGGCCGATCCTGGTCGGCGGCTCCGGCCTCTACGTCCGCGGGGCCGTCGACAACCTGGAGTTCCCCGGCACCGACCCGGTCGTCAGGGCCCGGCTGGAGGAGGAGCTCGCGCTCAGGGGTTCGGGGGCACTCCACGCCCGCCTGGCCGCCACCGACCCGGAGGCCGCGCGGGCCATCCTGCCCGGCAACGGGCGCCGGATCGTGCGGGCCCTGGAGGTGATCGAGATCACCGGCCTGCCCTTCACCGCCAACCTCCCCGGCCACGACTCCGTCTACGACACCGTGCAGATCGGCGTCGACGTGGCCCGCCCCGAGTTGGACGAGCGGATCGCCCGCCGGGTCGACCGGATGTGGGAGGGGGGCTTGGTGGACGAGGTGCGCGCCCTTGAGGCGCAGGGGTTGCGTGAGGGGCGTACGGCGTCGCGCGCCCTCGGCTACCAGCAGGTACTCGCGGCGCTCGCCGACGAGTGCACCCTGGACGAGGCACGCGTCGAGACGGTCCGTGCCACCAAACGCTTCGCGCGCCGTCAGGATTCATGGTTCAGGCGCGATCCGCGGGTGCACTGGTTGAGTGGGGCTGTGGCGGATCGCAGGGAACTTCCGCAGCTCGCGCTGTCGTTGATCGAACGACCGGTTACAGCCTGATCACGTGATGGCATCGGGACGCCCCGGCCGCCATCCGGGCCTGTGGCGGCGTGCCATCATCGAGCTTCGATCGACCGAGTGAGTCCTAGTTGGGAGGGCGCGTGGCGATGGAGGCCGGCCCTCGCGACACCGCACCGAGTACCGAACACGTCCCCGCCGACGGCGGACCGGAGCCGGATGGAGCCGCTCTGAGTCCGGACGGCCCCGACGAGACGCCGGAGGGGGTGGCCGCCGACGGCCCCGAGCCCGACGCGATGTACGGGGACGAGGTCGAGGTCGAGCTGCGTCCGCAGCGGCGGCTGCGGATCTGGCAGCTCGCGCCCATCGTGTGCCTGGCCGCGGTCGGCTCCCTGATGTTCGCCTTCCCGCTCGCCTTCGACTTCGGCGACAGCGGGGCCGTGATCGCGATGCTGGGGCTGCTGATCTGCTCCTGCGCGGCCGGCTGGGGCATGATGGCCGCCCGTCGGGTCGGTTACACGTGGCCGGGCCTGCCGCAGCGCGGCTCGGGCCGACGCGCCGACTGGCGGATGATCCTCGCGTACGCCCTGGCGGTCGCCGCCGTCGTCGCCCTGGCCGTGTGGCGGGTGGCCCGACTACGGGGCTGACGCCGAGCCCCCTGCCGCGGGCCGACGGCCGCGTGCGCGCGTGGCCGGACGGGTGAGGCGGGAGACCGGCCCGCTCCTTGGTGCCCACCCCGTACGATCGAGGGATGAGCACGCGGATCGCCTTCCTCAAGGGTCACGGCACCGAGAACGACTTCGTGATCGTCCCGGACCCGGACAACGTCCTCGACCTGACCCCCGCCGCTGCCGCCGCCCTGTGCGACCGCCGCGCGGGCATCGGCGGTGACGGACTGCTGCACGTGGTGCGGTCCGCGGCGCACCCCGAGGCCAGGGCCATGGCGGCCGACGCGGAGTGGTTCATGGACTACCGCAACGGCGACGGCTCGGTCGCGGAGATGTGCGGCAACGGCGTGCGGGTCTTCGCGCGCTACCTCCAGCGCGCCGGGTACGTCACCGAGGGTGACCTCGCCATCGCCACGCGCGGCGGCGTCAAGACCGTGCACATCGCCAAGGTCGCGTCCGACGGGGACTCCGCCGCGGGCGACATCACGGTCGGCATGGGCCGGGCGCTGCTCCCCGAAGGCGACGTCGAGGTGAGCGTGGGCGAGCGCAGCTGGCCCGCGCGCAATGTGAACATGGGCAATCCGCACGCCGTGGCCTTCGTCGCCGACCTCGGCCACGCGGGCGACCTGTACTCCCCGCCGCCGTTCCGCCCGGCCGCCGCCTACCCGGACGGCGTCAACGTCGAGTTCGTGGTCGACCGCGGCCCCCGCCACGTCGCGATGCGCGTGCACGAGCGCGGCTCCGGGGAGACCCGCTCGTGCGGCACGGGCGCGTGCGCCGTCGCCGTCGCCACCGCCCGCAGGGACGGCGCCGACCCGGCGGTCACCGGCACCCCGGTGACGTACACCGTCGACGTGCCCGGCGGCACCCTGGTGATCACCGAGCACCCCGACGGCGAGATCGAGATGACCGGCCCCGCGGTGATCGTCGCCGAGGGCGAGATCGATGCCGGATGGCTGGAAGGGGTACTCGCCTGAACCACAGCCCGGTCCATGACACTCAGTGCGAAACGTAAACCCTCTGTCCATCGCTCGATTGGGTGATCCGTTTCACGCTCGGCGAGAGGCGGTCGGCCGCAGGTGATGGGCTCGATAGCATCAACCACCGGCCCGGACGGGGGACCGACACCATCCCCTGAGCCGTGTCCGCCCTGGGATACCCCGTCCGCCGGTCCGTGCAGCCGGAGGTGCCCATGAATGCGGAGGCCGTCAACCCAGCGAGCCCCGGGCCTGTGACGCCCGGGGCCACCGGCGCCGTCGCGCCGACGGCGTCGCGCAGGAAGGCCCGCGCCCGGATCGACCTGCGCCGGCTGGGCCGCGCCGCACTGCTCGGCCCGGCTGCCCGCGGCCGGCTGCCCGACGCCATCGGCCATGTCGTCGAGGCCCACCGCGCCCATCACCCCGACGCCGACCTCGACCCGCTGCGCCGCGCCTACCTGCTGGCGGAGTCCTCGCACCGCGGCCAGATGCGCAAGAGCGGCGAGCCGTACATCACCCACCCCCTCGCCGTGACCCTGATCCTCGCCGAACTCGGCGCCGAGACGACCACGTTGACCGCGTCCCTCCTCCACGACACCGTCGAGGACACGGACGTGACGCTGGACCAGGTCGGCGAGCAGTTCGGCGCCGAGGTGCGCTACCTCGTCGACGGAGTCACCAAACTGGAGAAGGTCGACTACGGCGCCGCCGCCGAACCCGAGACCTTCCGCAAGATGCTCCTCGCCACCGGCAACGACGTCCGCGTGATGTCGATCAAACTCGCCGACCGGCTCCACAACATGCGCACCCTCGGCGTCATGCGCAAGGAGAAACAGGAGCGCATCGCCAAGGTGACCCGGGACGTGCTCATCCCGCTCGCCGAACGGCTCGGCGTCCAGGCGCTCAAGTCCGAGCTGGAGGACCTGGTCTTCGCGGTGATGCACCCCGAGGAGTACGAGCGCACACGGGAGTTGGTCGACGAGAACGCCGCCCGCGCGGACGACCCGCTCGCCGAGGTCGCCGACGAGGTGCGCAGGGTGCTCCGCGAAGCCGACATCACGGCCGAAGTCCTCATCCGTCCACGCCACTTCGTCTCCGTGCACCGCGTCTCCCGCAAGCGCGACCCGCTCCGCGGCGCCGACTTCGGCCGCCTCCTGGTGCTCGTGCAGGAGGACGCCGACTGCTACGCCGTCCTGGGTGAGCTGCACACCTGTATGACGCCCGTCGTCTCGGAGTTCAAGGATTTCATCGCCGTACCGAAGTTCAACCTGTACCAGTCGCTGCACACCGCGGTGGCCCGCGCGCAGGACGGTCAGGTCGTCGAAGTCCTCATCCGCACCCACCAGATGCACAAGGTCGCCGAGGCCGGAGTCGTCGCGCTCGGCAATCCCTACGCGCCGCCGTCCGAGGAGCAGACCGCGGGCGACGGCGAGCGCGTCGACCCGACCCGGCCGGGCTGGCTCTCCCGGCTGCTCGACTGGCAACGCGGCGCCCCCGACCCCGACACCTTCTGGTCCACCCTCCGCGAGGACCTCGCCCAGGACCGAGAGATCACCGTCTTCCGGCCCGACGGCGGCACCCTCGGCCTGCCCGAGGGCGCGACCTGCGTGGACGCCGCGTACGCCCAGTACGGCGAGGACGCGCACGCGTGCATGGGCGCCCGGGTCAACGGACGCCTGGCGACCATGAGCACGGTCCTGCGGGACGGCGACACCGTGCAGCTCCTGATGGGGCAGGACCCCGCCTCCGAGCCCTCCCGGGAGTGGCTGGAGCACGCCCACACCCCCGCCGCGCGGATCGCCATCCAGCGCCGGCTCGCGGCCCACCCGGCGCACGAGCCCGCAGAACCGGAGGAGACGGCGCGCGGTCCCGTCGCCGACGCACCCGCCCCACGCCCGTCGGCCGACGGTCCGGCGCTCCGGCCCGCCTCCGCCGACGTCCTCGTCGATGTGCCCGGGGCGACCGTGCGGCTGGCCGGCTGCTGTACCCCCGTACCACCCGACAAGATCACCGGCTTCGCCGTGCGCGGGGGAGTCGTGACCGTGCACCGCGTGGAGTGCGCCGTGGTGGCGCGGATGAAGAGCGGGGGCCGCCCCGAGGTCGGAGTGCACTGGGGCGACAGCCCCGAATGCCGGGTCACCCTGCTCGCCGAATCGTTCGGCCGCCCGCATCTGCTCGCCGACCTCACCGAGGCCATGGCCCTCGCGGGCGCCGAGATCATCTCCGCCACCGTCGAACCCCCCGACCGGCAGCGGGTCCGCCACACCTACACCGTCCTGCTCCCGGACGCCGCGCGGCTGCCCGCCCTCATGCGTGCGATGCGCGAGGTGGCCGGGGTGTACGACGTGAGCCGGGCACAACCGCAGCCGACCGGCGCCTGAGCCGGAACCCGGGCCGGATCCGCCTGAGCCGGAACCCGGGCCGGAGGTCGGAGGGCGGCAGCAGGCGGCCACGGAGACGTACCCGATCGGGTGCCCCGGGCGCGCGCCGTCGCCGCGGCGCACGCGTGCGCTGATAGCCGTGGGGCATGCCGCACACCCCTCACCCCCTGCCTTCCCGACCCCCCGCCCCATCCCCCCGCCGATTCAGAGCCGTGGCACTGCTCGCCTCGGCCCTCTCCGTCGGCCTGGTCGCCGCGAGCGCCCCGCCGACCCCGCTGGGCGTCGGCGACCGCCTCTTCCCGTACCTCGGCAACCCCGGGTACGACGTGGCGTCGTACGACCTCTCCTTCAGCTACTCCGGCAGCAACAGCGAGCCGCTGAAGGCCGTCACCACCATCGACGCCCGGACGACCGCCGACCTGGACCGGATCAACCTCGACTTCGCCCATGGAAAGGTCGACTCCGTAGAGGTCGACGGAGAGCCGGCGGCCTTCGCCACCGCCGACGAGGACCTCGTCGTCACGCCCGAGGACGCGCTCGCCGAGGGCGAGCGGGTGCGGATCATCGTGCGGCACAGCAGCGACCCCGTGTACCCCGAGGACCGCCAGGGCGGCTGGGTGCGCACCGCCGACGGTCTCGCCATGGCCAACCAGGCGGACGTCGCCCACCTGGTGTTCCCCTGCAACGACCACCCCTCCGACAAGGCATGGTTCACCATCCGCGTCACCGCCCCCGACGGGCTCACCGTCGTCGCGAACGGCTTCCCGACGGACGTGGACCGGGCCGGCGCGGCGACCACCTGGACGTACCGGACCGGGCACCCCATGGCCACCGAGCTCGCCCAGGTGTCCATCGGCCGCTCCACGGTGCTGCACCGCACCGGCCCGCACGGACTGCCCGTCCGGGACGTCGTGCCGACGAAGCACCGCGCGGCGCTCGAACCGTGGCTGAAGAAGACCCCCGACCAGATCACCTGGATGGAGAACAAGGTCGGGCGCTACCCCTTCGAGACGTACGGCCTGCTCATGGCCGACGCCACCACCGGTTTCGAACTCGAGACCCAGACGCTCTCCCTCTTCGAGCGGGAGATGTTCACCGACTCCGTCCACCCCGAGTGGTACGTCGAGTCGATCATGGTGCACGAGCTGGCCCACCAGTGGTTCGGCAACAGCGTCAGCCCGGGCACCTGGTCCGACCTGTGGATCAACGAGGGACACGCCACCTGGTACGAGGCCCTCTACGCGGAGGAGACCGCGGACAAGTCACTGGAGGCCCGGATGAAGGCCGCCTACGGAGCCTCCGACCGCTGGCGCGCGGCGGCCGGACCGCCGGCCGCCCCCGAGCCGCCCGAGCCCGGCAGCAGGACCGGCATCTTCCGCTCCAACGTCTACGACGGTGCCGCGCTCGTCCTCTACGCCCTGCGCCAGGAGATCGGCCGGCCCGCCTTCGAGCGCCTCGAACGGGCCTGGGTCGACCGCCACCGGGACGGCACGGGGACGACCTCCGACTTCGTCCGGCTGGCCTCGGAGATCTCCCGCCGGGACCTGGGCGACTTCTTCCAGGCCTGGCTGTACGGCGAGAAGACCCCGCCGATGCCCGGCCACCCGGACTGGAAGCCGACGGCGGCCGACCGGGTGCCCGCGGCCGGCACCGGGAAGGCACACGGGGAATAAGCCGGTGACGAGACGGCCCGTGCCGTGCGACCATCTTCGGGACGGCGCGGTACGGGCCCCGGGAATCTCCCCGTCGGTTCGCGCGTTGTCACCAGTGCGGCGGTATCCGTGCCGCGCGATCGTTTCCCAGCTACGTAAGGATCCAATGACCTCCTCTTCTTCCCCCTCCCAGGACACCAAGCGTCTCGCGCAGACCTACCCCGAGGGCCTTCGGGCCGATGCCCTGATGGAAGAGGACGTCGCCTGGAGCCACGACATCGACTCGGAGTGGGACGGCGAGCAGTTCGACCGCTCCGACCGCGCGGCTCTGCGCCGGGTGGCGGGTCTCTCCACCGAGCTCGAGGACGTCACCGAGGTCGAGTACCGGCAGCTCCGTCTGGAGCGGGTCGTCCTCGTCGGCGTCTGGACCTCGGGCACCGTGCAGGACGCGGAGAACTCCCTCGCGGAGCTTGCCGCCCTCGCGGAGACCGCGGGCGCGCTCGTGCTCGACGGCGTGATCCAGCGCCGCGACAAGCCCGACGCCGCCACCTACATCGGCTCCGGCAAGGCCCAGGAGCTGCGGGACGTCGTCCTCGACACGGGCGCGGACACCGTCATCTGCGACGGTGAGCTCAGCCCCGGCCAGCTGATCCACCTCGAGGACGTCGTCAAGGTCAAGGTCATCGACCGTACGGCCCTGATCCTGGACATCTTCGCCCAGCACGCCAAGTCCCGAGAGGGCAAGGCGCAGGTCGCGCTCGCGCAGATGCAGTACATGCTGCCGAGGCTGCGCGGCTGGGGTCAGTCGCTGTCCCGGCAGATGGGCGGCGGCAAGGGCGGCGGTCTCGCCACCCGTGGTCCCGGTGAGACCAAGATCGAGACTGACCGGCGCCGGATCCGCGAGAAGATGGCGAAGATGCGCCGTGAGATCGCGGAGATGAAGACCGGCCGCGAGATCAAGCGCCAGGAGCGCAGGCGCAACAAGGTGCCGTCCGTCGCCATCGCGGGCTACACCAACGCCGGCAAGTCCTCGCTGCTCAACCGTCTCACGGGCGCGGGCGTGCTGGTGGAGAACGCGCTGTTCGCCACCCTGGACCCGACCGTGCGCCGCGCCGAGACACCGAGTGGTCGTCTGTACACCCTGGCGGACACCGTCGGCTTCGTCCGGCACCTGCCGCACCACCTGGTCGAGGCGTTCCGCTCCACGATGGAGGAGGTCGGCGACTCCGACCTGATCCTGCACGTCGTGGACGGTTCGCACCCGGCTCCGGAGGAGCAGCTGGCCGCCGTGCGCGAGGTGATCAGGGACGTCGGCGCCACCGACGTACCCGAGATCGTCGTTATCAACAAGGCCGACATGGCCGACCCGCTGGTGCTCCAGCGGCTGCTGCGGGTCGAGAAGCGGTCCATCGCGGTCTCGGCGCGCACCGGTCGGAACATCGACCAGCTGCTCGCCCTGATCGACGACGAGCTGCCGCGCCCGTCGGTCGAGATCGAGGCGCTCGTGCCGTACACCCACGGAAAGCTGGTCGCCCGTGCCCACGACGAGGGCGAGGTGATCTCCGAGGAGCACACCCCGGAGGGCACCCTGCTCAAGGTGCGGGTGCACGAGGAACTGGCGGCGGAGCTCACGCCGTACGTCCCGGCACCGCTCGCCTGAGGCCGCACAGCAGAGACCGAGGGCCCGCCCCCTGCTCGGCAGGGGGCGGGCCCTCGGTCTGTGCGTGTCACTGACCGCCGTACGTCCTGCTCATGTCCTGGTACATCGCCTCGGCCTCCGGGCCCAGCTGCGGGCCCGCCAGCCAGGTGTTGTCGAGCGGGCCGATCGAGGTGTTCGAGACCAGCCTGGTCTCACCGTCCACCACCCGGAACCAGCCGCCGCCGGACGAACCGCCGGTCATGGTGCAGCCGATGCGGTACATCGTCGGCAGCGACGGGCTCAGCGACAACCGGCCGGGCCGGTCGACGCACTTGAACATCTTCAGGCCGTTGTAGGGCGGAGCGGCCGGGTAGCCCCAGGCTCCCATGCTGCCGGCCTCCGAGGCGGACGGGGCGGAGAAGTCCACCTCCAGCGCCGCGCCCACCGTCTCCTCGAGGGACTTGCCGCCCTGCTCCGGCTTCACGTGCAGCAGGGAGTAGTCATGGGCGGCCCCGTCGCCGCCGCTGTCCGAACCACCCTGGATCCACTGGTTCGACGTCGACGCCCAGTCGGCCCACCAGGTGCCGTACGGCGCCATCTCGGTGGTCGTCGCGTCGGCCAGTTCCACCTCGGACTTGCCGAGGTCGTTGTACGACGGTACGAACGCGATGTTGCGGTACCAGCCGCCGCTGCCGCCGGCGTGCACGCAGTGGCCCGCCGTCCACACCAGGTTGGACTTGCCCGGGTGGTTCACGTCCTTGACGACGGTGCCGGAGCAGACCATCGAGCCCTCGGGGGAGTCGAAGAAGACCTTGCCGACCGGGGCGGCGTTCTCGTGGTACGGCGTCTTCTCCGCCACGGCCTCGACGGGCGCCGGCTCCGGGTCGCTGACGCCCCGGTCGGCGGCGGCGTCCTTGGTCGTGACGGTCTTGTCGGCCTCCTTCGCGGACTTCATCCGGTCCGGCTTCCACAGGCCCTCGATCACCGGGTTGACGAAGTCCTTGGCCTCACTGAGCCACTTGTCCTTGTCCCAGTTCTTCCAGCCCCCGTCCTTCCACTGGTCGACGTCGATGCCGTGCTCCTTGAGCCGGTCCGCAAGACCGGCCGGGAGCCCCGCCTTGCCGTCGCCGCCGGTGTCGGCGGCCTGAGAGGTGCCGCCGCTGGGCTTGGTGTCGGCCTCGTCCTTCTCCGATCCGCCGCAGGCGGTCGCAGTGAGCGCCAGGGCGGCGACGAGGCCGCCGGCGGCGAGTGCGGTGCGCCGACGGCGCCGTGGCAGGACGGGCGTGAATATGGAACGCATGGTGCGCTGACCCCCGTTGAGAACGTGAACATACGAATGTCGGGGTGGGGAGCGCGGGCATCGTCCGCCCGACGCGCCCCACCGGCCTCCGAGTCGAGTGCGGTGCTCAGCGAGCGGTCACTGGCCGGCGAACTTGTCGCTCACCGCGTCGAACACGCCCTTGGCCTCCTCGCCCAGCCGCGGACCCGCCAGCCAGCCGGCCGTCACCGGGCCGATCGAGGTGTTGGACACCAGTGCCGGCTTGCCGTCGGAGCCCGCGGCGATCCAGCCGCCGCCGGACGAACCACCGGTCATGGAGCAGCCGATGCGGTACATCGTCGGGTCGGAGGCGTTGAGCGACAGCCGCCCGGGCTTGTCCTCGCACTGGTAGAGCTTCTGCCCGTCGTACGGCGGCGCGGCCGGGTAGCCGATCGCCTTCATGCTCTTGACCTGCGGCACGGCGGGCGCTTTGAAGTCCACCGGCAGCGCCGAGCCGACCGTCTCCTCCAGCGACTTGCCGTCGCTGCCCTTCTCCGGCGTCACATGGATGACGGCGTAGTCGTACGAGGCGCCGTCGCCGCCCGTCGCGCCGCCCTGCTCGATCCACTGGTCCGAGGTCTGCGCCCAGTCGCCCCACCACACACCGTAGGGAGCGACCTCTTCCTTGGTGGCGTCCTGCAGCTCCGCCGTCGATTCGCCGGCGTCGTTGTACGACGGCACGAAGGCGATGTTGCGGTACCAGCCGCCCTTCTTGCCGGCGTGCACGCAGTGGCCGGCGGTCCACACCAGGTTGGACTTGCCGGGGTTGGCCGGGTCCTTCACGACGGTCGCCGAGCAGACCATCGAACCCTCGGGGGAGTCGAAGAGCAGCTTGCCCGCGGTGGCCGCGCTGTCGTGGTACTTGGGCGGCACGGCCTGCGCCTGCACCGGCTGCGGCTCCGGGTCGGTGACGCCCTGGTCACCGGAGAGGTCGCTGTCGTCTACCTCCTGGTCGGGCTCCTGGGCGTCGCGCATCCGGTCCGGGTCCCACAGGTCCTCGATGATCGGGTTGACGAAGTCCTGCGCCTCACGCAGCCACTTGTCCTTGTTCCAGTTCTTCCAGGCGCCGTTCTTCCACTGGTCGACGTCGATCCCGTGTTCCTTGAGCTTGTCCTTGATGTGGTCCGGGATCCGGATCTCGCCGTTGCCGCCGTCCGAGGCTGACGCGGAGGCGTCACCGCCGGCCTCGGCGTCGCCCGACTCGCAGGCGGTGGCGGTGAGCGCGAGCGCCGAGACGAGCGCCACGGCGACGGGTACGGCGGAGGTTCTGCGCCGCCCGTGCCTGTGCCCGCGCATGGTGAACGACGGCCGTATGGATCGCATGGTGCTGACTCCCCCTGCTGTGAACGAACGTGGTGTCGCGGCCGTGCCCCACCGCCGGTCCCGGATCGGTTCCCGGCTCATTCGGAGCTCACGGCGTCCTGCGACGGCACCACACACTATTCGTTCGCTGTGGGGGAGTTCCGATGGAACGGCAACGGTTCGGATACAGCCGTCTGACCTGGCACACCGCACTCGGGCGGCCCCGAACGACCCGGAGAGCCCGGAGAGCCGCGCCGCGGTCGGGGACGGGGCGACGACGACCACTCCGTCCCGGCGAACGATCTCCAGGTCAAGCCGTAACCCGGTGACCGGTGCGCGGTTGGTAGCGGTGGGGGGCCTGCCGTCCGGGTGTGGTCCCCCGTGCCGAGGGCGACCCGGGACGTCGGGCGCCTCTGGACAGCGGGAGGTCGAAGCCGTGACGGAAACCGCGTGCGGGGGGTTTGCGTCCGAGGACGGGAGCGTCGGACCGACCGCGGAGAAGAGGCCCGTGGGCGAGGTGTCCGCGCGGGCGAGTGCCGTGCGGGAAGGCACCCCGAGGCGCCAGCCGGCGCGCGAAACCACGGCCCGCACCTACGCGCGCGCCCTGCCGGTCGTGCCGGTCCGGGCCCGGGGTCTCACCATCGAGGCCGCCGACGGCCGCCGCTACCTGGACTGCGTCTCGGGCGGGGGGACACTGGCCCTGGGGCACAACCACCCGGTCGTACTGGGGGCGATCCGCGCAGTGCTCGACTCGGGTGCCCCCTTGCAGGTCATGGACCTCACCACCCCCGTCGAGGACGCCTTCGTCACCGAGTTGCTGCGCACCCTGCCGCCCGGCCTCGCCGGCCATGCGCGGGTGCGCTTCTGCGGACCCACCGGGACGGACCCGCTCGCCACCGCCGCAGGCCTGGTCCGTGCCGCCACCGGTCGGACCCGGGTGGTCGCCTTCACCGACGTCCACCACCGTGCGACCGCCGAGGCGTGTGCGGGTCCGGGCGACGCCTGCGGCACACGGCTCGCGCGCCTGCCGTACCCGCAGGACCCGCACTGCCCGTTCGGCGTCGGGGGCGAGCACGGGGCCGAACTCGCCGGTCACTGGGCCGAGTCCGTCCTCGACGACCGCCGAACGGGGGAGGCGCTGCCCGCCGGGATGATCCTCGAACCGGTCCAGAGCGAGGGCGGCGTGCTCCCCGCGCCGGACACCTGGATGCGGCGCATGCGCCGCATCACGGCCGAACGGTCCGTCCCGCTGATCGCCGACGAGACCGAGACGGGCGGCGGGTGGACCGGTGCGTTGTGGGCGGTCGAACACAGCGGAGTCACCCCCGACGTGCTGGTCCTGTCCAAGGCGATCGGTGGCAGTCTGCCGCTGGCCGCGGTGGTGCACCGCGATGATCTGCACGTGGGGCAGTCCGATTCCGGCACCTTCCGCGGCAACCAACTCGCCCTGGCCGCGGGCGCGGCGACCCTCGCCCACGTCCGCGAGCACCGCCTCGCCGATCACGCCGCCGCACTCGGGGCCCGGGTACTGACCCGACTGCGCGCCCTGGCCGAGGAGTTCCGGTGCGTCGGTGACGTGCGGGGACGGGGCCTGTTGATCGGCGTCGAGATGGCCGCGCCGGACGGCGCGCGCGCCCCCGCCACCGACGGTAACCGCCCCGGCCGCGCGTCCCGCACCGCCGCCGAACTCGCCGCCGCCGTGCAGCGGGCGTGCCTGTGCCGAGGGTTGATCGTGGACGTCGTCGGCCCGTCCGCGAACGTCGTACGGCTCCTGCCGCCGCTGATCGTCACCGAGGAGCAGATGGCGGCGGTCCTGGACCGACTCGCCGACGCGGTGGCGGCGGTGGAGGGGGCGGACCGAGGCCGCGGCGGCCATGCCCCACCGCACGGGGAACGCGCGCCGCGTTGAGACCCGCACCAGGCCATCGCACGTCACAAGGAATCACTTTGCACACCACCCCCGCACCGGTACCCGCCCTCGCATCGACACGCCTCGCCGACGCCGAATGCGTGCCCCGGCCCGTACCGGCGTCCGCAGCCGTTCCCGTTCCCGCGCCCGCCGACTTTGTGGACCGTCCCGCCGACCCGTACGGCGCGGCCCAGGCCGCGGCCGTGGAGAACCTGATCCGCTGCTGGGCCCGTGAGACCGACGCACCCGCCCCCGACAACGGTGTCCTCCAGGTGCCGCTACCGGCCAGCGGGACGTCCCTGGCCGTCCCCGTCCACTACTGGTCCCCGACGGGCCTGCACCGCTTCGGCCTCCCGCGCCTGGCCGACGCCCCCGCCTCGGCGCCGCCCGCGGACGCGGTCACGGTGTCCGCGCTGCTCGCCCGGGAGGCGTACGGCGTCCCGGGGCCCGACGGTGCCGACCTCGTCGCGCGGGTCGCCGACTCCGTCCGCCGTACCGCCGTCTTCCTCCGCGACCGCAGGGATGACAGGGACGACAGGGAGCGCCCGGAGCCCCGGAAGCGCCCCTCCGGCGGCTCCGGCACACCCGGCGGCTCCGCTCCCTCCGGCACTCCCGACCTCTTCCTCGCCGCCGAGCAGGCACTCCTCCTGGGGCATCCGCTGCACCCCACCCCGAAGAGCCGCGAAGGCCTCACCGAGGCGGAGGCGCGGCTGTACTCACCCGAACTGCGCGGCTCCTTCCCCCTGCACTGGGTGGCCGTCGCCCCCGGTGTACTCGCCACGGACTCGGCCTGGACCGAGCACGGCCGCCCGGTCGACGCGTCCCGGCTCACCGCGCGCCTCGCCGGGGACGGGCCGACGCCGCCGGACGGATACGCGGTGCTTCCCCTGCACCCCTGGCAGTTCCGCGCGGTACGGCACCGGCCACGGACGGCGGCCCTGCTGGACGCGGGACTGCTCCGGGACCTCGGTGTCCAGGGCGTCCACTGGCACGCCACCTCCTCCCTCCGGACCGTCCACCGAACCGGCGCCCCCGCCATGCTCAAACTCTCGCTTTCCCTGCACATCACCAACTCCCGCCGGGAGAACCTCCGCAAGGAACTCCACCGCGGAGTCGAGGTCCACCGTCTGCTGCGCGGCGTCCTGTCCCGCCAGTGGCAGGCCGCCCACCCGCACTTCGACATCGTCCGCGACCCGGCCTGGCTCGCCGTCGACGGACCGGACGGCAGGCCCGTACGCGGGCTCGACGTGGTCATCCGGCACAACCCGTTCCGGCCCGCGGACGACGTCTCCTGCGTCGCCGGCCTCGTCGCGCCGCGGCCGCACGCGTGGGCGGGCGGGCCGGGCTGGCACGCCGCTTCCGCCTCCGCCCCCTCCCGGCTGGCCGAGGTCGTCACCCGACTCGCCGCTCGGACCGGCCGGCCGCGCCGAGCCGTCGCCGTCGAGTGGTTCCTGCGGTACCTCCACCACGTCGTACGTCCCGTCCTGTGGCTGGATGCCCACGCCGGGATCGCCCTGGAGGCACACCAGCAGAACACGCTGCTCCTGCTGGACGCCCACGGCTGGCCGGCCGGCGGCCGCTACCGCGACAACCAGGGCTACTACTTCCGTGAGTCCCGTCGCGCGGAACTGGAGGCCCGGCTGCCCGGCATCGGCGAGCACAGCGACACGTTCGTCTCCGACGAGGTCGCCGACGAGCGCTTCGCCTACTACCTGGCCATCAACAACGTGCTCGGCCTCATCGGCGCCTTCGGCTCCCAGCACCTCGGCGACGAACGGCTGCTGCTCGCGGCCTTCCGCCGATTCCTCCGCGATCTCGCCTCTGGCCCCGCCCCGCTGAGCAGTCCGCTGCCCGCGCACCTCCTCGAGTCGCCGGTACTGCGCTGCAAGGCCAACCTGCTGACCCGGCTGCACGGCCTCGACGAACTCGTCGGCCCGGTGGACGCCCAGTCCGTCTACGTCAGCATCACCAATCCGCTGCACGCCTGAGCCCGCCGCCGACCCGCCCGTCCGGCGGCGACCACCGGTCCCCCTCCCGATTCCCTCTCCGTCTTCCGAAAGAGCGACACCGTGACTTCCACCGATGCGAGCGCCGACGACACCCTGGACCTGCACCTGCCCGACGAGTTCGTCGCCCTCTTCGGGAAGGACGGGAACGCCGCCGGGACAGGGAGGTCGCGGCCCGGCGACGACCTGCTCGACCGCGTCGCCGACTGGGGACCGGCCGTCACCCTCGCGGGCGTGTTCCGCCTGGTGCCCGTCGATGCCGAACGGGACGTTCCGCTCATCGGCCGCTGGATGAACGACCCCGCCGTCGCCGCGTTCTGGGGGCTGACCGGCCCGCAGAGCGTGACCGAGGACCACGTACGGGCCCAGCTGACCGGCGACGGACGCAGTGTCCCGTGCATGGGCGTCCTGGAGGGCGTGCCGATGAGCTACTGGGAGATCTACCGCGCCGACCTCGACCCGCTGGCCCGGTACTGTCCCCTCCGGCCGCACGACACCGGAATCCACGTCCTGATCGGCGATGCCGCCGACCGTGGACAGGGTCTCGGAACCACGTTGGTCAGGGCCGTCACCGACCTCGTGTTCGCCGGGCGGCCCGCCTGCACGCGGGTCCTCGCCGAACCCGACGTCCGCAACACGCCGTCCGTCGCCGCCTTTCTCGGCGCCGGGTTCCGGTGCGTCGCCGAGGTCTCGCTCCCCGCCAAGCGAGCCGCCCTCATGGTCCGCGAGCGGTCCTCGCACGAGGTGCCGTAGCGCCGCGCCGTCCCGCTCACCCACCCGTCGGCCCGCCCCTCAGGAGCCTCCCTTGCCCCGGCTGTCCCCTCCGCCCCTCCTGATGCCGCTCCGGTCGCCTCTGCCGCCCCTCGCGCCCGTCGTGCGTACCCGCTTGTCAGTCCCGGGCCGTAGGGTGGTCGCGCTATGACGAAGCCCTCTCTCCCCGAACTCCTGCACGCCGCCGTCACCGCCGTCGGCGGCACGGAGCGTCCCGGCCAGGTGGCCATGGCCGAAGCCGTCGAGGAAGCGATCGACGGCGGCTCCCATCTGCTGGTCCAGGCCGGCACCGGTACCGGCAAGTCGCTGGGCTACCTCGTGCCCGCGCTGGCCCACGGGGAGCGGGTCGTCGTGGCCACCGCGACCCTGGCCCTGCAGCGCCAGCTCGTGGAGCGCGACCTGCCGCGCACGGTCGACGCGCTCCATCCGCAGCTGCGCCGCCGTCCGGAGTTCGCGATGCTCAAGGGCAGGTCGAACTACCTGTGCCTGCACCGCCTCCACGAGGGCGTTCCGCAGGACGAGGAGGAGGGCCTGTTCGACCAGTTCGAGGCCGCCGCCCCCACCAGCAAGCTGGGCCAGGACCTGCTGCGGATGCGTGACTGGGCGGACGAGACCGAGACCGGCGACCGCGACGACCTCACGCCCGGGGTCTCCGACCGGGCCTGGTCGCAGGTCTCGGTGTCCTCCCGGGAGTGCCTGGGCGCCACGAAGTGCGCCTACGGCGCCGAGTGCTTCGCCGAGATGGCCCGCGAGCGCGCCAAGCTCTCCGAGGTGGTCGTCACCAACCACGCGCTGCTCGCGATCGACGCCATCGAGGGCGCCCCCGTGCTGCCGCAGCACGAGGTGCTGATCGTCGACGAGGCGCACGAGCTGGTCTCCCGGGTCACCGGGGTGGCCACCGGCGAGCTCACCCCCGGCCAGGTCAACCGGGCGGTGCGGCGGGCCGCGAAGCTGGTCAACGAGAAGGCCGCGGACCAGCTCCAGACCGCCGCGGAGGGCTTCGAGCGGCTGATGGAGCTGGCGCTGCCGGGCCGCCTGGAGGAGATCCCGGAGGACCTCGGGTACGCCCTGATGGCGCTGCGCGACGCGTGCCGTACGGTCATCTCGGCGATCGGCACGACCCGCGACAAGTCCGTGCAGGACGAGGACGCCGTCCGCAAGCAGGCGCTGGCCTCCGTCGAGTCCGTGCACGACGTGGCGGAGCGGATCACGAACGGCTCCGAATGGGACGTCGTCTGGTACGAGCGGCACGAGCCCCGCGGCGGAGCCGCGTATCGACCCAGCGGCGCCTCCCTGCGCGTCGCCCCCATGAACGTCTCGGGCCTGCTGCGCGAGAAGCTCTTCACCGACCGCTCGGTCGTCCTGACCTCCGCGACCCTGAAGCTGGGCGGCGACTTCAACGGCGTCGGCGCCTCGCTGGGCCTCGCCCCCGAGGGCACCGAGGGCGACGACGTGCCCCAGTGGAAGGGCGTCGACGTCGGCTCGCCCTTCGACTACCGCAAGCAGGGCATTCTCTACGTCGCCAAGCACCTGGCGCGCCCCGCCCGTGACGGCGACCGCGGCGACATGCTCGACGAGCTCACGGAACTGATCCAGGCGGCGGGCGGCCGCACGCTGGGGCTGTTCTCCTCGATGCGTGCGGCCCAGCTGGCCGCCGAGGAGCTGCGCTCCCGCATCCCGGAGTATCCGATCCTCCTCCAGGGCGAGGAGACGCTCGGCGAGCTGATCAAGAACTTCGCCGCCGACCCGAAGACCTGCCTCTTCGGCACGCTGTCGCTGTGGCAGGGCGTCGACGTCCCCGGGCCGAGCTGTCAGCTGGTCGTCATGGACAAGATCCCGTTCCCGCGCCCCGACGACCCCTTGATGAGCGCACGCCAGAAGGCGGTGGAGGAGGCCGGCGGCAACGGCTTCATGGCGGTCGCCGCCACGCACGCCGCGCTGCTGATGGCCCAGGGTGCCGGCCGTCTCGTACGGGCGTCGGGCGACCGCGGCGTGGTCGCCGTACTGGACCAGCGGCTGGCGACGGCCCGGTACGGGAGCTATCTGAAGGCGTCACTGCCCGACTTCTGGTTCACCACGGACCGCAACCAGGTCCGCAAGTCGCTCGCCGCGATCGACGCGGTGGCGCGGCAGACGGAAGGCGACTGAGCGCGGGGGCCTCTGCGCGGCGAGGGCCCCGCTCGCACTCTTGTCGCCCCCGGGGTTCCGCACAGCGCGGGGCCCCGGAACCGGCGCAGAGGTTCCGGGGCCCGGTCGGGTCGGCGGGGCGCTGTCGTGGCGCACCCGCCCGCCGTGGCGCTCAGACGCGGCGCAGTACGGCCACCACCTTGCCGAGGATGGTCGCGTCGTCACCGGGGATCGGCTCGTACGCCGCGTTGTGCGGAAGGAGCCAGACGTGGCCGTCCTCGCGCTTGAAGCGCTTGACGGTGGCCTCGCCGTCGAGCATCGCGGCCACGATGTCGCCGTTCTCGGCGACGGGCTGGCGGCGGACCGTGACCCAGTCGCCGTCGCAGATGGCCGCCTCGATCATCGAGTCACCGACGACCTTCAGCACGAACAGCTCGCCGTCACCGACCAGCTGCCGGGGCAGGGGGAAGACGTCCTCGACGGACTCCTCGGCGAGGATCGGGCCACCGGCGGCGATGCGCCCGACGAGCGGGACGTACGACGCGGCCGGCTTGCCGGCGGTGTCCGTGGGCTGCACGGAAGCGGCCTGGTCCGAGCCGCGCACCTCGTAGGCGCGCGGGCGGTGCGGGTCGCGGCGCAGGAAGCCCTTGCGCTCCAGCGCCATCAGCTGGTGCGCCACCGACGAGGTGCTGGAGAGGCCGACGGCCTGGCCGATCTCGCGCATCGACGGCGGGTATCCGCGCCGCTGCACGGAGTCCCGGATGACCTCGATGACCCGCCGCTGTCGGTCGGTGAGCCCGGAGCTGTCAGCCCGGATGCCGGGAGGTCGGCCCGGCAAGGAGCGCTTTTGCCCGTCTGGATTCGTGGCGTCGCTCATGGCGTGCACCGGCTCAGGTCGGCCCTGGGGGCGGTCCTGGGCAGTGATGGTGGCACTGTCGGCGGTGGTGGTCACGTCGGCCCCTCTCGATGGTCTCCCTGCTGCACAACGGTAGTAGCTTTCGAAAGGTTGCGCCAAACACACGTTCGAGTGAAAAATCGCGGATTATCGACCCGGATTGCATGTCTGGGTGTATGGCTACCGCGGCGCCCGGCGGACAAAAGAGCCGATTGTTGTACTGTTCACCGCCGCGGCGGCGGCCTCGGGATGTCGCTCCAGTCTGCCATCCGGCATTCCGTCCGGCGGGACCGGTTCCCCCATCTGTGCGGTAGTCCCACGCGCCCTCCCCGGGGCGCCCACCGTTTCTCCGCATGCTTCGGAGGGGCGCGGTCGTGTGCGCTCGTCCGCCGTGTCGCCGTGGACCCTGTGCCGCTTGTGGCGCGGGCGCCGCGCGGCCACGGCCGGGGCCTGTACGTACGGCTGCGACACGCGTGCGGGGCGTGAAGGTGTGAGTCAATCACCACATCTAGTGGTTGGATTGCGGTGGCAGCCCACAAGTTGTGGTCCCCCGGGTCTTGGAGCCCGCCGCGATCGCCTATGCTGGGGGCTGCTTCGAGGGGCCTGAAGGGCCTCCTGAGGCTATTGAGTCTGCTGTGAGGAGGGTTGGGAGTTCATGCACTGCCCCTTCTGCAGGCACCCCGACAGCCGGGTCGTCGACAGCCGTACGACCGACGACGGCACGTCGATCCGCAGGCGCCGCCAGTGCCCTGACTGCTCCCGTCGTTTCACGACCGTGGAGACGTGCTCGCTCATGGTGGTGAAGCGGTCCGGGGTCACCGAACCGTTCAGCCGCACCAAGATCATCAACGGTGTACGCAAGGCCTGCCAGGGCCGGCCCGTCACCGAGGATGCGCTCGCCCAGCTCGGCCAGCGGGTCGAGGAAGCGGTGCGGGCCACCGGAAGTGCCGAGCTGACCACCCATGACGTGGGGCTGGCCATACTCGGCCCGCTGCAGGAACTCGACCTCGTCGCCTATCTGCGATTCGCCTCCGTCTACCGGGCGTTCGACTCGCTCGAGGACTTCGAGGCCGCGATCGCGGAGCTCAGGGAGGCGACGGGGCATCCCGGCGGAGGCGGCGAGGCCGACGCGGGGAGCCAGGAAGACGGCCGCGGGGCCACGGGGACGGCATCGGTCCCCGAGCCCGCAGGCGCCGCCGACTGACCGGCGGGCCGGACCCGGACCTCGGCGCCGGGGCCCGGCCGGGACGGCGGCGAGAAAAAGACCTGTTGCGGGCGGAGCGAGAGATGCCCGCAACACCAGACAGAACACCGTGCCACGGGAACAAGCGGGGCACTTCAGGGCGTTTTCGCCCGTACAGGGAGGCGGCATGACAGAGACGGCGAGCGGTCCGGCACGGAGTTCCCGCGCCAAGGGCAGCAAGGCGGGCAAGGGACTCCGTGTCGAGCGCGTCCACACCACCCCCGGGATCCACCCCTACGACGAGGTGGCCTGGGAGCGTCGTGACGTCGTCATGACCAACTGGCGCGACGGCTCGATCAACTTCGAGCAGCGTGGCGTCGAGTTCCCCGACTTCTGGTCGGTGAACGCGGTCAACATCGTCACCAGCAAGTACTTCCGCGGGGCCGTGGGCACCCCGCAGCGTGAGACCGGCCTCAAGCAGCTGATCGACCGCATCGTGAAGACGTACCGGAAGGCCGGCGAGGAGCACAACTACTTCGCCTCGCCCGCCGACGCCGAGATCTTCGAGCACGAGCTCGCCTACGCCCTCCTGCACCAGATCTTCAGCTTCAACAGCCCCGTCTGGTTCAACGTCGGCACACCCCAGCCGCAGCAGGTCTCCGCCTGCTTCATCCTGTCCGTCGACGACTCCATGGAGTCGATCCTCGACTGGTACAAGGAAGAGGGCATGATCTTCAAGGGCGGTTCGGGCGCCGGCCTGAACCTCTCCCGGATCCGCTCCTCCAAGGAGCTGCTCTCCTCCGGCGGCAACGCCTCCGGCCCGGTCTCCTTCATGCGCGGTGCCGACGCCTCCGCCGGCACGATCAAGTCCGGTGGCGCCACCCGCCGCGCCGCCAAGATGGTCATCCTCGACGTCGACCACCCCGACATCGAGGACTTCATCGAGACCAAGGTCAAGGAAGAGGAGAAGATCCGCGCCCTGCGCGACGCGGGCTTCGACATGGACCTGGGCGGCGACGACATCACGTCCGTCCAGTACCAGAACGCCAACAACTCGGTCCGCGTGAACGACACGTTCATGAAGGCCGTCCAGGACGGCGGCAAGTTCGGCCTGACGTCCCGCATGACCGGCGAGGTCATCGAGGAGGTCGACGCCAAGGCGCTCTTCCGCAAGATGGCCGAGGCCGCCTGGGCCTGTGCCGACCCGGGCATCCAGTACGACGACACCATCAACCACTGGCACACCTGCCCGGAGTCCGGCCGTATCAACGGCTCGAACCCCTGCAGCGAGTACATGCACCTGGACAACACGTCCTGCAACCTGGCCTCGCTGAACCTGATGAAGTTCCTGAAGGACGACGGCAAGGGCCACCAGTCCTTCGATGTCGAGCGCTTCGCGAAGGTCGTCGAACTCGTCATCACCGCGATGGACATCTCCATCTGCTTCGCGGACTTCCCGACCCAGAAGATCGGTGAGAACACCCGCGCCTTCCGCCAGCTCGGCATCGGCTACGCCAACCTGGGCGCCCTGCTGATGGCGACCGGCCACGCGTACGACTCCGACGGCGGCCGCGCCCTGGCCGGCGCCATCACCTCCCTGATGACCGGCACGTCGTACAAGCGCTCCGCCGAGCTCGCCGCGATCGTCGGCCCGTACGACGGCTACGCCCGCAACGCGCAGCCACACCTGCGGGTCATGAAGCAGCACTCCGACGAGAACGCCAAGGCCGTCCGCATGGACGACCTGGACACGCCGATCTGGGCGGCCGCGACCGAGGCCTGGCAGGACGTGCTGCGCCTCGGCGAGAAGAACGGTTTCCGTAACTCCCAGGCCTCCGTCATCGCCCCGACCGGCACCATCGGTCTGGCGATGTCCTGCGACACCACCGGCCTCGAGCCCGACCTCGCCCTGGTCAAGTTCAAGAAGCTGGTCGGCGGCGGCTCGATGCAGATCGTCAACGGCACCGTCCCGCAGGCCCTGCGCCGCCTGGGCTACCAGGAGGAGCAGATCGAGGCGATCGTCGCCCACATCGCCGAGCACGGCAATGTGATCGACGCCCCGGGCCTCAAGCACGAGCACTACGAGGTGTTCGACTGCGCCATGGGTGAGCGCTCCATCTCTGCGATGGGCCACGTCCGCATGATGGCCGCGATCCAGCCGTGGATCTCCGGCGCCCTCTCCAAGACGGTGAACCTGCCGGAGTCGGCGACCGTCGAGGACGTCGAGGAGGTCTACTTCGAGGCGTGGAAGATGGGCGTCAAGGCGCTCGCCATCTACCGCGACAACTGCAAGGTCGGCCAGCCCCTCTCCGCCAAGACCAAGCAGAAGTCCGCAACGGACGCCGTCACGGAGAAGGCGGAGGCCACCATCCGTGAGACGGTCGAGAAGGTCGTCGAGTACCGCCCGGTCCGCAAGCGCCTCCCGAAGGGTCGTCCCGGTATCACCACGTCCTTCACGGTCGGCGGCGCCGAGGGCTACATGACCGCCAACTCCTACCCGGACGACGGTCTCGGCGAGGTCTTCCTGAAGATGTCCAAGCAGGGTTCGACCCTCGCGGGCATGATGGACGCCTTCTCCATCGCGGTCTCCGTCGGCCTTCAGTACGGGGTGCCGCTGGAGACGTACGTCTCGAAGTTCACCAACATGCGCTTCGAGCCGGCCGGTATGACGGACGACCCGGACGTGCGGATGGCGCAGTCGATCGTCGACTACATCTTCCGCCGCCTGGCGCTGGACTTCCTGCCCTTCGAGACGCGCTCCGCGCTCGGCATCCACTCCGCCGACGAGCGCCAGCGTCACCTGGAGACGGGTTCGTACGAGCCGTCCGACGACGAGCTCGACGTCGAGGGCCTGGCCCAGTCGGCGCCGCGCACCCAGGAGCTGAAGGCCGTCGTCACGCCGAAGGCCGAGGTCGAGGCGGCCAAGCCCGCTCCGCAGCAGGCGCACACCAGTGCCGAACTGGTGGAGATGCAGTTGGGCATCCAGGCCGACGCCCCGCTGTGCTTCTCCTGCGGCACGAAGATGCAGCGGGCCGGTTCCTGCTACATCTGCGAAGGCTGCGGCTCGACCAGCGGTTGCAGCTGACACGTGGTCGAATAGGTTGAGCAAGGGTTGAGTAAGGGGCGTCCGCTACTGCGGACGCCCCTTACTCATGGACCGGACCTTCGCACCGGACCCATGCACGGGGTCATGCACGGGGTCATGGTCAAAACCCATGCACCGGCGTGCCGTCAGGGCCGGCGGGCCGAGCCCATGGTGGCGGCGAACGTGGCCGGGTCGCCGTCGAAGCCGTGGACACCGCCACGGAACTCCCACGCCCCCGTCTCGTCGCGGACGAACTCCGCGACCGTAGCCGCCGCCGCGCCCGGCACACCACCGAAGTCGTCCGCGGCCAGGTCGGTGTAGCCCTCCCGGATGCGCAGGCCCGGGTTGGCCACGCCGCCGAAGGTCCGCCCGTCGGAGCGCTGCTGGATCGCGACGCCCACCACCACGCGCGCGTACCGTGCGTCGAGCCGCTCCAGCTCCAGCGTCATGACCTCGTCGAAGCCGAAGCCCTTGCCGTCCCGGCTGTCCCGGTTCAGATAGATGGTGCCGTCGGGGGAGCGGCTGTCGAAGTGCACCACGTAGGAGGGAGCGCCGTACGGATCGCCCGCCGGGTAGGTCCCGGCGACGATGTCCAGGTCGGCGGGCGGCTCGCCCGCCGGACTAGGGTCCCACCGCAGCGCGACCTCGACCTTTCGAATTCCCTTGCTGAGGCCGTTCACAGACTTCCCCTTCCCAGGTCCCCCGCCCTGCTCGGCCACCTGAACTGCCGAGCGGTGACGGCCGGTTGTCCATCCTGCCACGCGCGCGGAGGCGGTCGCGGGAAAGCGGTCGGCCCGAGAGTGACCGGTGCCACGTTCCCTGGCCTTACCATGGCGCGGTGCTGGTCAAGTGGATTCGCTGCACCGTGGTGGACCGCCGCGGGTTCGAGCGGGGGCAGCGAAAGTGGGCGGGGCTTCCGGGGGAGCCGGGTTTTCGGGGGCAGGGGGGTGGCTGGAGCCGCGGGCGACCGGACGTGGCGCACGTCTTCGCCTTCTGGGAGAGCCGCGCCTTCTACGACTCCTTCATGGCCCGTTCCCACGACCGGCTCGCCTCGGCCCAGGCGGGTACCTTCAAGGACGCCCAGGTCAGGCTCTTCGACTACCGGTTCGACGTGAAGACCGGGTTCGAGCCGCGTTTCACGGACGCCGATCTGCTGCGGGTGGCGCTCTGCCGTGTCCATGAAGAGCGGGCCGAGCACTACGTCCTCATGCAGGAGAAGGTCTGGAACCCCGCGATGGCCGGTTCGCCCGGTATGGTCCGCGGGCTGTTCGGCGAGGCGCCGGGGAACGAGTACCTGGTGCTGTCCATGTGGCGGTCGGCCGCCGAGCACGGCAAGTACCGCACCGAGCGGGTGGAGCGGCTCGCGCTGCGCGCCCAGACGGAGGCCGACGTCGCGGCGCTGACGGGCGACATCGTGCAACTGGAACCCTCGTGGACCGTTTGAGTTCCGGCCCGGCTCGCCCGGTGCCGAGGTGCGGAAATCGTGTGATGTACGCCGTATGGGGCTCGTCCGAGTGCATGGTTTCGCGGGTCTCGATCTAGGGTTCTGACATGGCACGACCACGGCGCATCGTTCTTGTCCGGCACGGCGAGTCGACGGGCAACGTCGATGACACCGTGTACGAGCGCGAACCGGACCACGCGCTGGGCCTCACCGAGCAGGGCCGGGCGCAGGCGGAGAGTACGGGCAAGGGGCTGCGCGAGGTGTTCGGGCGCGAGCGGGTCAGTGTGTACGTCTCGCCGTACCGCCGGACGCACGAGACACTCCGGGCCTTCCACCTCGATCCCGGGCTCATACGGATACGGGAGGAGCCCCGGCTGCGTGAGCAGGACTGGGGCAACTGGCAGGACCGTGACGACGTGCGCCTGCAGAAGGCCTACCGGGACGCCTACGGTCACTTCTTCTACCGCTTCGCCCAGGGCGAGTCCGGTGCCGACGTGTACGACCGGGTCGGCGGGTTCCTGGAGAGCCTGTTCCGCAGTTTCGAGGACCCCGACCATCCACCGAACGTGCTCCTGGTGACCCACGGTCTGGCCATGCGGCTGTTCTGCATGCGGTGGTTCCACTGGACGGTCGCGGAATTCGAGTCGCTGTCGAACCCCGGGAACGGCGAGGTGCGGATGCTCGTTCTCGGTGAGGACGGCAAGTACACCCTTGACCGGCCCTTCGAACGCTGGCGAGATCCGGAACCGTACGGGATCACCGGATAGAGTGGCAGGGCGATGACCGCTCATTCACCTCCTGACGGGCGCCTGGCCCGGGCCCTGTCCAGCCTGCGCGGACTGTCGGTGGGGGACGCGCTGGGCTCGCAGTTCTTCGTGCCCGCGAACTACCCGTTGCTGATGCGCAGGGAGTTGCCTCCCGGGACCTGGCAGTGGACCGACGACACGGAAATGGCCTGTTCCGTGGTCTCCGTCCTGGCCGCCCATCACCGCATCGACCAGGACGCGCTGGCACACTCCTTCGCCCACCACCACGACTTCGACCGCGGCTATGGTCCCGCGGTCAACCGGCTGCTGCGCCTGGTCCGGGAGGGTGGCGACTGGCGCGAGCTCGCCGCCGCGCTGTTCAACGGCCAGGGGTCCTGGGGCAACGGTGCCGCGATGCGCATCGCGCCGCTGGGCGCCTGGTACGCGGACGACCCGGAGCAGGCCACCCACCAGGCGGAGATCTCCGCGTACCCCACCCATCAGCACCGGGAGGCGGTGGTCGGCGCCATGGCGGTCGCCGCGGCCGCCGCCCTGGCAGCCGACCCCGACGGCCCGCCCGCGCCGCACGCGCTGCTCGACGGGGTGATCGCGCTGGTCCCCAGGAGCGCGGTCGGCGCCGGGCTGCGACGTGCCCGGGACATGCTCGACTACGGCGACGCGACCACGGTCGCGGCCGTACTGGGCTGCGGCAGGCGTACGACCGCCCACGACACCGTTCCATTCGCCCTCTGGTCCGCCGCGCGCTCTCTCGGGGACTACGAGCACGCTTTCTGGACGACCGCACAGGTCGGCGGGGACGTGGACACGACCTGCGCCATCGTGGGCGGGGTGATCGCTTCCACGAGGGAGGGGGCGCCGCCTGCCGAGTGGGCGGGGCGTGTCGAGGCGCTTCCGGCGTGGATGGCGGCGACGGTCTAGCGGGTCCGCGCGGCGTCCGGGCGGTGTCGGCGCATGCGGGTCGAAACTCTCCGTGCCCGGTGGGAACTCTCGGTGACCGCGCGTTCGTTGTTGTGGCATCCGCTGTGTGAGGCGTGGGTCCGGACGGAGTCCGGAGGGCCACGAGGGGTTGGGGGGTGTGGGGATGCCGTTGGCACAGACCGGCGCGTTGCTGCTTGCCTTGTTGCTGCTCGTCCGGCCGATCGCCCCGCCGACCGCGAGCCGGCGGGGTGAGCGTCGAGAGGCGTGCGTGTCGCCCGTCGACGGTCCCCGGCCGGCCCGTGGTGGCGCGTCGTCAGCCCACTCCCGGCCCGGCCGAGCCGGACAGGGCCTCCAGGTCGCTCTTGCGCACCCGGATCACCAGCCAGGCCGTGGCCAGGGCGAGTACGGCCATGGCGGCAGCCGGCATGAAGGCCGCGGAAATGCCCTGGGCCAGCACGTCGTGCCCCCAGGGCGCGGGCAGCTGATGCGTCCGGGCGAACTCCGCCTGCTGCTCCGGCGAGCCGTTGGTGAGGAAGTCCGGCACCTGCTTCTCGGCCTCGTTCTTGCTGGCCGTGCCGAACACCGTCGTCAGGATGGCGAGGCCGATCGATCCGCCCACCTGCTGCATCGCGTTGAGCAGCCCGGACGCCGCGCCCGCTTCGTGCTGGGCGACCCCGGAGACCGCGGTCAGCGTCAGCGTCACGAAGTTCAGCCCCATGCCGAGGCCGAAGATGAGCATCGGCCCGAGGACCCCGCCGACGTAGGAGCTGTGGGAGCTGATGAGGGCCTGCCATCCGAGCCCGATCGCGGCCAGCGCCGAGCCCGCGAGCATGAACGGCTTCGGGCCGAACACGGGCAGGAACCGCTGGGACAGACCCGCGCCGAGCGCGATCACCACCGTGACCGGCAGGAAGGCCAGGCCGGCCTGGATGGGGCTGTAGCCCAGCACGTTCTGGACGAACAGCACGATGTAGAAGAACATGCCGAACATCGCCGCGGCCAGGCTCAGCATGATCACGTAGGTGCCGGAGCGGTTGCGGTCGGCGAACATCCTCAGCGGGGTGATCGGCTCCTTGGCCCGCCTCTCGGTGAAGACGAAGGCCAGCAGCAGGACCACCGCGGCCGCGAAGGATCCGATGGTCAGGGTGTCCCGCCAGCCCTCGTCCGCGGCGCGGATGAAGCCGTAGACGAGGGACGCCATGCCCGCCGTCGAGGTCACTGCCCCGGCGATGTCGAAGCGGCCGGAGTGCCGCTCGGACTCGTTGATGTACAGCGGCGTGAGCACGGCGATCAGGACACCGATGGGCACGTTGACGAAGAGCACCCAGCGCCAGTCGAGCCACTCGGTGAGCATGCCGCCCGCCAGCAGACCTATGGCGCCGCCGCCCGCGGACACGGCCGCGAAGACGCCGAAGGCCCGGTTGCGTTCCGGCCCCTCGGGGAAGGTGGTGGTGATGAGGGCGAGGGACGTGGGCGACGCGATCGCGCCACCCACACCCTGCAGGACGCGCGCCGCCAGCAGCTGCCAGGGTTCCTGGGCGAAGCCGCCGAGCAGCGACGCGAAGGTGAACAGCAGGATGCCGGTCATGAAGACCCGGCGCCGGCCCAGGATGTCACCGGCTCGGCCGCCCAGCAGGAGCAGGCCGCCGAAGGTGAGCGTGTAGGCGCTGACGACCCAGGTGAGGTCGGTGGTGCTGAACTTGAGTGCTTCTTGAATGTGCGGGAGGGCGATGTTCACAATCGTCGCGTCGAGTACCACCATGAGCTGGCAGGCCGCGATGATGGTGAGCGCGATGCCGGGGCGCCCCTCCCGGCGGGCCGCTCCCGGCTTCTGGTCTTGGAGCAGAGAAGAGGTTGTCACCATGTGTCCCCCACGAACGGCTTAGTGAACGATCGCGTTCACTGTCGCTTCCACGTTAGTGACTCCCCGACAGTGGACGCAAGCGTTCACTGTTTTGTGCCGCCGAGTACCTCGTCCCCCGCTGTGGTCGCGCGGCAGGTCAGCCCGTTGTCCCCGAAAAAATCGCTTCCCCCGTTTCCTGGAGACCCTCGACATGGTTGCTTCGCACTGGGTGGCCGCCTCCGCCCAGACGCCGTCCCGTCGGCGTGGCGCGGTCCTGGAACGCGCGATCCTCGACGCCGCGCTGGAGCAGCTCGGCACCGTCGGCTGGAACGGCCTGACGATGGAGGGTGTGGCCGCCGGCGCCCAGACGGGCAAGGCGGCGGTCTATCGCCGCTGGCCGTCCAAGGAGGACCTGGTCGCGGACGCCCTGCGGTCCGGCCTGCCGCGCTTCGACACGGTGCCCGACCTGGGGAGCGTGCGTGAGGACCTTCTGGCGCTGTGTCGACGGGCGCGCGACGCGATGTTCTCCCGCCCCGGGCTCGCCTGGCAGGCGGTCGTTCACGAATGCGACAGCATGCAGGCGGAGCGCTTCCATGCGGTGATCATCAACGGGGTGGTCGAGCCGACCCTCAAGATGCTCCGTGAGGTCATCAACCGCGGAATAGAGCGGGGCGAGGCCCGGGAGGGTGCGGCGAACGGCTACGTCTTCGACGCCATCCCGGCGATGATGATGTACCGCTCGAAGATTTGTGGAAGTGAATGGCCGGACCAGGAAATCGAGGAATTGATCGACCAGCTGATGGTTCCGCTGCTGCGGCCCGACGGCGCCTGACTCCCGCCCGACCGGGGTCAGGTCTCCTTAGGGGAACCAGGGTGTCGCCGGAGGTTCGGGGCGGCGTAGGCTATGAGCGTCATGCCGTACGAACCGCCTACTCACACCGTCGAGCGCTCACTCCGCGCCACGACCGGAGCGAAGATCATTGCCGGTGTCGACGAGGTGGGGCGCGGTGCGTGGGCCGGTCCGGTCACTGTCTGTGCCGCGGTCACCGGGTTGCGCAGGCCTCCGGCCGGACTCACCGATTCCAAGCTGCTGACCGTCAAGCGACGCGGTGAACTCGCCGCGGAACTGCGGACCTGGGTGACGTGCTATGCCCTGGGACACGCCTCTCCGGAGGAGATCGACGCGCAGGGGATGACCGCGGCGCTGCGGTTGGCGGCCGTGCGTGCCCTGGAGACCCTGCCGGTCCGTCCCGACGCCGTCATACTCGACGGCAAGCACGACTATCTCGGGGCGCCCTGGAAGGTCCGTACGGTGATCAAGGGCGACCAGTCCTGCGTCGCCGTCGCGGCGGCTTCGGTACTGGCCAAGGTTCAGCGCGACAAAATGATGGCCGAACTGGGTATCGACCATGCAGACTTCGGTTTTGCGGACAACGCCGGGTATCCGTCGCCCGTGCACAAGGCCGCACTGGCGGAGCGGGGGCCCACCCCGCATCACCGGTTGTCGTGGGCGTATCTTGATGCGCTGCCCCAGTGGCGGCACCTCAAGAAGGTCCGCAGTTGGGTGGACGGAAGCGTTCCGGAAATCGAGGGTCAGCTCGGATTCGATTTCTGACGGTTCCGCTCGCAGGCATGTGCCACCCGCCGACGCGAGCCGCACCAACGTTTGATAAACATCAGCTCATGCCTCTCATTCCCGAGGAGCCTCAGATTCACGAGAAGGCCCAGGGTCCCCGCGCCACTCCGGCCAGCGGCCGCACCGCGTCGACCCCCCGCCCCGTACCCGGCCCCCGTCCCGCGGCCCCGCCGCGGCCCGGCCGACCCAACCCCGTGCGGCCCGCGCCGCCGGCGCAACGTGCGCCGCGCGACACGGCCAAGCCCGCACCGTCGGGACCGGCAGCTCCGGCACCAGTTCCGGCCGCCCCGCAGATCCAGCTGATCCCGGCTTCGCCCGAAGGCGCGCTCGACGCCGCCGAGGAGGCCGTGGACCTGCTTCTGGACTCGGGGCGCGCCCCCGGTGACGTGCTGGTGATCACCACCGGCGAGCCCCATCCGTGGGCCGCCCACGAACTGTCCTTCGGCGATGCCGCCTACTGGGCGCAGCACGACGCGGGCGATGACGTCTTCTACGCGGACGCCGCCGTCGCGGACCGTGCCGCGTCGCGGGCCGTCGTCGTGGTCGTGGTCAACGGTGGCCCCGAAGCCGCCGCTGTCACCGCCCTGTCCGTGGCACACACCCGGGCCGACGCCCTGCTGATCGTCTGCGGTGACCCGCAGCGCATCAACTCGGTGCTGGGCGCGGGCGTCTGAGCCCGGTCCGCCGCATGCGGCGGGCGTCGGAACGGTCCCCGCACGGTGGCTGATTCGGCGTTCCCGTCACGGCCTCGGGACGGAGGACTTGTTCCCGCCCGACCCGGGGGACGTCGGCGCGTCTTGCGGGTAGGGGGGGCGTACGGGCGTCACGCCGTGCTGTCACAGGCCTGGATGCCGCTGCGTGGACACGCGGCGCGCACCGGGCCCGTGGTGCTCAGCGAGCTGCCGCGCGCCGCAGCACGTCCGAGGCGACGCCGCCGGTGCGCGGTGGCGGGGGCGGCGCCTGCGACGTGGCGAACGGCTCCGGCGCCGAGGTCGCGTGGGGCCGACGTCCCCCGCGCCCCTCACCGAAGACCTGCCAACCGTCACGGGTCAGCGTGATGTAGGCGCCGCAGCGCAGCCCGTGCAACGTGCAGGCGTCCCGCAGCCCCCACATCCACGCGCCGTCCTCCTCCGTCCAACGATCGTCGCCCTCACGGCAGTAGAGCAGGACGGCGGTGCGCACCGGGGTGCGGCGCCGCAGATCGTGCGGGATGACCCGTCGCAGTTGGGCGAGCAGGGCGTTGCGGAACAACCACCCGTCGGCCGGGGCCCGGCGGCTGGTGAACGAGGCGCTCGCACGCAGTCGTTCGTCCGGATCGAGGACGGCCACGATCGCGGTCGCCGGCTCGGGGTGGTGCCGCGCGTGCAGTCCGCTGACGACCTCGCGCGGATTGCGCAGCAGCGGGATTCCGGCAGCGGCCCACTCCGCCGGTTCGAGCATGCGAGTGGCGGAAGGGGCCGACGACGACAATGATGCCGTCGAGGACGGAGCGAATCCGAAGGTCACGTTCCTCCCTTCGGCTACGCGCCCACACTGCGGGCGGGGGTCGGATTCGGGGGAGCGCGCACCGCAGTGAAGCCCTGCCGGATCACGGACGAGCCGTGCGGGGAGCGGAGTTCAATTCTTCCTGTCGAACTTGGTTGCGGCAACGAGCAATTGGGACCGACGACCGTTATCGGATGATGTGCGTTCTATATCCCTACCCAGAGCGCAGTTGGGTGACGCGCGGGGCGCGCCACCCGGAGTCGCGCGGGGCCGTGGGCCGGCGCGGTGCGCCGAGGTGGGCGATCAGCCCTGCACGGCCAGGACCAGTGGCAACACCCCGTGGGCGCCGGCGCGCCGCAGTAGGCGGGCCGCCACCGCCAGGGTCCAACCGGTCTCGGTGCAGTCGTCCACGAGGAGCACCGGGCCGTCAAGGCCGCCGAGGGTGGCGGCGAGGTCGGGCGGCACGGTCAGCGCGCCGTCGAGTGCCTTGAGCCGCTGCGCGCTGTTGCTGCGGGACGCCCTCGGTGCCTCACCCGTGTACTCGACCGAACCGAGCAACGGCAGCCGGCCGACCTCGGCGATGCGTGCTCCCAGGGATTGGATCAGCCGAGGCCGGGAGCGCGAGGCGACGGTCACCACCCCGGCCGGGCGTGGCTGGCCGTCCGCCGCGCCCGAGGCCCAGCCGCCGGGTCCCTTCGCCCAGTCGGCCAGCACCGTAACGACGGCCTGGGCGACATCGTCGGGCACCGCACCGTCCGGCGCCTGGGCAGAGAGCATCGGTCGCAGCCGATTGCCCCACCCGATGTCGGACAGGCGGCCCAACGCCCGCCCCGTCGAGGCCTGTTCACCGGCCGAAATGCGCCCCTTCAAATCGACGCCGATCGCCGGAAGCCCGGTCGGCCACATACGGCGCGGCTCCACCTCGACGCCGGCCCGGCCCAGGTCGACCCGCGCGGCGTCGAGGGCGTCGGTGGAGGTGTCCGCGGTGAAGCGTGCGCCCGCGCAGTTGTCGCAGTGGCCGCAGGGCTTGGCGCCCTCGTCGTCCAACTGGCGTTGCAGGAACTCCATCCGGCAGTCGGTCGTCGAGGCGTAGTCACGCATCGCCTGCTGCTCGGCCTTCCGCTGCCGCGCGACCCAGTCGTACCGCTCCGCGTCGTACGTCCACGGCTGCCCCGTGGCGATCCAGCCGCCTTTGACCCGCTTGACCGCGCCGTCCACGTCGAGGACCTTGAGCATGGTCTCCAGTCGGGAGCGGCGCAGCTCCACCAAGGGCTCCAGGGCGGGCAGCGACAGGGGCCGCTCCGCGTGCGCGAGGACGTCGAGCGTGCGGCGCACCAGCTCCTCCGACGGGAAGGCCAGAGAAGCGAAGTACTGCCAGATCGCCTCGTCCTCCTTGCCCGGCAGGAGGAGCACCTCGGCGTGCTCGACACCGCGCCCGGCACGGCCGACCTGCTGGTAGTACGCGATGGGCGAGGACGGCGAGCCCAGGTGGACCACGAAACCCAGGTCGGGCTTGTCGAAGCCCATGCCCAGCGCCGAGGTGGCGACCAGTGCCTTGACCCGGTTGGCGAGCAGGTCGTCCTCGGCCTGCTGCCGGTCCGCGTTCTCGGTCTTGCCGGTGTACGAGGAGACGACGTGGCCGCGCTGCCGCAGGAAGGCCGTGACCTCCTCCGCGGCGGCCACGGTGAGTGTGTAGATGATCCCGGAACCAGGAAGTTCGTGAAGGTGATCGGCGAGCCAGGCCATCCGGTGCGCGGCGTCGGACAGTCGCAGCACCCCCAGACTGAGGCTCTCCCGGTCCAGCGGACCGCGCAGCACCAGCGCGTCCGACGCGCCGCCGGTCCCGAGCTGCTCCGCGACGTCGGCGGTCACGCGCGCGTTGGCGGTGGCGGTCGTCGCCAGGACGGGCACCCCCGGCGGGAGGTCGGTGAGCATCGTGCGCAGCCGCCGGTAGTCCGGGCGGAAGTCGTGGCCCCAGTCGGAGATGCAGTGGGCCTCGTCCACCACGAGCAGCCCGGTCGCGGCGGAGAGCTTGGGCAGCACCTGGTCGCGGAAGTCCGGGTTGTTGAGCCGCTCGGGACTCACCAGCAGCACATCGACCTCGCCCACGGCGATCTCGTCCTGGATCGCGTCCCACTCCTCGGTGTTCGAGGAGTTGATGGTCCGGGCGCGGATGCCGGCCCTGGCGGCGGCCTCGACCTGGTTGCGCATCAGCGCGAGCAGCGGGGAGACGATCACGGTGGGGCCGGCACCCCTGGCCCGCAGCAACGCGGTCGCCACGAAGTAGACCGCGGACTTGCCCCACCCCGTGCGCTGGACGACCAGGGCCCGGCGCCGGTCGGCGACCAGCGCCTCGATCGCCCGCCACTGGTCTTCCCGCAGCCGGGCGCCGCCCGAGGCGTCGCCGACGAGGCGGGCGAGGACCGCATCGGCCGCTGTCCGGAGATCCGCGTTGCTCGTGTGCTCCATGCGTTCCATACAACAGGACGGGACTGACATCCGGGCGCCGGGGCGGTGCGGCACGACTCCCGGACGCAGCACTGGGTGACGTGTCCCTGGTGAGAGTTATCCACAGGGCAAAGCGGAATTTTCTGATCCGCGAGATCGTCGGGCCATGACGAACCACAGCGAAACGACCGGATCCTCCGAGAACGGCGACATCCCGGGTCCCGCGAAGCCGGGCCGTGCGGCCCCCACCCCGTACGACAGCCCCGGCGAGGAACACCAGGTCACCCTGCGGACCCCCGCCGAGCTGGCGGACGCCCTGCCGTATCTCCTGGGGTACCGCCCCGAGGACAGCATTGTCCTGGTCGCCCTGCGCGACCGGGACGGGCGTGGCCGGTTCGGCGGTCGTGCCCGCCTGGGCATTCCCGCGAGCGCGGACGACTGGGCGAGCGCGGCCGGACAACTGGCGCACGGCCTGGTGACCGGCAGCGAGCGCCGAGGAGTCCGGCCCGAGCAGATGGTCGCCTACCTCTGCCAGGAGCCGGGGCGGGGAGAGACCGGCCGACAGGTGATGGAGCGACTGCGCCCGCTGGCCCAGAGGCTGCGCGTCGAATGCGGTGCCCTCGACGTGCCGGTGGTCGAGGCGCTGTGCATCTCGGACGGGCGCTTCTGGTCGTACTGCTGTGACGACGACGCCTGCTGCCCGGCCCAGGGCGTCCCCATGGGACTGCCGGGTACGTCCGTGCTGGCCGCGGCGGCCACCTATGCCGGCATCCAGGTGCGAGGCTCGCTGCGCGAGCTGCGGGCCAGGCTGCTTCCGCTGGAAGGCGCCGCGGCACTCGAGCAGACGACCGCCCTGGACGCGGCAGCCATGACGGTGGTCTCCCGGATCCTCGACGACGCCGGCCGTGCGGACGTGGCAGAGGAGACGCTGTGCTTGACGCGGCGGGTCATGCGACGGCTCAGCGAGGCGCCGCCCGTGTCCGGTGTGCCCGCCGAGGACCTGCGCGACGACCAGCTGCTCGGACACGACGAGGCAGCGGCGCTGATTCTCGGCCTCCAGGACCGTACGACCCGTGACCGTGCCGCCGAATGGATGGAGGGTGACGAGGCCGGGCCCGCGCTACGCCTCTGGCGGGCCCTGGCTCGCCGCTGCGTCGGCCCCTACGGCGAACACGCGGCCGCGCCTCTGACCCTCGCGGGGTGGGTCGCCTGGTCCACCGGCGACGAACTGGAGGCCCGGGAGGCCCTGGCCATGGCACTGGGCGCAGATCCGGACTACCTCTTCGCCCGGCTCCTGCACCAGGCGTGCAACGAGGGCCTCGACCCGGAGTCGATCCGTCGCTGCCTGCGTGCGGAGCGTGGGGGCCGTGGGGGTACGGAAGGTGGCACGTCGGAAGGTGGCACGTCGGGCGGTGACGGGCAGGCCGGCAGGCCCGGGCAACGTGCGCCGGGCGAGCCCACCCCCGCCCCCGAGGCGCCTCCCCGTCGGCTGCGCCGCCCGCGCTCAGTGGCCTCGGCCGACGGCGTGCTCAGCCGTGCGAGGGCGCAGGGCCGTGGGCCGCGCGTGAAGATCGTGCGTCCACGCACTCCGGCGGGCGGTGAGCGCCCTGGCGCGGCGCGGACGGACCGCACGCGCTCGCGCGCACCGCAGAAGGAGGCGACAGGGCGGGAGGGCATCTGCCGGGGAGGTACGCGTAGGGGAGAGCACGGGACCGAAGGAGGTGGCGAGCGGGCTTGAAGGAGTCGGGGTGGCCGTAGGGCGGCGGCGGGTCCTTGGGTGGGGAACAGCGGGGGAGGTGGGGAGGGAGGGGCCGGGAGGAGGGGAGGGTGCAGGCGTTCGGATGGCGGCCGGGACCGGTGAGGTGCGGGAACTGCCGGCCGTCGGCCCGTACCTGCTGTCGGGGTGAACCGGCACGGAGGCGCCCCTCCGCTGCTCCGTGCTCCTCGCGGCGGCCGTCGCTCGGGGCTCGGGGCTCGGGGCTCGGGCTGAGCCTCTGGGAGCACGGGACGGACATGAGGCTGCCGGCAGCAGCACGGTGTCTGACCCGGGCGGGCTGCGGACCACCGTCCGGGACCGCACGTATGAAGCTGCCCCGTCCCCCGACAGTCCTTTTCGCTCCTCTGCGAGACCCAGGCCCGCGCCCACCGCGCCGCTCTGCCCAGCGCCGAGCTGCTCGACGCCCGCGGCAGACCGGGCGGGGCCGGACTGCGGCAGTGGGCCAGTGGCCGCGGACGGCGTTCCAGTGGGACCTCCGGATCGACGATCCGGCAGATGGAGGCCCGCGTGGCAGGCCCCGGGGGGTTCGGGGCGCCGGTCACCCGTCCGTGTCCGCGTCGGTCGGCTCGGCGCCGGGGCAAATGGGCGAAGGGGCGGCCGGGCGACCCTGGAACTGGGCCTTGACCTGGCCCGACGCGGCACGGCGCGGTGATCGGAAGCAGACGGGGGCGCCCGTCGGACGGATGCGGATCAGCCGTCCGAGCGGCCGACGAAGGGAGTGTTTATCGTCAGGAAGACGACTATGATCGCCGCATGCCCTACGACCCGTCAGCCTTTCCGCCCTTCGCCGTCACTGTGGATCTGGTCGTGCTGACCGTTCGCCGCCACTCGCTGTGCGCGCTGGCGGTACGCAGGGGCGAGCCGCCGTTCCAGGGCCGCTGGGCCCTGCCCGGCGGTTTCGTACGGGCCGACGAGGACCTGGCACAGGCGGCGGCCCGGGAGCTGGCCGAGGAGACGGGACTGTGCGTGCACGACCCCGCCGCACCCATCCAGGACAACGGTGCCCATCTGGAGCAGCTCGCGACGTACGGCGCCCCCGAGCGCGATCCCCGGATGCGTGTGGTCAGCGTCGCCCACCTCGCACTCGCTCCCGACCTGCCCGCTCCCCGGGCGGGCGGTGACGCCAGCAACGCGCGCTGGGCACCGGTCGAGGAACTGCTGGAGCCGGGCGGTTACGGCCGTGACAGCGAGCCGGTGGCGCTGCTCGCCTTCGATCACGCCCAGATCCTGGCGGACGGGGTGGAAAGGGCCCGCTCCAAGATCGAATACTCGTCGCTGGCCACCGCTTTCTGCCCGCCCGAGTTCACGGTCGGGGAGCTGCGCCGCGTCTACGAAGCGGTGTGGAGCGTGTCACTCGACCCGCGCAACTTCCACCGCAAGGTAACGGGCACCCCGGGCTTCCTGGTCCCCACCGGCGGGACGACCACCCGCCAGGGAGGCCGCCCCGCCCAGCTCTTCCGGGCCGGCGGCGCGACTCTCCTCAACCCCCCGATGCTGCGCCCCGAGGTCTGACACCGAGGCCCGGGCGGAACCCCGGAGCGAACGGCGGACAAGGAATCGACACGGCCTGTCACCTCAGGCCCGACAGGCCCCGTGATGCCCGAAAAATCGGATATGGCACGCTATCTTGCTACAGGTGATCCAGGCCTTCGGATTGACCAGCAACCCTCGCAAGGAGTTTCCGCCCGCAGTCGACGACGTCTCCTTCGAGGCGCGCGCCGGCCGCGTCACCGCACTGCTCGGAGCACCGGGCGCCGGCAAGACGACGGTGCTCAGACTCATGCTCGAACTCCAACGCGGCCGTGGTCTCACCTACTTCAGAGGCCGCCCCCTGCACCGCATCGCCCATCCCTCACGTGAGGTCGGGGTGCTGCTGGGCGATGTGCCGGGGCACCCGGCCCGCACGGTGCGCGGCCACCTCCGCATGCTGTGCGCGGCGGCCGGGGTGCCGGTCCGGCGCGCCGACGAAGTCCTGGAGTCGGTCGGGCTCGTGAGCCTGCGCGGCGAACGCCTCGGCACCCTCTCGCGCGGCATGGACCGACGTGTCGGGCTGGCCTGCGCACTGCTTCCCGACCCGCACACCCTGGTCCTCGACGACCCCGCCGGCGCGCTCTCCGCCCGTGAGGCCCGCTGGCTCCACGGCATGCTGCGCGCCCACGCGGCGCAGGGCGGTACCGTCCTGTTCAGCACGGCGGATCCCAAGGAGGCCGCGCGTACCGCCGACCACGTCGTCACCCTGGACCGGGGCAGAGTCGTCGCCGACCAGGAAGCCGCGGTCTTCTCCCGCACCCGTCTGCGCCCCCGTGTCGCCGTCCGCAGCCCGCACGCCCCCCGCCTCGCTGCCCTGCTGACCAAAGAAGCGCGCGCGGCCCGCCGTTCCGTCGAAGTCGTTCGCGAGGCCGGCAACCGCCTCGCCGTGTACGGCAGTACCTGTGCCGACATCGGCGACACAGCGTTCCGCCACGGCATCCTCGTACATCAACTGGCCGATGAAGTAGGCGACATGGGACCGGGTGCGGGTACGGCGCCCGCAGCCTGGCAGCTGACCGGGGCCGCTTCCGACCGCACCCTCACCGCCCCCGAGTCGATCCCCGGCGCCCCCAGGCCCCTCCCCGATGTTCCGCTGCCGGAGCCGGACGCACCCCGGCCACCCGCCAACGACCTTCAACCTGTCCCCGGTACCCCGCAACCGTCCCCGGCGACGCCCCCACGCACCGACGCTCCCGGGCCGGGCGACGCCACAGCGCCGGGCGGCGCCCCCGAGCCTCGCACCGACCCCGTCCCGGGCAGCCCTCCCGAGCGCCGTAAGGCTCCCGAGCCCCGTAACGCGTCCGAGCCCGGTGGCGCTTCCGAGCCCGACGTTGCGTCTCCACGGGCCGGCGCCTCTCCCCCCGACGACCCGTCGGAGCCGCCCGCCCCCCACTCCTCACTCGCCACCCCCCGGTACAGGCCGCGCTCCCACACCGCCCTCCGTCCCGCCGCAGCCACCGCACGCGACGCACCCTCCACACTGCCGCCCCCCATCTCCGTCCGTTCCGCCCCCAGCCCCCTTCGCCCCCTCCGCTACGAACTCCGCCGTGCGGCCGGCATCAGCACCGGATACGTCACCGGCGCCGTGGTCCTCGTCGTGTCCGCGGTCACCGCTCTGGTCCTGGCCCGCGTCGGGCACACCCCGCAGCCGCGTCTCCTGGCCGCATGGCCGAGGGAACTCCCACTGCCCCCCGTGGCGCTCGGTGCCGGGCTGCTCGGCGCGCTCTCCTTCGGCGACGAGTTCCGTCACCCCGCCCTGGCGGCGGACCGCGGTACCGTGCCTCGTCGGATGGGGCTGCTGACCGCCAAACTCCTCGTCTCCGCGGCCGGCGCGCTGGCGCTGGCCGCCCTGACGGTGAGCTGCGACGCCGAGGTGCTCCATCTGTTCTACGGGCGGGAACTCGTGCGGGTCCCCACCGACTGGCCCGTACTGAGCGCCGGTTGGCTCGGGCTCGTCGTCGCGTGTGCCTGGTCCGGTGTGCTCGCCGCGGGCGTGTTCCGGTCCACCACGGCCGGGCTCGCGGCGGTGGTCGCCGTTCCCGTCCTGGTCGTACCACTCGTACAGAAGGTCTGGGAGGGGCCGTCCGTGCGGACCGCCGCCGGCCTTCCGATGCGGGTGCGCGAGGTTCTCCTGACGCAGTGGCCGTTCGGTGGGGAGCGGTACGTGGCCGAAGTGCTGCGCGTGGTCGTCCAACCTGTCGGCAGCGCACTGACGTTGTCACTCACCACTCTGCTCTGCGCTTATCTGCTCATGACCGTGCGCAGCAGGGCCCGGTGAGGCGCCACCCATCCCCTTCCGGTCCGACCGTGTGCGCAACTCCCCGGGGAAAGCACATTTCTTTCCGATAAGGCGTCAATTGCGACGGGGTGAGCGATCACCCTTTCGTGTGCTTTTCACCAAAGCCCTCAAGGCAGTTGAAGGCGACGCCGACAAAGGATGCGTGACTACCCTTGCGCACTCCATGATGACCGCCGCCCGTTCCGCCGACTCCGGCCTCGTGAACCCGGGCGAACTCGACCGCTACCCCTACGCCGAGACGCCCGCCGTCGACCGCGTCGGGGCGCCCGCCTGGGAGGGGGCGGAGCCCGAACTGGGCCGCGTGGGCCGGCGCACCGCGGGCAGCCGTGGCCGTGGACTGCACGGGCAACTCGTCCAGCAGTTGGGGCAGATGATCGTTTCGGGCGATCTGGGTGCCGACCGCCCGCTGGTGCCCGAGGAGATCGGTCAGCGTTTCGAGGTGTCCCGTACCGTTGTCCGCGAGTCCCTGCGTGTGCTGGAGGCCAAGGGCCTGGTCAGTGCCCGCCCGAACGTCGGCACGCGGGTGCGCCCCGTCAGCGACTGGAACCTGCTCGACCCGGACATCATCGAGTGGCGTGCCTTCGGGCCGCAGCGCGACGACCAGCGCCGTGAGCTCAGCGAGCTGCGCTGGACGATCGAACCGCTCGCCGCGCGCCTCGCCGCCGGGCACGGGCGGGAGGACATCCAGCAGCGCCTGTCCGACATGGTCGGGATCATGGGGCACGCCATGGGGCAGGGCGACGCGCTCACCTTCTCGCGTGCCGACGCCGAGTTCCACGCGCTGCTCATCCAGATCGCGGGCAACCGCATGCTGGACCACCTGTCCGGGATCGTGTCCGCCGCCCTCCACGTCTCCGGCGGGCCGGTCACGGGATGTGACCGGCCGAACGACGTCTCCCTGGCGCAGCACGGCAGGATCGTCGAAGCCCTCGCCACGGGGGACGGCGCGGCGGCCGAGGCGGCCATGCGTCAGCTCCTGACCGTCCACCCCGAGGTGGAGCGTGTGGTGCCCGCACCGCGCGACCACTGACCGCGTTCCGCCGGAACGGCGTGGGCCGGGTGCTCCAGATCCCTCCTATGGCAGTGGCCGGCCGGGACGCCGACGCCGCGGACCCCGCGGAATCCTCGGCGATTCCGCGGGGTCCGACGGTGTGATGAGAGGCTGAGCCTCCTTGTGTGACCGGGAGCCCTCGGCGCGACCGGGCATCCATCGGTGACCGTTTTCATCCCTGTATGGCAGATTTTGATAGCTTACGGGGTGTGACTCGGGCCACTCGGATTGGGCGTAACGCTCGTGGGAACAACGCGATGACCTAAGAGGTGACAGCCGCGGAGGGAATACGGACGCCGTTCATGGCGCTGTGCTTCTCCCCGGCCCGCCCGCGCCGTCGGCCCACTCCCAAGCCGGCGGTCGGCTCCTGTCCGCCCGGACGGGGCCGGAAGCCGTTTTCCAACGTTCCGAGAGGTTGTTCGTGTCGGCCAGCACATCCCGTACGCTCCCGCCGGAGATCGCCGAGTCCGTCTCTGTCATGGCGCTCATTGAGCGGGGAAAGGCTGAGGGGCAGATCGCCGGCGATGACGTGCGTCGGGCCTTCGAAGCTGACCAGATTCCGGCCACTCAGTGGAAGAACGTACTGCGCAGCCTCAATCAGATCCTCGAGGAAGAGGGTGTGACGCTGATGGTCAGTGCCGCAGAGCCCAAGCGCACCCGAAAGAGCGTCGCAGCGAAGAGTCCCGCCAAGCGCACCGCCACGAAGACGGTCGCGGCGAAGACGGTGACCAGCAGGAAGGCCACCGCCCCCGCCACCTCGGTGGCGTCCGCCACCGACCCCGCCGGCGAGGAAGAGGCCACCGCCAAGAAGGCTGTGGCCAAGAAGACGACCGCCAAGAAGGCGACGGCGAAGAAGACGACCGCCAAGAAGACGGCGGCCAAGAAGACGACCGCCAAGAAGGAAGACGGCGAGCTTCTCGAGGACGAGGTGATCGAGGAGCCGAAGGCGACGGACGAGCCCGAGGGCACCGAGAACGCGGGCTTCGTGCTGTCCGACGAGGACGAGGACGACGCCCCGGCCCAGCAGGTCGCCGCGGCCGGTGCCACCGCCGACCCGGTCAAGGACTACCTGAAGCAGATCGGCAAGGTCCCCCTCCTCAACGCCGAGCAGGAGGTCGAACTCGCCAAGCGCATCGAGGCGGGCCTGTTCGCCGAGGACAAGCTGGCGAACTCCGACAAGCTCGCCCCCAAGCTCAAGCGCGAGCTGGAGATCATCGCCGAGGACGGCCGCCGCGCCAAGAACCACCTGCTGGAGGCCAACCTCCGCCTGGTCGTCTCCCTGGCCAAGCGCTACACGGGTCGCGGCATGCTCTTCCTGGACCTCATCCAGGAGGGCAACCTCGGTCTGATCCGCGCGGTGGAGAAGTTCGACTACACCAAGGGCTACAAGTTCTCCACGTACGCGACCTGGTGGATCCGGCAGGCGATCACCCGCGCGATGGCCGACCAGGCCCGCACCATCCGTATCCCGGTGCACATGGTCGAGGTCATCAACAAGCTCGCGCGCGTGCAGCGCCAGATGCTCCAGGACCTGGGCCGCGAACCCACCCCGGAGGAGCTGGCCAAGGAACTCGACATGACCCCGGAGAAGGTCATCGAGGTCCAGAAGTACGGTCGCGAGCCCATCTCGCTGCACACCCCGCTGGGCGAGGACGGCGACAGCGAGTTCGGTGACCTCATCGAGGACTCCGAGGCCGTCGTCCCGGCCGACGCGGTGAGCTTCACGCTCCTGCAGGAGCAGCTGCACTCCGTCCTGGACACCCTGTCGGAGCGCGAGGCCGGCGTCGTCTCCATGCGGTTCGGTCTCACCGACGGTCAGCCGAAGACCCTCGACGAGATCGGCAAGGTGTACGGCGTCACGCGTGAGCGCATCCGCCAGATCGAGTCGAAGACCATGTCGAAGCTGCGCCACCCGTCGCGCTCGCAGGTGCTCCGCGACTACCTCGACTAGGACGCACTCGTACGACCACGAAGGCCCGGACCCCTCAGTCGGGGGACCGGGCCTTCGCGCTGAGCAGCGGGTGCGCACCGCCGCGGGCTGAATCACTGTGGGTGTCCCAAGACCACCTCAAGGTGAGGAGCCTGCATGCGTGGCCTCGTTGCCCGGGCACTGGCCCGGCCGCTGGTCCTGGCGGCCGCGGCCACCGCGATGTCCCTGGTGCCCGCCGCTCCCGCAGCCGCCGACAGCATCGTCGTCGGGGGCTTTCCGGTCGATGTGTCCGAGAGCCCGTGGACCGTCGCCCTGTCCAGTCGTGACCGGTTCGGAGGCACGCGGGCGGGACAGTTCTGCGGGGGAGTGGCCGTCGGCCGGACAACCGTGCTCACGGCGGCCCACTGCCTGGGGGAGGAGGTTCTCGGCTCTCCACCCGAGCAGGTGCGCGACCTGAAGGTCATAGCAGGTCGTACTGATCTGCTCTCGGACCAGGGGCACGAGATCCCCGTCCATGACGTCTGGGTCAACCCGGCACACGACGACGTCACGAACGCCGGTGACTTCGCGGTTCTCACCCTGGCCGAAGCCCTTCCGGCCGACTCGGTCATAGGGATGGCGGCGGCCGGCGACCCCGCGTACGGACCGGACACGGGAGCGCTCGTGTACGGATGGGGGGACGCCTCGGGCGCCGGGGACTACGCGAACGGCCTGCGCGCGGCACGCGTGCGGGTGCTTCCCGACGCGGACTGTGAGCGGGCGTATCCCGGAAGTGATGACGGGCGGTATCTCGCCGGCACCATGCTGTGCGCCGGTGAGCGGGCCGGTGGGCGCGACGCCTGCCAGGGGGACAGTGGTGGACCGCTGGTTGCCGGGGGAAGACTCATCGGACTCGTGTCCTGGGGGAGTGGCTGCGGGCGCCCGGGCAACCCCGGGGTGTACACGCGCGTCTCCGCCGTTCTGCGGACGCTTGGCTGGGACCCTGCCGCGGGGCAGCCCAAGGGAGCCTGACGGCCTCTGAGAGCTTGCTGGGCACGAGCACGGGCGGCCGCCTCCGGACTGCGGAGGCGGCCGCCCGTTCATCGGCCTGTGCCGGGCTGGCTCGTCGTCGGGCGCGTAAGGTCAGCGATCTTCCTCGGTGGAAGATGCCGGAACGGCCGTCAACCGCTCCGTCTCGTCCTGTATCTCAGCGGCGATCTTCTTGAGTTCCGGCTCGAACTTGCGCCCATGGTGGGCGCAGAAGAGCAGTTCTCCGCCGCTCAGCAGGACGACGCGCAGGTATGCCTGGGCGCCGCAGCGGTCGCAGCGATCAGCGGCCGTTAGCGGGCTTGCGGAAGTCAGAACAGTAGTCACGTCGCCTCTTCTCTAGCTCGACGAGCTGTCGTACCAGGGTCAACATCCAACCAGCCCCAAAACGTTCCCGCTCGTGGCTTTTCCTCGAAAAAAACTTCCGAGGGGCCGGCTGTTGCCGGTTGGCGGCGAATGTGCCGTATTGCGTGTCTGTGTGTCGTACGGGTTCGCGCAGTCGGTCAGTGTCGGTCCCGCCGGCCGGGTTGCCGGTTTGTTCATGAGGACGTGCCCGGAGCCTAAATGGTTCATGCCTCGAAGGGAACGTGATGTGTACTTCACCCCATCGAGGGATCGAACAAGCATGCGATGCTGGACTAGGGTGTGTTCTCCGCGAGGGTGGCGTTACAACGGCTCTACCAGGCCTCGGTACCCTCTGAGCGGTGAACCGAGCCGCGCCTTTACCCAGCGGGGCCCCATCTGAAATTCAGCGAGGAGCGAACCGCGTGACCGCCGAGACATCCGTGCCGTCCACTGCGCTGCTGGCAGGAGCAGACCGGGACGGATCCAACTACACCGCGCGGCACCTGCTCGTCCTCGAAGGGCTCGAGGCCGTACGCAAGCGTCCGGGCATGTACATCGGATCGACCGACAGCCGTGGCCTGATGCACTGCCTCTGGGAGATCATCGACAACTCCGTCGACGAAGCTCTCGGCGGTTACTGCGACCACATCGAGGTGATCCTCCACGACGACGCCTCGGTGGAGGTCCGGGACAACGGCCGCGGCATCCCGGTCGACGTCGAGCCCAAGACCGGCCTGTCCGGCGTCGAGGTCGTCATGACCAAGCTGCACGCCGGCGGCAAGTTCGGAGGCGGCTCGTACGCCGCCTCCGGCGGTCTGCACGGTGTCGGCGCCTCCGTGGTGAACGCCCTGTCCGCCCGGCTGGACATCGAGGTGGACCGCAACGGGCACGCCCACGCCATCAGCTTCCGGCGCGGCGTCCCGGGCGCGTTCACCGGTGCGGGCCCGGACGCCAAGTTCGAGGCCAAGAGCGGACTGCGCAAGGCCAAGAAGATCCCCAAGAGCCGTACCGGCACGCGCGTGCGCTACTGGGCCGACCGCCAGATCTTCCTCAAGGACGCCAAGCTCTCCCTGGAGACGCTGCACCAGCGTGCCCGCCAGACGGCTTTCCTGGTGCCCGGACTGACCATCGTCGTCCGCGACGAGTTCGGACTCGGCGACGGCGGAAGCAAGGGCGAGGAGTCCTTCCGCTTCGACGGCGGCATCAGTGAGTTCTGCGAGTTCCTGGCCAGTGACAAGCCCGTCTGCGACGTCCTCCGCTTCAGCGGGCAGGGCAGCTTCAAGGAGACGGTGCCGGTCCTGGACGAGCACGGCCAGATGACGCCCACCGAGGTCACCCGAGACCTCGGTGTCGACGTCGCGATGCGCTGGGGCACCGGTTACGACACCACCCTCAGGTCGTTCGTCAACATCATCGCCACGCCCAAGGGCGGCACCCACGTCGCCGGCTTCGAGCAGGCGGTCGCGAAGACGATGAACGAGGTGCTGCGCGCCAAGAAGCTGCTGCGCGTCGCCGAGGACGACATCGTCAAGGACGACGCCCTGGAGGGCCTCACGGCGGTCGTGACGGTCCGCCTCGCCGAGCCCCAGTTCGAGGGCCAGACCAAGGAGGTCCTCGGCACCTCGGCGGCTCGCCGCATCGTGAACAACGTGATCAGCAAGGAACTCAAGGCGTTCCTGACCTCCACCAAGCGTGACGCCGCCCAGCAGGCTCGTGTGGTCATGGAGAAGGCCGTCGCCGCGGCGCGAACCCGCATCGCCGCCCGCCAGCACAAGGACGCCCAGCGCCGCAAGACGGCTCTGGAGTCCTCCTCGCTGCCCGCGAAGCTCGCCGACTGCCGCAGCGACGACGTCGATCGCAGCGAGCTGTTCATCGTCGAGGGCGACTCCGCGCTCGGTACGGCGAAGCTCGCCCGGAACTCCGAGTTCCAGGCGCTGCTGCCGATCCGCGGCAAGATCCTCAACGTCCAGAAGTCGTCCGTGACGGACATGCTGAAGAACGCCGAGTGCGGCGCCATCATCCAGGTCATAGGGGCCGGGTCCGGCCGCACCTTCGACATCGACGCGGCCCGCTACGGCAAGATCATCATGATGACCGACGCGGATGTGGACGGCTCCCACATCCGTACGCTCCTCCTGACCCTGTTCCACCGCTACATGCGCCCCATGGTGGAGGCGGGCCGGGTCTTCGCCGCGGTGCCGCCGCTGCACCGCGTCGAGCTCGTCCAGCCGAAGAAGGGCCAGGACAAGTACGTCTACACGTACTCGGACCGCGAGCTGCGCGACAAGCTCATGGAGTTCCAGAACAAGGGCATCCGGTACAAGGACTCCATCCAGCGGTACAAGGGCCTGGGTGAGATGGACGCCGACCAGCTGGCCGAGACGACCATGGACCCGCGGCGCCGTACCCTGCGCCGGATCAACCTCACCGATCTGGACTCCGCCGAGCAGGTCTTCGACCTGCTGATGGGCAACGACGTCGCTCCTCGCAAGGAGTTCATCTCCAGCTCGGCGGCGACGCTGGACCGGTCGCGCATCGACGCGTAGCCGTCGAGCCGGCCAGGGGCCCGGCCCCGGGCCGGCTCGGAGTCCGACCCATTTTCGCGGTGCCAGCGGCCGCCTTCTTCGGGTGGTACGTCGCCTGCGTGGTGACCGCCACGACGGCGCCCGCGCCGATGGCCCGGCCGATGGCCCGGCCGATGGCCCGGCCGATGGCCCGGCCGATGGCCCGGCCGGTGGCCGGGGCGGTGGACGTGGCGATGCTCGCGAGGCTCGGGCAGTTCCTCGCCATGTCCCTGCTCACCTGGGCGTACGCCCGGCACGTCGGGCAGGTACCGGGCCGCGCCCGAACTGCGCCGCGCAGGAGGCGGCGGCGCGGTGGGTGCGGCCCTGCTCAGGCACGGGTCGCCCACTCGTAGCGGTGCTCCGGACGGCCCGCGTCGCCGTACTTGAGGGTCAGCCTGGCCCGCCCCGTGCGCTCCAGGAGCTTCAGATAGCGCTGCGCGGTCTGGCGGCTCACCCCCGTCCGCTCCGCGATCTCCTGCGCGGAGAGGGGGCCGTCCGCCTTCAGCAGGCACTGGCGCACGAGCTCGGCCGTGGTGGGGGAGTGCCCCTTGGGCAGTCCCGGCTCCGACGGCGCGGACAGGGCACCGAAGATGCGGTCGACCTCCGCCTGCTCCGCCTCGCCACCGCCGTCCAGCGTACGGCGCAGCTCCGCGTACGCCTCCAGCTTGGCGCGCAGCCCCGCGAAGGCGAACGGCTTGACCAGGTACTGCAGAGCGCCCTGGCGCATGGCCGCCTGGACGGTCGACACGTCCCGCGCGGCCGTCACCATGATCACGTCGGCCTGGTGGCCTCGCCGCCGCATCTCCTGGACGACCTCCAGACCGGTCTGGTCGGGCAGGTAGTGGTCCAGCAGGACCAGATCGATGCGGGGCAGCGTCTCCACGCTGCGCAGCGCCTCCAGCGCGCTGTGTGCCTCACCGGCGACGTGGAAGCCCGGCACCTTCTCGACGTAGGCGGCGTTGACCCGCGCGACCCGCGTGTCGTCGTCCACCACCAGGACCTCGATCATCGGGACTCCTCCTCGGCAGCGGTGTTCACGGGGACGGTGAGGGCGGGCTCCGGATCCGGTTCGGCCAGCGCCTCGGGCAGGACGACGACGAACTCCGCGCCCCCGCCGTGCGCCTCGCCGACGGTGGCGCTGCCTCCCTGGCGTTCGGCCAGCCTGCGCACCAGGGACAGCCCGATGCCGCGCCGACGGTGCGCCGGTGCCTGCTTGGTCGACCACCCCGCCGTGAACACCAGTTCACGGTGGTCCGGCGGGATCCCGGGCCCAGTGTCGCGCACCCTCAGCGTCGCGGCGCGCCCCTGCGCACGCAGTTCGACCTCCACGCGCGCGTGCGTCGCCCCCGCGACGGCGTCGAGCGCGTTGTCGACCAGGTTGCCGACGATCGTGACGAGCCCCCTGGGATCCACCAGACGGTCCGGCAGCCGCGTCCGCTCCGACACCCACAGGGTGACTCCGCGTTCGGCCGCGACGGTCGCCTTGCCGACCAGCAGGGCGGCGAGGAGGGGGTCCTGGATCCTCTCGGTGATCTGCTCCGCGGTCGCCCGGTGGTCGCCGACGACCTCGCCGACGAACTCCACGGCGTCGTCGTACATCTCCAGCTCGAGCAGCCCCAGCAGGGTGTGCATGCGGTTGGCGTGTTCGTGGTCCTGTGCGCGCAGGGCGTCGATCAGGCCGCGCGTGGAGTCCAGCTCCCGGCCGAGCTGCTCCAGCTCCGTGCGGTCGCGCAGGGTGGCGACGGCGCCGCCGTCGTCGGTCGGCATCCGGTTGGCGACCAGGACCCGCTGGCCGCGCACGGTCAGCAGGTCGGTTCCGGTCACCCGGCCGGCCAGGACGTCGGCCGTGCGTCCCGCGCCGAGCGCCTCGTCGGGGGTGCGGCCGACGGCCTCGGCGCCGATGCCCAGCAGGCGCTGCGCCTCGTCGTTGAGCAGGCGTACCCGGCCGCCGCGGTCCAGGGCGACGACGCCCTCCCGGATGCCGTGCAGCATGGCCTCCCGCTCGGCGAGCAGGCCCGCGATGTCCGAGAAGGCCAGGTCCCGGGTCTGCCGTTGCACCCGGCGCGAGATCAGCCAGGCGGCCAGCGCGCCCACGGCCAGGGCGCCACCGGCGTACGCGAGCAGGCCGGGAATGGCGTGGATCAGCCGGGCCCGGACGCTGTCGTAGGCGATGCCGACCGAGACCGCCCCGACGATGTCGCCGTCGCCGTCGCGCAGGGGCACCTTGCCGCGTGCGGAGCGGCCCAGGGTGCCGTTGTCGATCTCCATGACCTCACGTCCGGACAGGGCCTGCCCGGGGTCGGTCGAGACGACGTCACCGATCCGGTGCGGGTCGGTGTGCGACCAGCGCACGCCGAGCCGGTCCATCACGACGACGTACTCCGCCTTCGTGGCCTTCCGGACCCGTTCCGCCTCCTGCTGTACCGGACCGTCCGGCGTCGGCCGGGTGCCCCGCAGGTCCCGCACGACCTGCGGCTGCTGGGCGGTGGTCTGCGCGATCGCGAGCGCCCGGCGCATCGCCTGGTCGTCCAGCTGGTCACTGAGCGGAGCCAGGAACAGCCCGGTCGCGAGCACCGCGACTCCCGCGGCGATCGCCAGCTGCATCAGCAGCACCTGCGAGAACACCCGCCGCGGCAGCCCGAGGCGCCGACGGCGTACGGGGGGAGTGGAGCTCATACCCATGACGGTACGGGGGAGCGGGCGGCAGCCCATAGCGGGGTGTGGCGCAGATCTCCGATCGCCTGCGGAGGCGCAGGCCGGGCCGGACGACGCCCGCCCGAGATGAAGGTCAGCCGGCGAACGCCGCCGCGACCGACAGCTCGCGCACCGCCGTGACCTCCATCCGCGCCGGCGAGCCCAGCACCGACGCCCCGCAGCTCTCCGCACGGGGCGGCGCCGACGCGCCCTGGGCGACGGTGACCCGCCAGTGCCGGCCGTCGACGTGGGCCACGGTCACCTCCCAGTGCGGCGCGGTGCCGTCCGTCCGCACGACGCTCAGCGCCTGGGCCGCCTGCTCGCCCGACGCCGAGCGCACGGCCAGCTCGGCCGCCTGCCCCGGGCGCTCCCACGCGGAGTTCCCACGACAGTCCTCGACGACGATCCGCCCCTCCCGCACACCGTGCAGGATCTCCTTGACGGCGTGGGCCCCGACCCGGCCGTACGCGTATCCGTGGGGCAGCACGAGCACGGTCGGAGAGAAGCGGTGACCACCCAGATGGGTGACTTCCCAGACGCCGTCGGCGCCGGACGCGGCGAGCTCGGCCGCCAGCGGCCGGCCGAGGAGCGCGCAGCAGCGGTCGCGCTTGCCGTTGGTGCAGACGAGAGCGAGCGGATCACCCAGGTGGGGACCGCCCGCGAGGACCGAGTCGAACGCACGGTGATCGCCCCTGCCGAGCGCGGCGAAATCGAGGTCGAGCAGTCGGCGCGGGTCCGTGAGTGTGGCGCTGCGCAGCCACACGGCCCCCGGCACGGTGTGCGCGGCGTACACCCGGCGCTCGGCGGGGGCGCCGTGGTCCGCGTGGCGCCCGGGCCGCCGGATCAGTGCGAGGCGTACGCCCGTACCCTTGACCGCCGCCTCGAGGGCGCGCCCGAGCGCGGGATCCAGGTGGCTCGAGGTGAGCGCCTTGGCGCCCCAGGGGCCCGGCTGTTCGAGCAGCAGCCAGGTCCTCGCGACGGGTGCGGTGCCCGAGACGGGCTCGTCGAGGTACCGGGAGACGGTTGAGCACGTACTCACAGAGGTGAGCCTAACCTGACTTGCGTCGCGACGACTTCCAGCCGCGCCTGAACGCTGCTCCGGCGGCGGCGGGGGCGGCCTCGGGCCAGGGCGGAGCCCGCGACGCGGGAGGCCTGGTGCCGTTCGGGCGCCAGGCCCGGTCGAGCGAGCGTCGAGCAAGGACGGGGTGCCGGGCTGCTCGCCGGTGGGGGCGTCCGGCACGGGTGACGGTGGGTGCGGCCGGAGACGCGGGTGGTGATGTCAGGCGTCGGGGATGTCCGCCTTGGCGCGGATCAGGGTGCGCTGCTGGTGCTGCAGCGACTTGCGGCGGAACGCCGGCTCCGCGAACTCCAGTCGTCGCACCTGCAGACGTGCGGTCTCGAGTCGCCGCCGATGTGCGGCCGGTGTCAACCCGGCCGTGGCGAGCAGCATCGTCCCCGCTGCCGCGGAGCCGGTCCTCCCCGTGAACTTCTTCCGTGGCCATGTCAACCCCGAATCAGGCGACCGCCCGCCGGTCGTCGAGTGCGGGCCGGCTGACGGGGACCGGCGAGCGATGGGCGGCGCTGTCGCCTCCCGGGTGCCGAGCGGCGCTGACCGGCGGGGAGGCGGAGAGGAGGCGCACGGAGGGAAGCGAGGGTCGCACAGTCCGGCGCCGTGCAGAACGTCTGCCCAGCAAGTGGCGCTGACAACCGTTCACTCCGCGAGCACTCGGCGAGCACTTCGTCGGCTCGTATCCTGAACAGGCAGTTCCGTACGTGAGCGCACGCCTTCCCACGGACGGCGTGCGCGTAGGTGAGAGAGAGGTCGCACGGTGGGGCAGGGCCCGACTCCGCAGCAGATCCCGGTCGTCGTTCTCGCCGGATTTCTCGGCTCCGGAAAGACCACACTCCTCAACCACCTCCTCCACCGCAGCGGAGGCAGCCGGATCGGCGCCATCGTCAACGACTTCGGCTCGATCGAGATCGACGCGATGGCCGTCGCCGGCGCCCTCGGCGACTCCACCGTCTCGCTCGGCAACGGGTGCCTGTGCTGTGCCGTCGACGCGAGCGAACTCGACGGCTACCTGGAGCGGCTCGCCCGGCCCGATGCCGGCATCGACGTCATCGTCATCGAGGCCAGCGGTCTCGCCGAGCCGCAGGAACTCGTGCGCATGCTCCTGGCCAGCGAGCAGCCGGAGGTCGTCTACGGCGGGCTCGTGGAGGTCGTCGACGCCGCCGAGTTCGACGACACGCGCGCGAGGCACCCCGAGATCGACCGGCACCTGGCGCTGGCCGACCTGGTCGTGGTCAACAAGACCGACCGGGCCCCGGACGCCGAGCGGGTGCTCGCCCTCGTCCGCTCGCTCAGCGACCGCGCCGCGGTCGTGCCCGCGACCTACGGCCGCATCGACCCCGAGTTCCTCTACGACTGCCGGCCGAGCGAGGAGCGTGTGGGGCAGTTGTCCTTCGACGACCTGCACGACCACTCCGCGCACGGTGCGGATGCCGAGCATCTGCACGCTGCCTACGACACCCTGTCGTTCGTCTCCGAGGTTCCCCTCGACCCGCGTCGGCTCATGCGGTTCCTCGACAGCCGGCCGGAGGGCCTGTACCGGATCAAGGGGTACGTCGACTTCGGTCCGAACGACCCGCGGAACCGGTACGCCGTCCACGCGGTCGGGCGCTTCCTGCGTTTCCACCCGGAAGCCTGGACGCCCGCCGAAGCCCGCCGCACCCAGCTGGTCCTCATCGGCTCCGGCATCGACGCGCCGGCCCTCGGCAAGGAACTCGACGCGTGCCGCAGTGACGTCCCGTACGCCGACGAGCGCGGCATGTGGGGCGTCCTGCGCTACGTACCGGACCCGGACGACGGCGGGGACGGACGGGACCCCGCTGACGAGGACCCGGACGACGAGGCGGCCGACGAGGACCTGGCTGACGAGGGCCCGGACGGGCGGGATCCCGCGGATCCGTCGGCCTAGGCCGGGCCCGCCACCACCGACACCGTCTTCGGCAGTGACACGCCCGAGCCGTCGCGGCGCGGGTCGACGTCCGGGAGCTGTGCCGGGGTGCCGTTCTTCTGCGCGGCGAGCGCCGGGGTGGCGCCCACCCAGGCGAAGGCCAGGCAGTCCTCCCCCTTCAGGAACCGCTGGCAGCGCACACCACCCGTGGCGCGGCCCTTGCGCGGGTACTGGTCGAACGGCGTGAGCTTGGCCGTGGTCTGCACGGAGTCGTCCAGCGTGCCGCGCGAACCGGCGACCGTGAAGACCACCGCCTCCGCGGCCGGGTCCACCGCCGTGAAGGAGATGACCTTCGCGCCGTCGGTGAGCTTGATGCCCGCCACACCACCCGCCGGGCGGCCCTGCGGGCGGACCTGCGAGGCCTGGTAGCGCAGCAGCTGCGCGTCGTCGGTGATGAAGACCAGGTCCTCGTCGCCGGTGCGCAGCTCGGCTCCACCGACGATCCGGTCGCCCTCCTTGAGCGTGATGACCTCCAACTCGTCCTTGTTGGACGGGTAGTCGGGCACCACGCGCTTGACGACACCCTGCTCCGTACCGAGCGCCAGGCCGGGCGAGGACTCGTCCAGTGTGGTCAGGCAGATCACCGACTCGTCGTCCTCCAGGGACACGAACTCCGCCAGCGGCGCGCCCCCCGAGAGGTTCGGCGTCGGCATGGACTCCGGGAGCTGGGGCAGATCCACGACGTTCACCCGCAGCAGACGCCCGGCGGACGTCACCACGCCGACCTCGCCGCGCGCCGTGGCCGGTACCGCCGAGACGACCAGGTCGTGCTTGACGCGCTTGGCGCCGGCGTCCGGGGCGAAGGGCTCGTCGGTCGCGGTGCGGGCCAGGAGACCGGTGGAGGACAGCAGCACCCGGCACGGGTCGTCCGCCACCTGGAGCGGCACGGCGGCCACCTGGGCACCGGACGACTCCAGCAGCACCGTACGCCGGTCGGTGCCGAACTTCTTCGACACCGCGGCCAGTTCGGCGGAGACCAGCTTGCGCAGCTCGGCGTCGGACTCCAGGATCCGGGTCAGCTCCTCGATCTCCGCGTTGAGCCGGTCCTTCTCCGCCTCCAGCTCGACGCGGTCGTACTTGGTGAGCCGCCGCAGCGGCGTGTCCAGGATGTACTGCGTCTGGACGTCGCTCAGCGAGAAGCGTTCCATCAGGCGCTGCTTGGCCTGTGCGGAGTTCTCGCTGGAGCGGATGAGGCGGATGACCTCGTCGATGTCGATCAGCGCGGTGAGCAGGCCCTCGACCAGGTGCAGACGGTCGCGGCGCTTGGTCCGGCGGTACTCGCTGCGGCGCCGTACGACGTTGAAGCGGTGGTCGAGGTAGACCTCCAGCAGTTCCTTGAGGCCCAGGGTGAGGGGCTGGCCGTCCACCAGGGCGACGTTGTTGATGCCGAAGGACTCCTCCATCGGCGTCAGCTTGTAGAGCTGCTCCAGGACCGCCTCCGGCACGAAGCCGTTCTTGATCTCGATGACCAGGCGCAGTCCGTGCTCGCGGTCGGTGAGGTCCTTGACGTCGGCGATGCCCTGCAGCTTCTTGGAGCCGACGAGGTCCTTGATCTTGGCGATCACCTTCTCCGGGCCGACGGCGAAGGGCAGCTCGGTGACGACCAGGCCCTTGCGGCGGGCGGTCACCGTCTCCACGGATACCGTCGCGCGGATCTTGAAGGTGCCGCGTCCCGTCTCGTAGGCGTCCCGGATGCCGGGCAGGCCGACGATCCGGCCGCCGGTGGGCAGGTCGGGGCCCGGGACGTGCTTCATCAGGGCTTCGAGGTCGGCGTTCGGGTACCGGATCAGGTGCCGGGCGGCCGCGATCACCTCGCGCAGGTTGTGCGGCGGCATGTTCGTGGCCATGCCGACGGCGATGCCCGACGCGCCGTTCACCAGGAGGTTCGGGAAGGCGGCGGGCAGGGCCGCCGGCTCCTGCTCCTGGCCGTCGTAGTTGGGGGCGAAGTCGACGGTGTCCTCGTCGATCGACTCCGTCATCAGGCTGGACGCCTCGGCCATCCGGCACTCGGTGTACCGCATGGCGGCCGGCGGGTCGTCGTTGCCCAGCGACCCGAAGTTGCCGTGGCCGTCGACCAGGGGCACGCGCATCGAGAACGACTGGGCCATGCGCACCAGCGCGTCGTAGATCGACGCGTCGCCGTGCGGGTGGAGCTTGCCCATCACCTCGCCGACGACGCGCGCGCACTTGACGTAGCCGCGCTCGGGGCGCAGGCCCATCTCGTTCATCTGGTACACGATGCGGCGGTGCACCGGCTTGAGGCCGTCGCGGGCGTCCGGCAGGGCGCGGGAGTAGATGACCGAGTACGCGTACTCGAGGAAGGAGCCCTGCATCTCGTCGACGACGTCGATGTCGAGGATCTTCTCCTCGTACGAGTCGTCGGGCGGCGGGGTCTTCGTACTACGGCGGGCCATCGCTGCCGGCTCCTTGCTGAAGCGTGAACGGTGATCTGACGCGGTCCATTGTGGACCGCGGCACTGACAGCGACCGACCAGGACCCGTCACGGGCTGCCCGGCCGCCCGGGGCTGCCCGCAGCGTACGCCCTCGTGTCCGGCGGCTCGCCAACCCCTTTCTCGCTCTCGGCGTACGAGAGCCGGGAACTCCACCGGTGGCCCGCACGCTTGCATACAGTGGCAGGATCGGTGGGAATTCCGCAGTTCCGCCCAATGATTCCACTTAGGTTTCCGCGATCGAAGGGACGTACATGCCCATGGGTCACACGGCCACAGCCCAGGCAGGCTCCGGCGGCCTGACAGCGACCGAGCACCGCCTGGCCAACGGCCTGCGCGTGGTGCTCTCCGAGGACCACCTGACCCCGGTCGCGGCGGTGTGCCTCTGGTACGACGTCGGCTCCCGTCACGAAGTCAAGGGGCGTACCGGCCTGGCTCACCTTTTCGAGCACCTGATGTTCCAGGGCTCCGCCCAGGTCAAGGGCAACGGCCACTTCGAGCTGGTGCAGGGCGCCGGCGGCTCGCTCAACGGCACCACCAGCTTCGAGCGCACCAACTACTTCGAGACCATGCCCGCCCACCAGCTGGAGCTCGCCCTCTGGCTGGAGGCCGACCGCATGGGCTCGCTGCTGGCCGCCCTGGACGACGAGTCCATGGAGAACCAGCGGGACGTCGTCAAGAACGAACGCCGCCAGCGCTACGACAACGTGCCCTACGGCACGGCGTTCGAGAAGCTGACCGCCCTCGCCTACCCGGAGGGGCACCCGTACCACCACACGCCGATCGGCTCGATGGCCGACCTGGACGCGGCGACGCTGGAGGACGCGCGCGCGTTCTTCCGGACCTACTACGCGCCGAACAACGCGGTGCTGTCGGTCGTCGGCGACATCGACCCGGAGCAGACGCTCGCCTGGATCGAGAAGTACTTCGGCTCCATCCCCTCGCACGACGGCAAGCAGCCCCCGCGGGACGGTTCGCTGCCGGACGTCATGGGCGGGCAGCTGCGCGAGGTCGTCGAGGAGGAGGTCCCGGCCCGTGCCCTGATGGCGGCCTACCGCCTGCCGGAGGACGGCACGCGCGCGTGCGACGCGGCCGACCTGGCCCTCACCGTCCTGGGCGGCGGCGAGTCCTCCCGCCTGTACAACCGGCTGGTGCGGCGCGACCGCACGGCCGTGGCCGCCGGGTTCGGCCTGCTGCGGCTCGCCGGGGCGCCCTCCCTGGGGTGGCTGGACGTGAAGACGTCCGGTGACGTCGAGGTGCCGGTCATCGAGACCGCCATCGACGAGGAGCTCGCCCGGTTCGCCGAGGAGGGTCCCACGGCCGAGGAGATGGAGCGCGCCCAGGCCCAGTTGGAGCGCGAGTGGCTCGACCGCCTCGGCACGGTCGCCGGCCGCGCCGACGAACTGTGCCGGTACGCCGTCCTGTTCGGCGACCCGCAGCTCGCCCTCACCGCCGTGCAGCGGGTGCTCGAGGTGACGGCCGAGGAGGTCCAGGAGGTCGCCAAGGCCCGCCTGCGCCCCGACAACCGCGCGGTGCTCGTCTACGAGCCCACCGCCCCCGCCGACGAGACCGCCGCCGACGAGACCGACGCCACCGACGAGAACGAGGAGGCGGCCAAGTGACCGAGCTCGCCACCATGGAATTCCACGCGCAGCCGCAGGCCGGTGAACCCAAGCCGTGGGCGTTCCCGGCCCCCGAGCGCGGCAGTCTCGCCAACGGCCTCACCGTGCTGCGCTGCCACCGCCCCGGCCAGCAGGTCGTCGCCGTCGAAGTACTCCTCGACGCACCTCTGGACGCCGAGCCGACCGGTCTCGACGGCGTCGCCACGATCATGGCGCGCGCCTTCTCCGAGGGCACCGACAAGCATTCCGCGGAGGAGTTCGCCGCCGAGCTGGAGCGTTGCGGCGCCACCCTCGACGCGCACGCCGACCACCCCGGCGTCCGGCTGAGCCTGGAGGTGCCGGCCTCACGTCTCGCCAGGGCACTCGGCCTGCTCGCCGACGCCCTCAGGGCGCCCGCGTTCACGGACAGCGAAGTGGAACGGCTGGTCCGCAACCGCCTCGACGAGATCCCGCACGAGCTGGCCAACCCCTCCCGCCGCGCGGCCAAGGAGCTCTACAAGCAGCTGTTCCCGGCCGAGGCGCGCATGTCGCGCCCGCGCCAGGGCACCGAGGAGACGGTCGCGAGCATCGACTCGGGAGCCGTACGCGCCTTCTACGAGAAGCACGTCCGCCCCGCCACGGCCACCGCCGTGGTCGTCGGCGACCTCACCGGCGTCGACCTCGACGCGCTGCTCGGCGACACGCTGGGCGCGTGGACCGGCTCCGCCGCCGAGCCGCGCCCCGTGCCCCGGGTGACCGCCGACGACACCGCCCGGGTCGTCGTCGTGGACCGCCCCGGAGCGGTCCAGACGCAGCTGCTGATCGGGCGCACCGGCGCCGACCGGCACGACCGCGTGTGGCCCGCGCAGGTGCTCGGCACCTACTGCCTGGGCGGCACCCTCACCTCCCGCCTGGACCGCGTCCTGCGCGAGGAGAAGGGATACACCTACGGCGTACGGGCTTTCGGCCAGGTCCTGCGGTCCGCCCCCGACGGCACGGGCGCCGCCCTGCTCGCCATCAGCGGCTCCGTCGACACCCCCAACACCGGCCCCGCCCTGCAGGACCTGTGGACGGTGCTGCGCACGCTCGCCGAGGGCGGACTCACCGACGCCGAGCGCGACGTCGCGGTGCAGAACCTGGTCGGGGTGGCGCCGCTGAAGTACGAGACGGCGGCGGCCGTGGCGAGCACGCTGGCCGACCAGGTCGAGCAGCACCTGCCCGACGACTACCAGGCCACGCTCTACCGCCAACTCGCCGCCACCGGCACCGTGGAGGCCACGGCGGCGGTGGTGAACGCCTTCCCGGGGGACCGACTGCTGACGGTCCTCGTCGGTGACGCGGCGCAGATCAAGGAGCCCGTCGAAGCCCTCGGCATCGGCGAAGTGACCGTGGTGGCCGCCGAGTAGGGCACACGAGCGCGGCGGCCCTGGTGACGAATGCGTCACCAGGGCCGCCTTTTGTCCGAATTGAGGGAGTGGCTGCCTGTCTGCCCTGTGGCATGCGCTACAAAAAGCCTGTTGCGTTTGAGGATTGAAGGCAGCCGCGTTTAGCGTCGTCCGGGCTGTTCGTCAGGCAGTGCGCCGCACCCGCGGCACCGGACAGTCATCGCCGAGTCCCCGTACGGCGCGAGCCAGGGGAGCCGGGGACCCATCGCAGTCCCTGGGGTGAATCGGATGCCCGCGCGTGCAGCGAGGGGGTCCGTAGGAGACCTTCCTGCTCCGAACCCGTCAGCTAACCCGGTAGGCGAGAGGGAAGGAAAGGAACAGCCTCTACATGGCGTTCACGCGCGCCACCGGGAAGCACCGCCGTCCCAGCCGGGTGCACCGCACCACCGCCCGCGCGGCGGGTGTCGCGGCCCTCGCCACCACCGGCGTCGTCGGCACCCTCGCGGCTCCGGCGCTCGCCGCCGAGTCCGAGGCGGAGCAGAGCGGACTCACCCCGGTCGTCACCATCGGCGACTCCGTGGCCGACGAGATCGACGCCCAGGCCGCCGCGCAGAAGCAGGCAGCCCTGGACGCAGCCGCCCGAGAGGCGGCCGAGGAGGCCGCGCGCGAGCGGGCGGCCGAGGCGGCGAAGGAGGCGCGCGAGGCCAAGGAGCGCGCCGCGCGTGAGGCGGAGCGCGAGCGCCTCAACACCTTCGTGTCGCCGATCACCGCCTCCTACGTCTCCACCGCCTACCGGGCCGGCAGCTCCCTGTGGTCCTCCGGCAGTCACACCGGCATCGACTTCCACGCCTCCAGAGGCACCTCCGTGCACGCCGTCGGCGTCGGCACGGTCGTCGAGGCCGGCTGGGGCGGCGCGTACGGCAACCAGGTCGTGATCAAGATGCACGACGGCACCTACACCCAGTACGGCCACCTGTCGTCCATCGGCGTCTCGGTGGGCCAGTCGGTCGTCCCGGGCCAGCAGATCGGCCTCTCCGGCGCCACCGGCAACGTCACCGGACCGCACCTGCACTTCGAGGCCCGCACGAGCCCCGAGTACGGCTCGGACATGGACCCCGTCGCCTACCTCCGCTCCCACGGCGTGAACGTGTGACGACGGACGGTACGGCAACCGAAAGCCCCGGCTCCCCGAGCCGGGGCTTTCGGATTTCCGGGCGCGGTGCTGTCCAAAAAATATCCATGAAATCCGCCGCGCCGTCCGAATGCCAGCCCCATTGGCCTAGAGTCACGGAACACACGTCCATCGTCGACGTTTCACGGGGATTAAGACGGAGGTCGGTCATGCGTATTCCGGCGCACTCGGTGTGCACGGCGATCCGGGACGACATCGTCGCCGGCGTCCACGGGCGGGGCAGCCGGCTCACCGAGGAACTCCTCGCCCGCAACTACGGCGTCTCCCGCGTCCCCGTCCGCGAGGCGCTGCGTACGCTGGAGGCCGAGGGGTTCGTGGTGACCCGGCGGCACGCGGGCGCGTGCGTGGCGGAGCCGACCGCACAGGAGGCCGCCGACCTGCTGGAGACGCGTACGCTCCTGGAACCCCTCGGCGCCTCCCGGGCCGCCCGGCGCCGCACCGAGGCCCACCTGAAGGTACTGCGCGGGCTGGTCAGGCTGGGACAGGAACGCGCCAGGCGGGGCAGTGGCGAGGACCTGCGCTCACTGGGCGGCTGGTTCCACGAGACCCTCGCGCAGGCCGCCGGCAGCCCCTCCCTGACGGCGCTGCTGACCCAACTGCGCCACAAGATCGCCTGGATGTACGTCGTGGACGCGCCGACCGGACCGGTGGAGTACTGGGCGGAGCACGGCGCGATCGTGGACGCGGTGGCCCGGGGCGACGCCGAGCGCGCGCGGGCGCTCATGGCACTGCACACCGAGCGGTCCGCGCCGGCGCACCGCTTGCGGTTCGCCTCCGGCGGTGAGCAGCGGGCGGGGCGTGTGAGGAACTCGCAACGTCCCGTAAACATGTCGAGCCCGCGGCATTAACACGGGCACCGTATACAAAAGAGGAGTCAATTTCGGGGGCTATTTCCTGCTGCCCGGAAAAGGGGAAAACGAAAGGCCCGCCCCGTGGTCCGGTCCGGGGTGGGCCTTTCGGTGCTGCTGTCGCTCAGACGGTCTCGGGGAGTTCCTCGAGGCCCTCGGAGACCAGCTTCGCCAGCCGCTCCAGGGCGGCGTCCGCACCCTCGGCGTCGGAGGCGAGGACGATCTCCTCGCCGCCCTGGGCGCCGAGGCCGAGGACGGCCAGCATGGAGGCCGCGTTGACGGGGGACCCGTCGGCCTTGGCGATCGTCACCGGGACGCCTGTGGCCGTGGCGGCTCGGACGAAGATGGAGGCGGGGCGGGCGTGGAGACCCTCGGCCCAGCCGACGTTGACGCGGCGCTCAGCCATGTGATGCTGCCCTTCAGGTGTTCAGGGTTGTCTAGACCAGTTTCCCACATCGTGAAGCATGCCCGGACGGACACGCTCTGCGGGGGTGGTGGCCGTCGGACCGCGGCCTCGGCCCGACCTTCCGTCCCCACAGACTGCCTCGCGCCGTTGTCGCACGCGAGCCGTACTCTGGGGCCCATGCAGACCTCGTCGGACCGGCACGAGTATCCCGCCCACTGGGAAGCCGACGTGGTGCTGCGCGACGGCGGCACCGCGCGCGTCCGCCCCATCACCGTTGATGACGCCGAGCGCCTGGTCAGCTTCTACGAGCAGGTCTCCGACGAGTCGAAGTACTACCGCTTCTTCGCGCCGTACCCTCGCCTGTCCGCCAAGGACGTCCACCGCTTCACGCACCACGACTTCGTGGACCGGGTGGGACTCGCGGCCACGATCGGCGGCGAGTTCATCGCCACCGTACGCTACGACCGCATCGGCGCGGGTGGAACGTCCGCGTCGTCCCACCCGTCGCCCACCACCACCCTTGCCGGAGGGCGCTTCGCGCCCGCCCCTCCCGTCTCCGACGAGGCCGAGGTCGCCTTCCTCGTCCAGGACGCGCACCAGGGGCGCGGCGTCGCCTCGGCGCTCCTGGAACACATCGCGGCCGTCGCGCGTGAGCGCGGCATCCGCCGCTTCGCCGCGGAGGTGCTGCCCGCCAACACCAAGATGATCAAGGTGTTCATGGACGCGGGGTACACCCAGAAACGCAGCTTCGAGGACGGCGTGGTCCGCCTGGAGTTCGACCTCGAACCCACCGACCGCTCGCTCGCCGTGCAGTACGCGCGCGAACACCGCGCGGAGGCGCGGTCCGTTCAGCGGCTGCTCCAGCCCGGCTCGGTGGCGGTCGTCGGCACCGGCCGCGCGCCGGGCGGCGTCGGCCGCAGCATCCTCGGCAACATCCGTGACGCGGGCTACACCGGCCGGCTGTACGCCGTGAACAAGGCCTTCCCCGAGGAGCGCGGGGAACTCGACGGGGTGCCCGCGCGCCGCTCGGTGCGCGACATCGACGGGCCCGTCGACCTCGCCGTCGTCACCGTGCCCGCGGAGCACGTCCCCGAGGTCGTCACCGAGTGCGGCGAACACGGCGTGCAGGGCCTGGTGGTGATCTCCGCCGGGTACGCCGACAGCGGCCCCGAGGGACGTGAACGCCAGCGCGCCCTCGTACGGCAGGCGCGCTCGTACGGCATGCGGATCATCGGACCCAACGCCTTCGGGATCATCAACACCTCCCCGCGGGTACGGCTCAACGCCTCCCTCGCCCCCGAGACGCCCCGCCCCGGCCGGATCGGCCTGTTCGCCCAGTCCGGCGCGATCGGCATCGCCCTGCTGTCCCGGCTGCACCGGCGCGGCGGCGGGGTCACCGGCGTCACGGGCGTGTCGACCTTCGTCTCGTCCGGCAACCGGGCCGACGTCTCCGGCAACGACGTCCTGCAGTACTGGTACGACGACCCGGAGACCGACGTCGCCCTGATGTACCTGGAGTCCATCGGCAACCCGCGCAAGTTCACGCGCCTGGCCCGGCGGACCGCCGCCGTCAAGCCCCTGGTCGTGGTGCAGGGGGCCCGGCACGGCGGCGTGGCACCGCAGGGGCACGCGGTACAGGCGACACGGCTGCCGCACGCGACGGTCTCGGCCCTGCTGAGGCAGGCCGGCGTGATCCGCGTCGACACCATCACCGACCTGGTCGACGCGGGACTGCTGCTCGCCCGCCAGCCGCTGCCGGCCGGACCGCGGGTGGCGATCGTCGGGAACTCGGAGTCACTGGGACTGCTGACGTACGACGCGTGTCTCTCCGAGGGGCTGCGACCGCGCCCTCCGCTCGACCTGACGACGGCGGCGTCGCCGGAGGACTTCCACGCCGCCCTCTCCAGGGCGCTGGCCGACGACACGTGCGACGCGGTGGTGGTGACCGCGATCCCGACCGTGGGGGAGGGGTCGGCCGGCGACACGGCCCTCGCGGAGGCGCTGCGGTCGGCGGCGTCCGCGGCGCCCGGCAAGCCCGTCCTCGTGGTGCACGTGGAGCTGGGCGGGCTGGCGGAGGCCCTGTCCGCGGCGGCGAGCACGGCACCACAGGTCACCCCGCCCACCGAGCCGCAGGCTGCCCCGCCAGCCGAGCCGCAGGCTGCCCCGCCAGCCGAGCCCCGGGCCGCCGTGGCCCCCGAGCCCGGGGGCCCGTCCGCGGAGAGCCGGACAGCTGCGGCCTCCGGGTCCCGGGCGGCCCCGCCCGCCGGGCCCCGGCCGGCCGTGGCTCCCGACCCGAAGGATGCGCAGCCCTCCGAGCCCCGGGCGGCCGTGGCCCCCGAGCCCGGGGCGGCTTCGGCCGCGGAGGCGGAGGCGCCCAGGGAGGCACAGGCGGTGCCGCCCGGCGGGCTCCGGACGCCCCCGCCCCCCGCGGCGGGTGCCGCCCAGCCGACGGCTCCCGTGCGGCGGCCGCCCGCCGAACCCGTCGGGGCTCCGGACGGAGCCCACCTCATCCCCGCCTACCCCGCCGCCGAACGCGCCGTCCGCGCCCTCGCGCAGGCGGTCTCCTACGCCCAGTGGCGCCGCGACGCCGCCGACCCCGGCAAGGTGCCGGAGTACGAGGACATCGACGAGAAGGGCGCCGCCGAGCTCATCACCGGCCACCTGGCGCGCGGGCAGGGCCTCACACTCGGCCCGCAGGAGACCTGCGAGCTGCTCGGCAGGTACGGCGTCCACGTCCACCGCGCGCTGCCCGCCCCCACCCCCGACGACGCCGTCGCCGCCGCGCGGACCCTCGGCTACCCCGTCGCCCTCAAGGCCACCGCCCCCCACCTGCGTCATCGCGCCGACCTCGGCGGCGTACGCCTGGATCTCGCGGACGAGGAACAACTGCGGCGGTCGTACGCCGAGTTGACCGAGCTGTTCGGCAAGTCCGAGGAGCTGCGTCCGGTGGTGCAGGGCATGGCCCCGCGCGGCGTCGACACGGTCGTGCGGGCGGTCATCGACCCGGCGGCCGGCGCGGTGCTCTCCTTCGGGCTGGCCGGGGCCGCCACCCAGCTGCTCGGCGACATGGCGCACCGGCTGGTCCCGGTCACCGACCGGGAGGCCACCTCGCTCGTCCGCTCGATCCGCACGGCCCCGCTCCTCTTCGGCTGGCGCGGCTCGGCCCCGGTCGACACCGCCGCCCTGGAGGAGCTGCTGCTGCGGCTCTCCCGGCTGGTCGACGACCACCCGGAGGTCGTCGCGGTCACCCTGGAACCGGTCGTCGTCGCCCAGCGCGGCCTGAGCGTCCTCGGCGCGTCCGTCCGCCTCGCGCCCCCGCCCGCCAGGGACGACCTCGGCCCGCGGACCCTGCCGGCGTACTGACCGCGCACGGACCGGCCGGGGGATCGCACGAGCGTGCCGCGCAGTCATTGGGTCCCCGTAGGATGGACGGCATGGCCAAGACCAGTACGACGACCCAGGGGCTGCGAGCGGCGATCGAGCGCAGCGGCTACTACCCGGCCCTCGTGGCCGAGGCGGTGGAGGCCGCCGTGGGCGGCGAGCCCGTCCGGTCGTACCTGGTCCATCAGGAGACGACGTTCGACCAGAACGAGGTGCGCCGGCACGTGACCGTGCTGGTGCTCACCGGCAACCGCTTCATCGTCAGCCACACCGACGAGCAGGCCGCCGACGACACGTCCCCGACGCCGTACGCCACGACGTCCACGGAGTCGGTCAAGCTCGGCCGGATCTCGTCCATCGTCGTCAGCCGCGTGGTCGCCAACCCGGAGAAGTACAAGCCGGGCACACTGCCCCGCGAGATCGTGCTGACCATCGGCTGGGGCGCCGTCTCCCGCCTCGACCTTGAGCCGGCCGCCTGCGGCGACCCCAACTGCGAGGCGGACCACGGCTACACCGGAAGCTCGACGGCCGACGACCTCAGCCTGCGTGTCAGCGAGGCCGGGGACGGCCCGGAGACGGTGCGCCAGGCGCTCACCTTCGCGCAGGCCCTCTCCGAGGCGACCGCGGACTCCGCCCGCTGATGGTGCAGACCGCCGCCTGGGACACCCACCCGGAACCGCTCCCCGTCGACTCCGCCCCCGTACCCGAGTACGGCGCCGGCTCGCTCGCCGACCTGCTGCCCACGCTGGCCGCCGGCCTCGGCGTCCCCGGCATGACCGCGGGGATCACCGAACTGACCCCCGCCGACCGGAACTGCGTGTTCCTGATCGACGGCCTCGGCTGGGAGCAGCTGCGGGCCCACCCGGACGAAGCCCCCTTCCTGAACTCCCTGATCGGCAGCTCACGCGGTGGAACCGGACGTCCGATCACCGCCGGCTACCCGGCGACCACCGCCACCTCCCTCGCCTCCGTCGGCACCGGTCTGCCGCCGGGCGCCCACGGCCTGCCCGGCTACACCGTGCGCAATCCGGCCACCGGCGAGCTGATGAACCAGCTGCGCTGGCAGCCGTGGACCCCACCGGGCGCCTGGCAGCCGTACCCGACCGTCTTCGGCCTCGCCCAGCAGGCCGGCGTGCACGCCGCCCAGGTCTCCTCGCCGACCTTCGCGAACACCCCGCTGACCAAGATCGCCCTCAGCGGCGGCACCTTCCACGGCCGCCTCTCCGGCGAGGACCGCATGGACCTCGCGGCCGAGCAGCTGGCCGCCGCCGACCGCGCCCTCGTCTACACGTACTACGCCGAGGTCGACGGCGCCGGCCACCGCTACGGTGTGGACTCCGACACCTGGCGCGGCCAGCTGATGCACGTCGACCGGCTGGCCCAGCGCCTCGCCGAGCAGCTGCCCCCGCGCAGCACCCTCTACGTCACCGCCGACCACGGCATGATCGACGTGCCCTTCGACGAGGACCACCGCATCGACTTCGACGAGGACTGGGAACTGAAGGCGGGCGTCGCCCTCCTCGGCGGCGAGGGCCGCGCCCGCCACGTGTACGCCGTTCCCGGCGCCCACAACGACGTCCTGACCTGCTGGCGCGAGGTGCTCGGCGAGCAGTTCTGGGTGGCGTCACGGGACGAGGCGATCGCGGCGGGCTGGTTCGGCCCCCGCATCGACGACCGGGTGTACGACCGCATCGGCGACGTGGTGGCCGCCGCGCGCGACGACGTCCTGCTCATCGCCTCGGAGCGGGAGCCGAGGGAGTCGGCGATGGTCGGAAACCACGGGTCGATGACCCCTGCCGAGCAGCTCGTCCCCCTGCTCGAAGTACGCTCCTGAAACTCTGCCCCCCATCCCGACCCCGCTGCCGAAAGGTGTTCGACCCCCCATGCCCGAGCTGGTGTTCTTCTCCGGAACGATGGACTGCGGGAAGTCGACGCTGGCTCTCCAGATCGAGCACAACCGCTCGGCCCGGGGCCTGGCCGGCATGATCTTCACCCGCGACGACCGCGCGGGCGAGGGCAAGCTCTCCTCCCGGCTCGGCCTGGTCACCGACGCGGTGGAGGTCGCGGACGGACAGGACCTGTACGCCCACGTCGTCGACCACCTCTCGCAGGGCGGACGCGTGGACTACGTGATCGCGGACGAGGCGCAGTTCCTGGCGCCGGACCAGATAGACCAGCTCGCGCGCGTGGTCGACGACCTCGACGTCGACGTGTACGCCTTCGGCATCACCACCGACTTCCGCTCCAAGTTGTTCCCCGGCTCCCAGCGCCTGGTCGAACTCGCCGACCGTGTCGAGGTGCTCCAGGTGGAGGCCCTGTGCTGGTGCGGCGCACGCGCCACGCACAACGCCCGCACCGTGGGCGGCGTCATGGTCGTCGAGGGCGCCCAGGTGGTCGTCGGCGACGTCGCCCAGTCCCCCGACGAGGTCGGCTACGAGGTGCTGTGCCGACGGCACCACCGGCGCCGTACGACCGCCGCGACGGCCCACGCGGCGGCGCTGTCACCGGACGTGCTGCCGGTGTCGCCCGGCTGAGCGGCACCCGCCTCCGCACGGCTCGGCTCACCGCCCCTGCAGCAGCGCGAACCGCGCCCCCTCCGGATCCGCCACCCTCGCCACCCGGCCGTGCGGCGTGTCCCGGACGGGCTCCAGGACACTCCCGCCCAGGGCGACGAGACGGTCCAGGGACTCCTCCGCGTCGGCCACCTCGAAGTAGGTCGTCCAGTGCGGTCCCCGGTCCCGCGGCAGGGCGTCGCCGACGCCGTGGACGTCCGCGACGGGGCGGCCGTCGAGGAGCAGGGTCTTGCGGTCGGCGTCGGTGAAGACATCCGGCACCGACTCGAAGCCGAACACCGTCTCGTAGAACTTGGTGACGCCCGCCGACTCGAAGGTCAGCAGCTCGTTCCACGCCGGTGTCCCGGGCACGCCCGTGACGGCCGTGCCGAGGTGGGCCGCGGCCTGCCAGATGCCGAAGACGGCGCCCGACGGGTCGGAGCAGATGGCCAGGCGGCCGGCCTCGTCCGCGTCCAGTGGGCCCACACCGATGGTGCCCCCGCACAGGCGTACCGTTTCCGCCGTCCGGTTGACGTCGGCGGAGGCGAAGTAGGGCGTCCAGGTGACGGGCAGGTGCCGGTCCAGGGGCAGTTGGCCGACACCCGCCACCTCGCACCCGTCGAGCAGGGCCCGCGCGTAGGGGCCGAGTTGATGGGGGCCGGGCTGGAAATCCCAGCCGAACAGTGTTTCGTAGAAGTCATGGGTCGCGGCCGGTCCGTGCACCATCAGACTCACCCAGCAGGGTGTGCCGGGCGGGCGCCGGGCGTTCGTCTCGCCGTTCCGGCCGGCCGACCCCCGTGCGTCGGTCATCGTCACTCTCTTCTCGGCCCCTCGCGGGCCGTGCGTCCGCTTCCGCTCCTACGGAGCCCCCGCGTCGATGCCGGCACCGGTCCCGGTGCCGCGCGCCCCGGGCGCGCTCGTGAGGCAGCCCGCCTGCTCGGCTGGTACAGCATGTGCCCGAACCCGTACGCCTCGTGATCGGTACTGCCCGGCGGGCAGAGTAGCCCGACATCGACGCGGCGGCCACTCGGTACGTCAGGATGGGGCCATGAACGCCATCATCTCCGCATCCGAACTCGTGAAGGAACTGGCGGGCGTCAATCCGCCGGTCCTGCTCGACATCCGCTGGCAGTTGAGCACGGCCAAGGCGGCGGGCGCCCCGCCGTTCGACGGCCGCGCCGAGTACGCGGCCGGGCATCTGCCCGGTGCCGTCTTCGTGGACCTGGACAGGGAACTGGCCTCCGCGCCCGGCGCCGGCGGCCGGCATCCGCTGCCCGACGTGGCGGAGTTCGGGGCCGCGATGCGCCGGGCGGGCGTGTCGTCCGGCCGGCCGGTCGTCGTGTACGACGGCGGGCAGGGGTGGGCGGCGGCCCGCGCCTGGTGGCTGCTGCGCTGGACGGGTCACCCGAACGTGCGGGTCCTCGACGGCGGGTTGCCGGCCTGGGATGCGCCGCTGTCGACGGACGTCCCCGCGCCCGCGGAGGGCGATTTCAGGCCGGCGCCGGGTGCGGCCGGGCTGCTGGACGCGGACGGGGCCGCCGCGCTGGCCCGGTCCGGAGTACTGTTCGACGCCCGCGCGGGGGAGCGGTACCGGGGCGAGGTCGAGCCGATCGATCCGGTCGGCGGCCACATTCCGGGCGCCGTGTCGGCGCCGACGACCGACAACGTCGCGGCGGACGGCCGTTTCCTGCCCGCCGAGGAACTCCGGGCGCGCTTCAAGACGCTGGGGGTCACGGAGGGTGGCGAGGTCGGCGTGTACTGCGGCTCGGGCGTGTCGGGTGCCCACGAGGTGCTGGCGCTGGCGGTGGCGGGCATCCCGGCGTCGCTGTACGCGGGTTCGTGGTCGGAGTGGTCGGCGGATCCGCAGCGGCCGGTCGCGGTGGGCCCCGACCCGCAGTAGGCCGACGTCAGGTCGACGGGCCGAGCCGGCCGACGAGTCGAGCAGGCCGAGAGACCGGGTCCGTCGAAGGACCGGGCACGTCGAGGGACCGGGCCAGGGCCGCACCCACGCGGGTGCGGCCCTGGCCCTCATAACCGAAGGCGCCTCTTACTCCTGCTTCTTCCGCCGCGTGCCGAACACGATCTCGTCCCAGCTCGGCACCGCCGCGCGGCGGCCCGGCCGGACGCCGTCGGCCTCGGCCTGGCGGTCGGTGGAGCCGGTGAGACGGTCGCGGTGGCTGGCCACGGAGCGCGGCATGAGCACGTCGGCATAGGCGGAACCGGCCGACGCCGCCGGAGCCGGGGGCTCCTCCACCTCGGGCTCCTCGGTGGGCTCCTCCGCCGGTTCCGCGGTGCGCTCGGGCACCACCAGGTCGCCCCGGAAGCTCGGCACCGCCTCCAGGAGGCTGGTGAGCGAGTCCCGTTCGCGTTCGGCCGAGGCGGTCGCCGCGGTGTCCTCGGCCGGCTCGGACGGGGGCGGGGGCAGGCTCGGCCGCTCTCGCTGCTCCCGGTCGAGGGAACGGTCCAGCGGGCGGTCGCGCGGCAGTCGCGCGATGCGTGGGACGAACGGGAAGCTGGGCTCGGGCGCAGCGAGGTCGTCGGACTCGCCGATCAGCGAGCGTGCCTCGTCGTCGACGGCCTGGACGAGCCGCCGGGGCGGGTCGTAGGTCCAGCTCGCCGAGTGCGGTTCGCCCGCGACCAGGTAGACGAGCAGAACCTCCCAGGTGCCGTCGTCGCGGCGCCAGGAGTCCCACTGGACGGAGTCCTTGTCGGCGCTGCGCAGCAGCAGCCGCTCCTGGACGGCCTCACCGAGGGGCGGGCCGGAGTTCTCGCCGGGGCGGCGCACGGGGGTCTTGCGGGCCCGCTCCGCCATGAAGGCGCGCTCGGCCAGCACGGGCCCCTCGAAGCGGCGTACCCGGTCGACGGGGATGCCGGCCATCGTGGCGACCTCTTCCGCGGTCGCGCCGGCACGTATACGCGCCTGGATGTCGCGGGGGCGGAGATGGCTCTCCACCTCGATCTCGATCTGGCCGAGGCGGGGACGGTCGCCGCGCACGGCGGCGCGCAGCCGCTCGTCGATCGGAAGCGTGTACTCCGTGCTGTCCGCAGCTTTCAGCACCAGCCGTGTGCCGTCATTCGAGACGGCCACGACACGCAGTTCGGGCATGGGGACCTCCCGGGTGGTGCCTGCCGACGTCACGTGCGTCGCTGCTTCCGCTCTGTCGAGTGTGACCTGCCCGGGTGCAGCCTGCCACAACCTTGCCGAGTTGCCCGGCGTGTCGGGCGCGGGCCCTGGATCGCCGTTATGGCACGGTTACCTGTTCGCCACGCTGAGTGACCGATTTGGTCACCCTGTGAAACTAGCCCCCTCCCGGCGGTCCTTCAAGGTCCTGGCCCCCCTGTCGGGAGACCGGACCCAGGGCTCGCAACAGTACTCCATTCGGGCCACGTGCGCGGATGGGCACGCCGCCCGACTTCCGGCAAGGGGTGGCACCCGGCCGACGCCGGCACGCTTTCCGCGGTCCCGGGCGTGGCGTACTTCACGCAATCACCAGAAACGGAACTAATGGTTTCGTTCGCACGTCCCTTTCTCGTGCAGTTGATCGATCACGTACGGAAAGGCAGGCAAGGTCCGGGGATGCGTGAAAAGCCCGATGCCGTGGACGATGCGGACGTGCGTACGGAGGGGGAGTCCAAGCGAATCGACCTGAGCGTGCCCCAGGTCGCGGGAAGCGCCCTGGCGGCGGTGGTGGCCGCCAAGCTCGCCTCCTCCTTCGGCGTCTACGGCACGATCCTCGGAGCCGGCCTGATCAGTGTCATCGCCACCTGTGGCAGCACGGTCCTCCAGCACTTCTTCAAGCGCACCGGCGAGCAGCTGCGGGTCAGGCGGACCGCCGAGGCCCAAGTCGGCGCCGAACACCCCGGCGGGCGCGGGGCGCCCCTCCCGGGCGAGTTCACCGAGGGCACCGTCTACCGCGCGCGGACGCGGGGCTGGAAGCGGCCGGTGGTCGCGGCGGCCCTCGTCTTCGGTGTCACCATGGCCGGGATCACCACCTACGAACTGGCCTCCGGCCACAGCCTCAGCGGCGACCGGAGCACCACCGTCGGCAACGCCCTCACGGGGCATCACGAGCCCGCCTCGGATTCGGGGGACTCGGACCACCCGAGTGATCCGGACGGCGGCGGTGACTCCCAGGACTCCGGCGACACCGGGGAGTCGGGGGATTCCGGCTCCGGCCGCGACACCCCCGCCGCGACCCCGTCCGGCACCTCGGGCCCCACCGCCGACAGCACGCCGTCGGGCGGCTCCTCCGAGCAGGACGGCGGCACGGCGGTGAGTCCGACGCCCACCCCGGACGCCACCGGGGGCGAGGGCCCGGGCGAGACCACGGGCCCGGGGACCGACCCGTCGGCTACGACCCCAGAACCCGGCGCAAGTGGTCGTTCCGGAACAGGCGATCCGGGTCAAGACGGTCCCGCAGCGCCGTGAACTCACTGAAGCGCGGGTACACCCGGGAGAAGTACTCGGCGTCCCGGGTGTGCACCTTCCCCCAGTGCGGCCGTCCCCCGTGGGCCGTGAAGACGCGCTCGGCGGCGGTGAAGTACGCCTGGTAGGGAGTGCCCCGGAACATGTGGACGGCGATGTACGCGCTGTCGCGGCCCGAGGCCGTGGACAGCGTGATGTCGTCGGCCGGGGCCGTGCGCACCTCGACCGGGAAGCTGATCCGGAGCCGTGACCGGTCGACCATCGCCCTCAGTTCGCGCAGCGTCTCGACGACGGCCTCGCGTGGAACGGCGTACTCCATCTCCACGAACCGCACCCGGCGCGGAGAGGTGAAGACCTTGTAGGCGGTGTCGGTGTACGTCCGCGCGGACAGCGCCTTGCTGGAGATCTGCGCGATCGCCGGGACGGTGGCGGGCACCGCGCGCCCGACCCAGTTGGCCGCCTGGAAGACACCGTTGGACAGGAACTCGTCCTCGAACCAGCCCTGGAACCGCCCGACCGGCTGCTCGGGGCCGGCGCTGCGGTTGTTGCGTTTGGTGTTGGTGCTGCCGGTGTGCGGGAACCAGTAGAACTCGAAGTGCTCGTTCTCGGCCCACAGTTCGTCGAAGTCGCGCAGGACCCGCTCGAACGGCATCGGTTCCTCGCGGGCCGTGAGCAGGAAGAGGGGCTCCACGGCGAAGGTGATCGCGGTGACGACGCCCAGGGCGCCGAGGCCGATCCGGGCGGCGGCGAAGACCTCGGGGTTCTCCTGCTCGGAGCAGGTCAGCACCGATCCGTCCGCCGTGACCAGTTCCAGGCCCCGGATCTGGGCGGCGATCGAGGCCGAGTCGCGGCCCGTGCCGTGGGTGCCGGTGGCGGTGGCTCCGGCGACGGTCTGCTCCATGATGTCGCCCATGTTCGTCAGCGACAGGCCCTCCCGCGCGAGGGCAAGGTTGAGCCGCTTGAGCGGAGTGCCGGCCTCGACCGTGACCGTCATGGCGTCGCGGTCGACGCCGCGGATGCCGGTCAGCAGCCGGGGGCGTATCAGCAGGCCGTCCGTCGCGGCTATGGACGTGAAGGAGTGTCCGGTGCCGACGGCCTTGACCGGCAGCCCGTCCTCGGCGGCCGTGCGGACGGCCTCGGCCAGTTCCTCGACGGAGGCGGGGGTGACCTCCCGCGCGGGGCGCGCGGAGACGTTGCCGCCCCAGTTACGCCATGTGCCGTTCTTGCCGCTCGTCTTCCCGTTCGCCGTGCGTGTGCTGCTCAACGGTCCCTCCCCGACGCGGTTCCGGCCGCTTGAGCCGGCGGTACCCGAGGAAACCGACCACGACCGCGACGGCCCCGGCCACCGCCGGAACCCCGTACCCGGCACGCGCCCCGGAGGCGTCGATCACCCAGCCGCCCGCGGACGAGCCGAGGGCGACCCCGACCGCGAGGCCTGTGCTCACCCAGGTCATGCCCTCGGTGAGCTGCGTGCGTGGCACGTGCTCTTCGATGAGGGACATGGTCGTGATCATCGTGGGAGCGATGGACAGACCCGCAACGAACAGCGCCACGGCCAGAAACGGCAGGTTTCCGACCAGTAGGAGGGGGATCATACTCACGGCCATCGCACAGACGCCCAGGAGCCAGCGACGTTCGGGCGGCCCGGCGAAGCGCATCAGCCCGAAGACCATGGCCGCCGTGCACGAACCCGCCGCGTACAGGGCGAGTACGAGGCTGGCGGCGGCCTTGTGGCCCTCGTCCTCGGCGAAGGCCACGGTGACGACGTCGATGGCCCCGAAGATCGTTCCCGTCGCGACGAACGTGCCGACCAGGACCTGAAGTCCCCGGGAGCGCAGCGCGCTGCCGCCGCCCTTGTGCTCGCGCGGATGCGGCTCCGGCTCGGTGGCGCGCTGCGAGGTGAGCCAGAAGACGCCCGTCGCCAGGAAGCAGGCGGCGAGCAGCGGCCCGGCCTCCGGGAACCACGCGGTGGACAGGCCGATGGAGATGATCGGTCCGAAGATGAAGCAGATCTCGTCCACCACGGACTCGAAGGAGTACGCGGTGTGCAGCTGCGGAGTGCCCCGGTACAGGGCCGCCCAGCGGGCCCGGACCATCGCGCCGAGGCTCGGCACGCAGCCGACGCCGACGCAGGCCGCGAACAGCACCCAGTCCGGCCACCCGTAGTGCGCGGCCGGCAGCAGCACGGCCGCCGCGGTGAGCGAGACCAGGGTCGCCGGACGCAGCACCCGCCGCTGGCCGTACCGGTCCACCAGGCGGGAGACCTGCGGTCCGGCCACGGCGGCCGCGAGCGCGATGGTGGCCGACAGGGCGCCGGCCAGTCCGTACCGCCCGGTGAGCTGCGAGATCATAGTGACCACGCCGATGCCCATCATCGACAGCGGCATCCGGCCGAGGAAGCCCGCGGCGGAGAAGCCCTTGCTCCCGGGAGCGGTGAACAGGGCGCGGTAGGGGCTGGGCAACGGTGTCTCCGGAACGGCTCAGTAAGGTGCTCGGTAAGGCACGAACACAGTCGATACAGCTTACTCGCCAGGTCGCCCGGCACCACCCCCCGAGCCCGGCGGAAGCACGGTCGGCACCCCGCCGTTTCCCCGCTGTCAGTGCCGGGTGGCAGGATCGAGACATGCCAGACGTGCTCGATTCCAGCCCTTACGACGCCCTGCTCCTGCTCTCGTTCGGCGGCCCGGAGGGCCCGGACGACGTCGTCCCGTTCCTGGAGAACGTGACACGCGGGCGCGGCATCCCCAAGGAACGCCTCAAGGAAGTCGGCCGGCACTACTTCCTCTTCGGCGGGGTCAGCCCCATCAACGACCAGAACCGCGCCCTGCTCGACGCGCTCCGCAAGGACTTCGCCGAGCACGGCCTGGACCTGCCGGTCTACTGGGGCAACCGCAACTGGGCGCCGTACCTGACGGACACCCTGCGCGAGATGGTGCGGGACGGCCGCCGCCGCATCCTCGTCCTCGCCACCAGCGCCTACGCCTCGTACTCGGGCTGCCGTCAGTACCGCGAGAACCTCGCGGACGCGCTCGCCGCCCTGGAGGCGGAGGGACTGGAGGCCGAAGGGCTGGAGCTGCCGAAGATCGACAAGCTCCGGCACTACTTCAACCACCCGGGCTTCGTCGAGCCGATGGTCGACGGCGTCGTCCGGTCCCTCGCCGAGCTCCCGGAGGAGGTCCGGGACGCCGCGCACATCGCGTTCTCGACCCACTCGATCCCCACCTCCGCCGCGGACACCTCCGGCCCGGTCGAGGAGCACGGCGACGGCGGGGCGTACGTCCGCCAGCACCTGGACGTGGCACAGATGATCGCCGACGCGGTCCGCGAGCGCACCGGCGTCGACCACCCCTGGCAGCTCGTGTACCAGTCGCGGTCGGGCGCCCCGCACGTCCCGTGGCTGGAGCCCGACATCTGCGACCACCTGGAGGAGCGCCACGCGGCCGGAGTCCCCGCCGTGGTGATGGCCCCCATCGGCTTCGTCTCCGACCACATGGAGGTCCTGTACGACCTCGACACGGAGGCCACCGCCAAGGCCAGGGAGCTCGGGCTGCCGGTGCGCCGCTCGGCCACCGTCGGCGCCGACCCGCGGTTCGCCGCCGCGGTCCGCGACCTCGTCCTGGAGCGGGCCGCGGACGAGCGCGGCCAGGAGGTCGCACCGTGCGCCCTCGGCGCGCTCGGCGCGAGCCACAACCTGTGCCCGGTCGGCTGCTGCCCCGCCCGCGCCCCCCGGCCCGCCGCCGCGGGCGCCGACAGCCCCTACGCGTGAGGAACCCCGTGACCGACGTGACGACCGACCCGCTCCACGCCGACCTGCTGAAGATCGCCCAGGAGGCCGCCCACCGCGCGGGCGAGCTGCTGCGCGACGGCCGCCCCGCCGACCTCGCGGTCGCCGCCACCAAGTCCAGCCCGATCGACGTGGTCACCGAGATGGACATCGCGGCGGAGAAGCTGATCACCGGCCTGATCGCCGACCGCCGCCCGGACGACGGGTTCCTCGGCGAGGAGGGCTCCGCCACCGAGGGCACGAGCGGCGTCCGCTGGGTCATCGACCCGCTCGACGGCACGGTCAACTACCTCTACGGGCTGCCCACCTGGGCGGTCTCCATCGCCGCCGAGCAGGACGGCGAGCGGGTCGCCGGGGTGGTCGTGGCCCCGATGCGGGGCGAGTCGTACCACGCGGTGCGCGGCGGCGGGGCCTGGGCGAAGGGTGCCTGGGACGGTGAGCGCAGGCTCGCCTGCCGTGCCGCCGCGCCGCTCGACCAGGCGCTGGTCTCCACCGGCTTCAACTACGTCGCCGACGTCCGCGCCGAGCAGGCGGAGATCGCGCGGCGGCTGATCCCGCTGGTGCGCGACATCCGGCGCGGCGGCTCGGCCGCCATCGACCTGTGCGACGTGGCCGCGGGACGCCTGGACGGCTACTACGAGCGTGGACTGCACCCCTGGGACCTCGCGGCGGGCGACCTGATCGCCCGGGAGGCGGGCGCGGTGACCGGTGGACGCCCCGGGGAGCGCCCGTCACGCGACCTGACGATCGCGGCCACCCCGGACGTGTTCGAGCCCCTCCAGCGGCTGCTGGTGGACTTCGGCGCCTGACGGCCGGCTGTCGCCGCCGACACGGCGAACGACGGGGCCCCGGCGCTGGATTCCGCCGGGGCCCCGTCGCTCACGGGCCGATCAGACGCCGGTCGCGCCGACCTCCACACCGTGCTCGGCAGCGAGACGGCGCAGATCGTCGAGCTCGCCCAGCTCCACCTCGACGAGGAACTCGTCCCCCTCGTCGCGGGCCCGGGACAGGTCGGACTCGGTCGTCTTTATGCGCTGCAGAAGTCCTGCGGTGAAAGCGTCCATGCTGCGCCCCCTCGTCCTGGGTCGTGGGTCGGTGGCACGGGGGTGTGCCGTTGGGAAGGGGCGATCACGTCTCCGGTGGAGTGCCCAGCGCTGCCCTGCCGGGCGGCGACCGTGCCGGACACCCACGCCCGCTCTGCGGAAGCGGACCGCGGCGTACCGCGTGGTGGTGCGGCACAGGCAGAGCGTGATCGCGGGGTGTAAAGCCGTCCTCCCCCCGCTCCCTTCCGGGGAAACCTAACCGCGCGAGAAAATCTCGCATTCCCGGAACCGCGGCCTTTCCGGCCGTCCCGTCCGTCTCCGAGTACCGTTCCGCGGCCGTCCCGTCCTCGAGGAGCGTCCCGGGGCCGTCCCCGGAGCGGGGTCCTCGGAGCCGTCCCCGGAGCGTCCTCGGAGCGGTCTTCGGAGCGGTCTTCGGAGCGCCGCTCCCGGTTCGCCACCGGCCCCTCACCCGCCTTACAGCCGACTTATGGCTGAAAAGGGCAGGATGGAGGCAACACACCCACCAGCCCCCCTGCCCTCGTGCGCCCGAGACGCGCTGCGCGGGCGGACACAGGAAGGACCAGCGACGTGCGCGTACTCGTCGTCGAGGACGAGCAACTGCTCGCCGATGCGGTGGCCACCGGACTGCGCCGGGAGGCCATGGCCGTCGACGTCGTGTACGACGGTGCGGCCGCCCTCGAGCGCATCGGCGTCAACGACTACGACGTGGTCGTCCTCGACCGCGACCTCCCCCTCGTGCACGGCGACGACGTGTGCCGCAAGATCGTCGAACTCGGCATGCCCACACGCGTGCTGATGCTCACGGCCTCCGGCGACGTCAGCGACCGCGTCGAGGGCCTGGAGATCGGCGCCGACGACTACCTGCCCAAGCCCTTCGCGTTCAGCGAGCTCATCGCGCGCGTGCGCGCCCTGGGCCGGCGTACCAGCGTGCCCCTGCCGCCCGTCCTGGAGCGTGCCGGGATCAAGCTCGACCCGAACCGCCGCGAGGTCTTCCGCGACGGCAAGGAGGTGCAGCTCGCGCCCAAGGAGTTCGCGGTGCTGGAGGTGCTCATGCGCAGCGAGGGTGCGGTCGTCTCCGCGGAGCAGCTGCTGGAGAAGGCCTGGGACGAGAACACCGACCCGTTCACCAACGTCGTGCGCGTGACCGTCATGACCCTGCGCCGCAAGCTGGGCGAGCCGCCCGTCATCGTCACCGTCCCCGGCTCCGGCTACCGGATCTGATCGACCGTGGCGACGACACCCGCGCCCCCCGGGGCGCCTCCGAAACCCACGTGGGACCCCCGCTCGGCCACGCCCCTGCCGTGGCTGCGCCCCACCATCCGCATAAGGCTCACGCTGCTGTACGGCGGCATGTTCCTGATCGCCGGCATACTGCTGCTGTCGATCATCTATCTGCTGGCCGCCCAGGCCGTGCGCACCGGCAACGAGCCGCTCTACAAGATCGTCGACTTCAACGACCTCAGGGTCACCAGCAGCAACTGTCCCGTGGTCGACAACGGCAACCTTTCGCTGTCCGAGTTCAACGCGGCGATCAGCGACTGCATCGACCACCAGCGCAAGGTCGCCCTGGACAACCTGCTCAGCCGCTCGCTGCTGGCCCTGCTCGGCCTCGCCGTGATCGCCTTCGCCTTCGGCTACGCCATGGCCGGGCGCGTCCTGTCCCCGCTGGGCCGGATCACCCGCACCGCGCGCGCGGTGGCGGGCTCCGACCTCTCCCGGCGGATCGAGCTGGACGGACCGGACGACGAGCTGAAGGAACTGGCGGACACCTTCGACGACATGCTGGAGCGGCTCCAGCGGGCGTTCACCGCCCAGCAGCGCTTCGTCGGCAACGCCTCCCACGAGCTGCGCACGCCGCTGGCGATCAACCGCACGCTCCTGGAAGTGCACTTGTCCGATCCGAACGCCCCGGTGGAGCTCCAGCAGCTCGGCAAGACGCTGCTGGCCACCAACGAACGCAGCGAGCAACTCGTCGAGGGCCTGCTGCTGCTGGCCCGCAGCGACAACCAGATCGTCGAGCGCAAACCGGTGGACCTCGCGGAGGTGGCCGGCCAGGCCATCGACCAGGTGCACGCCGAGGCGGAGAGCAAGGGCGTGAGGCTCCGCGGGACGCGCGAGCCCGCGGTGGTCCAGGGCAACGGCGTCCTGCTGGAGCGGATCGCCCTGAACCTGGTGCAGAACGCCGTGCGCTACAACGTGGCCGAACAGGGCTGGGTGGAGGTCACCACCGCGGTCGAGAACGGCCAGGCGGTCCTGGTGGTCACCAACACGGGGCCGGTCGTACCGGCGTACGAGATCGACAACCTCTTCGAGCCCTTCCGGCGGCTGCGGACCGAGCGGACGGGCAGCGACAAGGGCGTCGGCCTCGGCCTGTCCATCGTGCGGTCGGTGGCCCGGGCGCACGGAGGGCACATTTACGCGCAGCCGCGCGAGGGCGGAGGGCTCGTGATGCGTGTCACGCTGCCCGTCTGAGATCATGACGTCGACATCTCGCCGAGACCCGAGGAAGTTTCGCTTTGAGCTGAATTCCCCAGGTCGGCGGCCGGAGAATCCCGTGTGTGATCGATCACAGCGAAGGCTTTCCGGCCATCTACTCTCCGTGATCATGCACCCTGTCGGAAGGCCGGGAAAATCCCGGTTTTCAGGGGTCCTGATCACGGGAAGTACACGTTGAGACGCCTTTGAAGTGCGGCATTCGGACCGTGTACGGTCCCCATCGCCATCCAAGCCGATCACTCATGAGGAGTCCGGTTGGGTGTCGATTGAGTAACAGACCTTGATGTGAGGCAAAATCTCCGCCTCAGGTCGGGCACAAGTCCGGCCTCTCACGCGTTACGTGCGCTGGAGACACCGCAGACACCCAGAGGGGGAGAGCGACCATGGCAACCGATTACGACACTCCACGCAAGACCGACGACGACGTCGACTCGGACAGCCTCGAAGAGCTGAAGGCCCGGCGGAACGACAAGTCCGCCTCGGCCGTCGACGTCGATGAGTTCGAGGCCGCGGAAGGCCTCGAACTTCCCGGCGCCGACCTCTCGAACGAGGAACTGGCCGTCCGTGTGCTGCCGAAGCAGCAGGACGAGTTCACCTGCATGAGCTGCTTCCTGGTGCATCACCGCAGCCAGCTGGCCCGCGAGAAGAACGGCCAGCCGATCTGCCGCGACTGCGACTGAGGCGGGGTCGGCCGTGACCGGCTCGACCCCTCCCTGGAGGCGCCGCTTCTCCAGGCGAGGAGCGGACCAAGGACCGTCCGACGGTCCGTACAGCGCGCGCGACGACGAGCGAGGCCCGACCGATACGGGGACGGCCTCGCTCGAACCGGGGGCCGACCGGGGTGACCTCCCGGCGACCGTGGAGACGCCGGCGCCCGCTGCCCGGCGCAGGGCAGCGGCGTTCCGGCACAGGGCGGAACAGGGCGTCCGCAAGGGCGGCGACCGCGCCAGGGCCGCCCTGGCGCACCTCGCCGACCGGATCATCGATCTGGCCCCACGCGTGCCCGTACGGGACCTGGCGACGCTCCGCAGGCAGTTCCCCGGCCTCGGGCCCGAGGAACTCGCCGACCGGCTGGTGGCCGGCGCCGCCAGGGGCACGGCGACCGTCGGAGCCGGAGTGGGCGCGGCGGCGATGATGCCCGTACCCCCCGCGATGCCCGCGGAACTGGCCGCCGAGATCACCGGCGTCGCGGCGATCGAGCTCAAGCTGATCGCCGAGCTCCACGAGGTCTACGGCCTGCGCCCGCCCGGCGGCCTCGCACAGCGCAGCACCGCGTACCTCAACTCCTGGTCCGACGAGCGCGGCGTCGACGCGACCAAGCCGTCGACATTCGGCTCGGCGGTGAACAGCCACATGAAGCGCCAGCTGCGTCAGCAGATCATGAAGCGCATGGTGCGCGACCTGCCGAACCTGATGCCGTTCATGGTGGGCGCGGCCGTGGGCGCCGTCATGAACCGCCGCGACACCAGGAAGCTGGCCTCCCGGATCCGTACGGACCTGCGCAAACGGCAGGTGCCGTGGAGCGCCCTCGATGAACTTCCGGCTCTGGAAGGACCGCAGGACGCGCTGGACATGAGCGCCGTCATGAAGGAGCTCGGCCACCGCCCCGCCGGAGGCGACGGGCACTGACCCCGCGCGTGCGCTACGCCGCCGCCTGCGCCGCGCGCAGGGCCTCCACCAGCCGCTCGGGCTCGCGGGTCGACAGGTACAGGTACGGCGTCGGGTCCTCGGGATCGGTGACCAGGACGCGCACGGCCCGCGGGATGTAGGCGCGCAGCAGCAGGAAGGCGCGGGTGTCGGCCTTGTGGGTGCGCCAGGCACGGGCCTCCTCCGGATCGAGGATCTCCGCCTCGCCCAGGGCCGAGACCGGCACCTTCGCCTCGCCCGCGATCAACGAGTCGCCGACGACACGAATGCGCACCGCGCCGTACGAACTGGCCGCCACGGCCGCCACCGCCGTCCCGCCGACCAGGCCGCCCAGCATCGGCAGCGTGCCGAAGGGCACCAGGATCAGGGCGAACGAGATGCCCACCAGGAAGGAGATCAGCCACCAGGAGCGGGGTGCGGTGAGGCGTTCTTCGTACGGGGCGGTGGAGAGCTGCATGGACCAAGCTTGGCACGGTATCGGCGTTCGGCCGACGCGCGGGTAAGGTCTGCGCCTGTGAGTGGTACTTCCGCAGGTCTTCAGCCTCCCGCCGACGCCGTGAAACCCGTACGGCACCCCGACGCGCCCGCCCCCGGCGAACTGCTCGGCGCGCACTACGGCCAGTGCTTCGGCTGCGGCGGCGACCAGCCCCACGGACTGCACCTGCAGGCGCGGGCCGGTGAAGGCGTGTCGATCACCGCCGAGTTCACCGTGCAGCCCGCCCACCAGGGTGCTCCCGGTCTGGCGCACGGCGGCGTGCTGGCCACCGCCCTGGACGAGACCCTCGGCTCCCTGAACTGGCTGCTGCGCACGATCGCGGTGACCGGACGGCTGGAGACCGACTTCCTGCGGCCGGTGCCCGTCGACACGAAGCTCCACCTGGAGGCCGAGGTGACCGCGGTGGCCGGGCGGAAGATCTACTCCACCGCCACCGGCCGGATCGGCGGCCCCGACGGGCCCGTGGCCGTCCGCGCCGACGCCCTCTTCGTCGAGGTCAAGGTCGATCACTTCGTGAACCACGGCCGCGAGGAGGAGATCCGCGCCGCCATGGACGACCCCGACCAGCTCCGTCGCGCCCGCGCCTTCGAGGTGAACCCGTGAGCAGCCCCGAGAACCCCGGGAACCCCGTGAGCCGGGAACCGCTGGACGTGCTGATCCGCCGGATCGACCCCGACGTGCCGCTCCCCGCGTACGCGCAGCCCGGCGACGCGGGAGCCGACCTGCGCACCACCGTGGACTGCGAACTGGCTCCCGGTGAACGGGCCGTCCTGCCCACCGGGGTGTCTGTGGCGCTTCCCGAGGGGTACGCGGCCTTCGTGCACCCACGTTCCGGTCTGGCCGCCCGCCTCGGTGTCGCCCTCGTGAATGCCCCGGGGACGATTGATGCCGGGTACCGTGGGGAGATCAAGGTGATCGTGGTGAATCTCGACCCGCGCGAGACGGTGCGGTTCGAGCGCTTCGACCGGATCGCCCAACTGGTCGTCCAGCAGGTCGAGAGGGTCCGCTTCCGTCAGGTCGCGGAGCTTCCCGGCTCGGCGCGGGCCGAAGGGGGCTTCGGGTCCACCGGCGGACACGCCGAGACGGACCGTGCAAGCGGCACAAGCGGTCAGGTCGCCGAGGGCGGCCCGACGGGTGGGAATCGATACGCTTCGGTCGTATCCGACCGGGAAGGACAGTGACGTGTTCGGACGTCGCAAGAAGAGGGATGCCGCCGAGGACGCGGCCGGCGAGACCGAGCAGGTCGTCGACAGCGTCGAGACCGAGGCGGACGAGAAGCGCGAGCGCGTGCGGCTCGAACCCGAACCGCGGCCCGACGGGCCCTGGGACAGCACCGAGGTCAGCGACCCGGCTGAGGGCCGGGTGGACCTGGGCGGCCTGTTCGTCCCCGGGGTCGAGGGCATGGAGTTGCGGGTGGAGGTCGCGGGCGACGCGATCGTCGCCGCGACCGTCGTGCTGCGCGACAGCGCCATCCAGCTGCAGGGCTTCGCCGCGCCCAAGCGCGAGGGCATCTGGGGCGAGGTGCGCGAGGAGATCGGCTCCGGCATCACCCAGCAGGGTGGCATCGTCGACGAGGTCGAGGGCCCGCTCGGCTGGGAGCTGCGGGCCCAGGTCCCGGTGCAGCTGCCGGACGGCACGGGCGGCTTCCAGGTCGTGCGGTTCGTCGGCGTGGACGGACCCCGCTGGTTCCTGCGCGGAGTGATCTCCGGCCAGGGCGCGGTGCAGCCGCAGGCCGCCGGTCTGCTGGAGCAGATCTTCCGGGACACGGTCGTGGTCCGCGGCGAGGGCCCGATGGCCCCCCGGGACCCGATCGTCCTCAAGCTGCCGAACGACGCGCAGATGGTCCCCGAGGGCGTCCAGCAGGAGGAGGGCTCCCGCTTCGGCGGCGGCATGGGCCAGCTCCAGCGGGGACCGGAGATCACCGAGGTCCGGTAGGCAAGGACTCCGTACGGATTCCGTGCGCGTGCGTCAGCACGCGAGCGCGTACGAGGAGGAGGGCCGCGCCCCGTGGGGTCGCGGCCCTCTGCCGCGCCCGGCGCCGATGCCACGCGGTCGTCCGACTGAGCCGCACCGACGACCGCGCCCCGTCGCGCGGTGGTCGCTGCGGATCCGCCGGACATGCCGTGTGCGGAGGTGGTCCGGGGAGCCGGGTGCCGGTGGAACTCCCGGGTGCGGGACCGCAGGGGCGCTCGCGCGACCGCGTGTCGGTGCTGCGTTCGGCCTTTTTCCGTACGGAACCGGGTGGTCGGTGCGGTCGCCTGTGCCCTGTGTCGCGTGCCTGTTCGGTGCGCGTGTGTGCCGGTGGGTTCTTCCGTGCGGAACCGGTTGCTCGACGCGGTCGTCCGTGCCCTGTGGGCGGTGCCTGCGCAGCGCCTGTGCCGGTGCGCGCCGGAGGGCGTGCGGGACCTCCTGGGGGATTCGGCGGGTCGGCGCCCTTCGTGGCGGTGCCGGCGGGGTGGCCTTCCTTCGCGCGGAACTGCGCGCTCCACGCCGTGGTCCGGGCCTGTGCGTGCCGGGGGTGGGCCCCTGGCCCGGCAGCAGGGGCCGCCTCGGGTCCGGTGGAGGGATGTGCCGGGCCGGGCAGGGTTGGGGGAATCCGGGCCGGACCGTTGAACGCCGCGGCGTCCGCTGGCCATACTGGCGCCCGGTGCACGGCGGGGGAGGGCACATGAGTCAGGTGGTCACCGAGGCCATGGTGGGCGTCGAGGACGTGCACAAGTCCTACGGCCACGGCACCGCGGCCGTGCACGCCCTGCGCGGCGTCTCCTTCGCGGTGCCGCGCGGAGAACTCGTCGCCCTCAAGGGCCGCTCCGGGTCGGGGAAGACCACTCTGCTCAACATCGTCGGCGGTCTCGACGTGCCGGATGCCGGGCGGGTCGAGGTCGACGGCCGGGACCTGGCGGAACTGGACGAGGACGGGCTGCTCGCCCTGCGCCGGGACCGCGTCGGCTTCGTCTTCCAGTCCTTCGGGCTCATCCCGATCCTCACGGCCGCCGAGAACGTCGGCGTGCCGATGCGGCTGCGCCGGACCGCGCCGCGCGAACGCGAGGAGCGCGTCGAGCTGCTCCTCTCCCTGGTCGGCCTCGCCGACCACGCCGCCCAGCGGCCCGGCGAGCTGTCGGGCGGACAGCAGCAGCGGGTCGCCATCGCCCGCGCCCTCGCCAACGACCCGGCCCTGCTCATCGCCGACGAGCCCACCGGCCAGCTGGACGCCGAGACCGGCCACGCCGTGATGGAGCTGCTGCGGGCCGTCGTCCGCAGTGAGCGCGTCACCGCCCTGGTCGCCACCCACGACGCCACCCTGCTGGACCTCGCCGACCGGGTGCTGGAGTTGCGGGACGGGGAGATCGTCGAGCAGTGACGCCGCGGGCGTCAGAGTTCCGTCAAGAGGTCCGGCGTCCCGCACCCGCCCCCGATTTGTCGTCATTGCGGGTCGTAAGGTCGACGCTGCGCACGCAGCGGCGACCGGAAGACAATGAGGCCATGGGACGCGGCAAACTTCGGATCTACCTCGGCGCGGCGCCGGGCGTCGGCAAGACGTACGCGATGCTGGCCGAGGCGCACCGCCGCATCGAGCGGGGCACCGACTGCGTCGTGGCGTTCGTGGAGCACCACGGCAGGTCGCGCACCGAGGTGCTGCTGCACGGCCTGGAGCAGGTGCCGCGCCGGGAGCTGGTGCACCGCGGCGCGGTCTTCACCGAGCTGGACCTGGACGCGGTGCTGGCCCGCGCCCCCCGGGTGGCGCTGGTGGACGAGCTCGCCCACACCAACGTCCCCGGCGCCCGCAACGCCAAGCGCTGGCAGGACGTGGAGGAGCTGCTGGCCGCCGGCATCGACGTGGTCTCGACCGTCAACATCCAGCACCTGGAGTCGCTCGGCGACGTGGTCGAGTCGATCACCGGAGTGCGGCAGCAGGAGACCGTGCCGGACGAGATGGTGCGGCGCGCGGACCAGATCGAACTGGTGGACATGTCGCCGCAGGCGCTGCGCCGGCGCATGGCGCACGGCAACATCTACCAGCCGGACAAGGTCGACGCGGCCCTGTCCAACTACTTCCGCCCCGGCAACCTGACCGCCCTGCGCGAGCTGGCCCTGCTGTGGGTGGCGGACCGGGCCGACGAGTACCTGCAGCAGTACCGCAGCGAGCACCGGGTGTCGAAGATCTGGGGCTCGCGCGAGCGGATCGTGGTCGGCCTCACCGGCGGCCCCGAGGGCCGGACGCTGATCAGGCGGGCCGCGCGCCTCGCGGAGAAGGGCGCCGGCGGCGAGGTGCTGGCCGTGTACATAGCCCGCAGTGACGGGCTGACCTCCGCCTCCCCGAAGGAGCTCGCGGTGCAGCGCCCCCTGGTCGAGGACCTCGGCGGCACCTTCCACCACGTGCTCGGCGACGACATACCGGCCGCCCTGCTGGACTTCGCGCGCGGCGTCAACGCCACCCAGATCGTCCTCGGCTCCTCGCGCCGCAAGGCCTGGCAGTACGTCTTCGGCCCCGGCGTCGGTGCCACGGTGGCCCGCGAGTCCGGACCCGACCTGGACGTCCACATCGTGACCCACGAGGAGGTCGCCAAGGGCCGCGGACTGCCGGTGGCCAGGGGAGCGCGCCTGGGACGCTCCCGGCTCCTGTGGGGCTGGCTCGCGGGCCTGGGCGGACCGGTGCTGCTGACGCTGCTGCTCAACAGCGTCCACCTCGGACTCGCCAACGACGTCCTGCTCTACCTGGCGCTGACCGTGGCCGCGGCCCTGCTCGGCGGGCTGTATCCGGCGCTCGCCTCGGCGGCGGTCGGATCCCTGCTGCTGAACTGGTTCTTCACACCGCCGGTCAACCGGATCACCATCGCCGACCCGAAGAACATGCTTGCGCTCGCCATATTCGTGGGCGTCGCGCTCTCCGTGGCCTCGGTGGTCGACGTCGCGGCCCGCCGCACCCACCAGGCCGCCCGGTTGCGCGCCGAGTCGGAGATCCTGTCCTTCCTGGCCGGTGACGTCCTGCGCGGCGGGATCAGCCTGGAGACCCTGCTGGAACGGGTCCGCGAGACCTTCGCCATGGAGTCGGCCGTCCTGCTGGAGCGGGAGAGCGACGTGGCGCCCTGGACCTGCGCCGGCCGGGCCGGCGCGGGGGCGCCGGTGGAGCGCCCGGAGGACGCGGACGTGGACATGCCGGTCGGCGACCACATGGCCCTCGCGCTGACCGGCCGGGTGCTGCCCGCCGAGGACCGCCGGGTGCTGGCCGCCTTCGCCGCCCAGGCCGCCGTCGTACTGGACCGGCGGCGCCTGCGCGCGGAGGCCGACCGGGCGCGCGCGCTGGCCGAGGGCAACCGCATCCGCACGGCACTGCTGGCCGCGGTCAGCCACGACCTGCGCACGCCGCTGGCCGGGATCAAGGCGGCGGTCAGCAGCCTGAGGGCCGACGACGTGGCGTGGTCGGAGGAGGACCGTGCGGAGCTGCTGGAGGGCATCGAGGACGGCGCCGACCGCCTCGACCACCTCGTGGGCAACCTGCTCGACATGTCCCGCCTCCAGACCGGCACGGTCACCCCGCTGATCCGCGAGATCGACGTCGACGAGGTGGTGCCGATGGCGCTCGGCGGGGTGCCGGAGGCGAGCGTGCAGCTGGACATCCCCGAGACGCTGCCCATGGTCGCCGTGGACGCGGGGCTGCTGGAACGGGCGATGGCCAACCTCGTGGAGAACGCCGTCAAGTACAGCCCGGCCGGCCGCACCGTCCTGGTGGCCGGCAGCGCCCTCGCGGACCGCGTCGAGGTACGGGTCGTCGACCGGGGACCGGGCGTGCCGGACGACGCCAAGGAGCGCATCTTCGAGCCCTTCCAGCGCTACGGCGACGCCCCGCGCGGAGCCGGCGTGGGGCTCGGCCTGGCCGTGGCCCGGGGCTTCGCCGAGGCGATGGGCGGCACCCTGAACGCCGAGGACACGCCCGGCGGCGGCCTCACCATGGTCCTCACCCTCCGCGCGGCGGGATCACCTCACGGGGCCTCGGCGCCCACAACCCTCCACTCCGCGACCGCAGAAAGGCAGGCAGCCCGATGCTGAGCCCGACCGGGGGCATCCCCCGGCCCGCCACGAGGGTGCTCGTGATAGACGACGAGCCGCAGATCGTGCGTGCCCTCGTGATCAACCTCAAGGCACGGCACTACGAGGTCGACGCCGCCCACGACGGTGCCACCGCCCTCCAGCTCGCCGCCGCCCGCCACCCCGACGTGGTGGTGCTGGACCTGGGCCTGCCCGACATGGACGGCGTCGAGGTGATCAGGGGGCTGCGGGGCTGGACCCGGGTGCCGATCCTGGTGCTGTCCGCCCGGCACTCCTCCGACGAGAAGGTCGAGGCACTGGACGCGGGCGCCGACGACTACGTCACCAAGCCCTTCGGCATGGACGAGCTGCTGGCCCGGCTGCGCGCCGCCGTCCGCCGTGCCGAGCCGGTCCCGGGCGGTGAGGAGGACGTGATCGTGGACACCGCGGACTTCACCGTCGACCTGGCCGCGAAGAAGGTGCACCGGGACGGCAAGGACGTACGGCTGACACCCACCGAATGGCATCTGCTGGAGGTGCTGGTGCGCAACACCGGACGCCTGGTCGGCCAGAAGCAGCTGCTCCAGGAGGTCTGGGGGCCGTCGTACGGCACGGAGACCAACTACCTGCGGGTCTACATGGCCCAGCTGCGCCGCAAGCTGGAGGCCGACCCCGCGCATCCGCGGCACTTCATCACGGAGCCGGGCATGGGATACCGCTTCGAGAAGTGAGCGGGGGTGAGCGGGCGGTGAGCGGGACGTGAGCCTCGCGATACGGGCCCCGAGAGGGTGCATGGCTGTCGGCCCACCCCGGTACGCTTCAGATATGAGTGCTGCTCCGCGTTCCGACAAGCCGGTGGGCCGGTTCCGGCGCATGTTCGACCGGCTCTCCTCGTCCCAGGAGGACCTGGAGTCCGAGGAACTGCGCGAGGACGCCGACACCGCCGGCTGCACCCGCATCTGCGACTGCCAGGACCGGCAGATCGTGTCGGTAACTGGTACCTTGCGCACGGTCACCCTGCGACCGCGCGCGGGCGTCCCGGCCCTGGAGGCCGAGCTCTTCGACGGCTCCGCCGCCCTGGACGTGGTGTGGCTGGGCAGACGTTCCATCGTCGGCATAGAGCCGGGGCGCAAGCTCATCGCATCGGGCCGGATCTCGATGAGCCGGGGCCGCCGGGTGCTCTTCAACCCGAAATACGAACTGAGACCCCTCGGACGGGAGTAGCCGGTGACGTCGCTCGACAAGCCGACCGAAGAGACGGAAGCGGACGACGCCCGGGCGGTGACGGAGGCCGCGCTGTTCGAGGCGTTCGGCGGCGTCCGGGGCATGATCGAGACGGTGCTGCCGGGACTGCTCTTCGTCACCATCTTCACGCTCAACAACAACCTGCACATGTCGGCGATCGCGGCACTCGCCGTGTCACTGGTGCTGGTCGTGGTCCGGCTGGCGATGAGGGACACCGTCAAGCACGCCTTCAGCGGGGTCTTCGGCGTCGCCTTCGGCGTGGTCTTCGCGATGATGACCGACAACGCCAAGAACTTCTACCTGCCGGGCATGCTCTACACGCTGGGCCTGGCGCTGGCGTACATCGTCACCTCGCTGGCCGGCGTGCCACTGATCGGCCTGATCCTCGGGCCGGTCTTCAAGGAGAACCTCTCCTGGCGCACCCGCAACCCGGGCCGCAAGAAGGCGTACACGAAGGCCAGCTACGCCTGGGGCCTGATCCTTCTCGCCAAGAGCGCGATCCTCTTCCCGCTGTACTGGTGGGCGGACACCGAGCAGCTCGGCTGGGTCCTGGTGACTCTGAAGATCCCGCCGTTCCTGCTCGCCGTCTGGCTGACCTGGGTCTTCCTGGCGAAGGCGCCGGCTCCCATCGACGTGTTCGCGGAGATGGAGGCGGCGGAGAAGGCCGAGGAGGAGAAGGCGGAGCGCGAGAAGGCCGAGCGCGAGGCGCGCGAGCAGCAGGAGCGCCGGCGCACGACCGAGCTGTTCGGCGAGGCCGTGGAGCCCGCCGTGGACGACTCCCTGCGCCGCCTCGCGGACGGCGAGAGCGACGCCGCGGACTCCTCGCGAAGCGGCAGGCACCGCAAGGGGTGACGGGTTCGGCCCGTCCTTGATCGGACGCGTCCGACGGGGCGGGGAGTCCCGGACGACGAGGAGGCGCGGTACGACGGTGCGTGCGGTACGACGGTGGGGGCGGTACGACGGTG
>NZ_JAVRFH010000189.1:0-1978 GCF_031845825.1 Streptomyces lancefieldiae | reverse complement strand
TCCGAACGGCTTGTTGCTGGTCACGATCACGGAGGCGCGTTCGTAGCGGCCGGAGACCAGCTGGAAGAACAGGTTCGCTGCCTCCGGTTCGAACGGGATGTAGCCGACTTCATCAATCACCAGGACCGGGACGCGGGCGAGACGCAGCAGTTCGTCCTGGAGCCTGCCGGTGGTGTGGGCGGCGGCCAGGCGGTCGACCCACTGCGAGGCGGTGGCGAACGCGACGCGGTGTCCGGCCTGGCAGGCGCGGATGCCCAGGGCGATGGCCAGGTGGGTCTTGCCGGTGCCGGGCGGGCCGAGGAAGACCACGTTCTCCTTGCCGGTGATGAAGTCCAGCGTGCCCAGGTGGGCCACTGCCTCCCGTTTCAGCCCGCGCAGGTGGGTGAAGTCGAACTCCTCCAGCGTCTTGCGGGCGGGGAAGCGGGCCGCGCGGATGCGGCTCTCTCCGCCGTGGGCCTCACGGGCGGCGACCTCGCGCTGCAGGCAGGCGGCCAGGTACTCCTGGTGTGTCCAGGACTCGGCGCTCGCGCGTTCCGTAAGCCGGCCGGCGGCCTCCAGCAGGGCCGGTGCTTTCAACGCACGGCTGAGGAAGGCCAGTTCGGCGGCGACGTCCCGGGACGTGGTGGTGCGGGTGGCCATGGCATTTACTCCTCTCCTCCGCCGCCTTCGATCAGCTGGAAGACGCGGTCGTAGGCCGGCAGGTCTGGCTGTGCGACCTCCACCGCCGCACCGGCCCCGGTCTGGCGGTACTGGCGCCGCATTGCCGCGGCGGCCCCGGCATGGTCGGGATCGGTCAGGGTCTGGTGGCGGGCCCAGCAGCGGGCATGCTCGGCGACCAGGCGGCCGTCCAGATGCGCTCGCACCGTTTCGGTGTCCGCCTCGATCCGCACGATCCGTCCGATCGCGGCCGGGTGGACGGAGTAGTCGCAGGTGTCCAGGCGGATGTAGTGGTCCCGGCCGATGCGTACCGAGGTCTGCCACCAGCGTGGCGGCGCGGTCGGCGGCAGCGGCAGCATCGCGGCCCGGTCGGCTTCCCACCGCTCGGCCGGCCGGGCCTCAAGCGTGCGGTGCACCCGTCGGTTGGCGACCTCGAGCCACCCGGCCAGCTGCGTGTTGAAGTCGGCCGGGGAGGAGAACACCCGGCCGGGCAGGAACGACGTCTCCAGGTAGCCGTTCGCCCGCTCGACCAGGCCCTTGGCCTCCGGGTCGCGGGGCCGGCACAGGACCACTTTGCAGGCCAGCAGCCCGGCCAGGGCAGCGAACTCATGCCCGAGCACGGCCCGTCCCTCGCGGCGGCGGCCGATGGCCGGCTCGTTGTCCCACACCAGCGCCTTCGGCACCGCATTCCAGCCGGACAGCAGGTCCCAGTGCCCGCTCACCAGGTCGGCGGCCTGCCTCGACGGCAGCATCCGCGCGGTGATCACCCGCGAGTACCCGGACACCATCACCAGCACCGGCGGGCGGCCGGTCTGCCCGAAGCCCAGCGGGACGTCCGCCGGCGGGAACCACAGATCGCACTGGGCCAGCTCGCCAGGCTGATACGCCGTCCGGGACACCGGATCCGCCGGAAGGTAGACCGGCCGTAGCTCCCGCACCCGTCGCTTGAGCACCGACAACGACCGTTCCCAGCCGATCCGCTCGGCGATCACCGTCGCGGGCATCCGCGGATACTCGGCCAGCAGCTCGCGGATCGCCGGCTCCACCGCATCCACGATCGACCCTTTCGGCGCCCGCCGGTACTTCGGCGGATCATCACTGGCCACGGCCCGCCGCACGGTGTTCCGGGCGATCCCCAGATGCCGCGCGATCCCCTTGATCGACATTCCCTCCGCACGGTGGAGCCGCCGGATCTCAGCCCAGTCCTCCACACCGATCACCTCTTCCACCTGACTCCCATGGAGCCAGACTGATCACTCGATCACGGAAGGGGTCACTTTTCATCGACCGATAGGGGGTCACGGTTCAAGGAACGGCGACA
>NZ_JAVRFH010000188.1:0-1990 GCF_031845825.1 Streptomyces lancefieldiae | reverse complement strand
CCGTGAGTGCGCGTGCGTCCGGCGTCCGCGCGGACGCCGGGTCGCCGCTCGGTGCCAGCCTCCCCGTCGCATGACGGTGCCAGCCGCCGACGGACCGGTCGTCCCCGTTGGGACGCGCGTACACCTCCAGGGAGCGGCACCCCGTCTCGTCGGCCGCTCCGACGACGATCCGCACCCGCACGTCGACCGTGCCGGGAAGAATCAGGGGAGCTTCCAGGGTGAGTTCGTCGACCGCCGCGCACCCGAAGGAGTCGCCCACCCACAGCGCCAGGTCCAGGTAAGCCGTCGCCGGTACGACGACCGCGCCGAACACGGCGTGATCGGCCAGCCAGTCGTGCGTCCGTACGGACCACCGGCCGGTGAACACCACCTCGTCGGAGCCCGGGCAGTCCACCACGGCCCCCAGCAGCGGGTGCCCGGGGGCCGACAGCCCTGCCGAGTCCACGTCCGCCGTGCCTGTCCCTGCCAGGAAGTCCAGCCAGTACCGGCGCCGCTGGAGGGCGTACGTCGGGAGGTCAACGGTGCGCCGCGCCCCGATCAGGGCGCCCCATTCCACGGCGTGGCCCCGGACGTGCAGCCGGGCCAGCGCTCCGACCAGCGTCTCCACCGCACCGCGGTTGCGTCGGGACGCCGACAGGACCACCGCGTCGTCCACGCCCGCACTGGCGAAGGCCTCGTGGGTGATGCTCGCGAGGGACGACCCCGGTCCCACTTCGAGGAAGACGTCCGCGCCGGCCGTGCGGGCGTGCTCCACCGCGTCGAAGAAGCGGACGGGTTCGCGGACGTGGTTCACCCAGTGGGTGACGGACGTCAGTTCCTGGGCCGTGGCCTCGCGGCCCAGCCGGGTCGAGACGACGGGGATCTGCGGATCCGACGCCTCGCCGGCGGTGAGTTCGCCGATCGATCCGGCGAACTCGTCCAGGACCGGGGCCATGAGCGGGGAGTGAAAGGCGTGGTCGACCTCGAGCAGTTTCGCCGGGGTGCCGCCGGCGGCGAGTTCGTCGCGGAGCGCGAGGACCTCCTCGCGACTGCCCGAGACGACCACCGATTCCGGGCCGTTGACGGCAGCGATGCCGACGCGCTGGTACGCGCTCAGCCGGGCGTTCGTCTCGTCCTCCGGGGCGCGCACCGCCAGCATGGCACCACGCTCGGTGAGCGACTGCATGACCCGCCCCCGGGCGGCAACGAGTCCGGTGGCGGCGTCCAGGCCGACGGCGCCGGACACGTGGGCGGCGGTGATCTCACCCACCGACTGGCCGATGAGCCGGCCCGGTCGGCCGCAGTAGCGCACCAGCAGCCGGTAGAGGGCGACCTGCAGGGCGAACAATGCCGGCTGGGCGACATCGGTCCGCCCGGCGTGGTCCCGGGCGGGCGCGTCGGCGAGGAGCAGGGGCTTCAAGGCGAAGGGCAGCCGGGAGTCGAAACGGGCACAGACCTCGTCGAGGCTCTGCGCGAACACGGGGAAGGCGTCGTACAACGGCCGGGCGACACCGGCCCACTGCGCTCCCTGCCCCGGAAACATGAACACCCTGCCGCCCAGGTCCCCGGCGACACCGCGCTCCACCAGTGCGGACTGCGCGCCGTCGCTCAGCGACGCCAGCCCGTTCAACAGCTCGTCCCGGTCGCGGCCCAGCACCACGGCACGGTGCTCGAAGGATGTCCGGCTCGACACCAAGGACCACGCGACGTCACCGGCGTCCAGGTCCCCGTCCGCGGCAGCGAAGTCGCGCAGTCTCCGTGCCTGCGCCCGCAGCGCCTGCTCCGACCGCGCCGACACGACCCACGGGACCAGCCCGCCCGCGCCACCGGACTTCTGCCCTGCGGTGGCCGGCGCCGTCTCCTCCCAGGGCGCCTCCTCCAGGATCAGGTGCGCGTTGGTTCCGCTGACCCCGAAGGCGGACACGCCCGCCCGCCTGGGCCGCCCCGGTATGCGCGGCCACTTGATGGCCTCGGTCAGCAGTTCGACCGCCCCAGCCGACCAGTCCACACG
>NZ_JAVRFH010000187.1:0-2132 GCF_031845825.1 Streptomyces lancefieldiae | reverse complement strand
GGCCAGAACTGGCTCAGCAGAGCCCCTCCCGCGTCCAGGATGGCCTTGGCGAGCGGACGATTCTCCGCCGGGTAGATCGGGGCGGCGATGCCGGTGCCCATGACCGCGAACGTGCGGCCTCCGGCCGCGAGCGCGGCCTGGTGGGCGGCGGCGTCGACGCCCTTCGCAAGACCGCTGGCGATCACGACGTCGTGGTCGACGAGCTCGCGGGCCATCCGGGCCGCCCGGCGCAGCCCGGCCTCGGAGGCCTGGCGGGTGCCGACGATCGCGATGGAGCGGGCGTCGCGCTGATCGAGCTCGCCGCGGTAGAAGAGGAACGGCGGCAGGTTGCCGATCACGCGCAGGTTCGCCGGGTAGTCCTTGTCGAGGACCGTGACCAAGCGTGCGCCGGCCTTGCCGGCCGCGGCCAGCTCGTCGTCGACGCGGGCGCGCGCGTCGTCGAGGCCGACGGTCAGGGCCTGCTGCAGCAGGGGGCGGTTCTTGGTTGCGGCACGGGAGTCCTCGTGCAGCTGTCCGTCCATGAGCGCGGCCAGGCCCTCGGGGCTGTGCGCGCCGCGGGCGAGCAGGCTCCAGTCGAGGGTGGCGTCGCCGGTGCGCAGCGCGCACAGGGTCAGCAGATCGTGCTGCTCAGCGGTGATATCGAGGTCCATCAGGGGTGTCCTTCTACTCGTGGCCCCAGGATGTTCGAAGGATGAAGCGCGGTACTCGGGCCACTTCCATCATGGCGTACGCGGTCCGCGTACGGGAGGCAGAGGCACGGTCGACTCGATCCTCGGTACCGGCCGCCCGGGCCGCGCCGGCTCCGACGGCCGGACAGGGAGCAAGATCATTCGGTGCTCTGCGCGGCGGCGATGAAGTGAGACATCGTGGCCTTCAGAGCGTCGTCGGGGCCCGGGCCTGCGGCTCCGGTGACGGGCGTCGTCACGAAGTTCGTGGCGGCCAGGTGGTAGCTGACCTGGAAGGGGTCAATCGTCGTGCCGGGGCGCAGCTGGTAGGCGGTGTGGCGGGAGGCACCGTACTTGCCGATGGTCAGGGCGATGACCTGCTCCGCCTTGGCGCTGGTCAGGAGGGTGCGGGCCCATTCGATGGACTTGCCTTCGGTGGTGAAGTCGTCGAAGACGATCACGCTCTTGCCTTTGAGCTTGCCCTTGTACTTGGGGTTGATCCGGACGGTGCGGGCCTGGGCGCCGATCGAGATGTCCGCCGTGCTCGCCTCGCCGCGGCTCCTCCTCCACCGTTCCAGGCTGGTGTCGGGGGCCTGGCCGGTGCGCTCGAGGAGGTCTTCGCGGTAGTAGGAGCCGACCATGGCCTTGGCCTTGGTGAGGAAGCCGGCGAGTTGCTGGCTGACCTGGCCCGGGGAGCTGCTGGGGTAGACGCAGAAGAGGCTGCGGTGGGGCAGGGTGCCGTCGAGGTAGGCGGAGGAGAGCAGCCGCAGCATCAGGATGTCGCGGGCGTCCTGGTTGCCGACGGTGATGCTGCGGCCGCGGGTGAAGACGTCCTGGAGCTCGAAGGTCCGGGCTGGGGCCTGGAGGAAGCGCACGTTGGGGGGCAGCAGCGAGCGGATCTTGAAGGAGCGGGAGTCATCGTCGTGGCTGAAGGCCCAGCGAGGCTCGTCCAGGAGGAAGTGCTCCAGGAGCTCACCGACATCGGTCGGCTGGTCCGCCGACAGGGTGATCATGCCCTTCGCGTTCCGCACGTGGTTGGCCCAGCGGGCGAAGATGTGGACGACGCCAGCGTTGATGCCGGTGCGCCAGTCCAGCTCGGAGGTCCCCACGATGACGAGCTGATTTGCGCGCAGCTTGAGGCGTTCGGCGACTGTCAGCAGCCAGGCTGCGCCGCCGCGGGCCGGCTGGCCGGGGATGTCGTCACGGCACAGGTGGAGGGCGGGCGCGGGCAGGCCAGCGGCCCTCATGGCGGCTTCGGCGTCGAGGGAGTCGGTCGTGAGCAGCACGAAGGAGATGCCGCGTTCGCCGAGCCACTGCAGGAAGTCGGCGATCCCGTCGTGGGCGCGCCCGGGCGAGCGCAGGAGCGCCTTGTAGTCGATCGCGACCGCGCGCACCGTGTTCGTCTCGTCCATCGCCGCCCCCACTGCTGTGCCATGGTCATCATCTGACCCTGTTGCCATGATCTCA
>NZ_JAVRFH010000186.1:0-2299 GCF_031845825.1 Streptomyces lancefieldiae | reverse complement strand
ACGTCACACTCTGGTCCGGACACCCGTCGGCCACCTCGCGCAGGGCCGCCACCTCGGCCTCGTCGGCCGTCAGCGCCCAGCGGAGCTTCGTGCCCACCCACTCCGCGACATACCGGCAGTGCACCTCCGCGGCAGGCGGCAGCCACTCGGCAGGATCCCGGTCCGCCTTGGCACGGTTCGAACGCGCGGTAACCGCCACCAGACTGGCCTCGGCGCCCTGGTCGTTGGCATACGCCTCACGACGCTGCGCCGACCACCCGGACGCGCCACTGTCCCAGGCCTCCGCAAGGGGACCCATGTGGTCGAGGTCAAGGCTCGAGGCGGACGTCACCCAGACCTGGTCGTAGTACGACCACCACCGCCCACCCGAGAGCCGACAGTTCGGTCCGACCGTGGGAGGTTCTACCGCCTCAGAAATCAAAACTTCGGCGCGGGTGTTACAGCCGTCGGAAGGATTGGCGCCGGCGTTCCAGTGGCGGAAGGCGTCCCGGTCGTAGCCTTCGCGGGACTCGGTATCCACCGACAGGCGAGTGATGGCATCGGTCAACGGCAGCGTCTCCGCCGCGTGGGCGGGCGCTGGAACGGTGAGGGGCAGGACAGCGAGGGAGGCGGCAGCCAGGCCGCGCAGCACAGCTTTGAGCATGAGCCGGTGATAACGGCCCACACCGGCCGAGATCAGCTGTTTCGCCAGTGCGTCACCCGTGTGGGTGCAATGGTCGTACCGGTCGGCGAGGACGGCGGCAGCGACTCGTCATGCGTCTGGGCCAGGCGTGGTCGGCTCCGCGGCGGGGGCGACCACAGGATCGATCACCGCGATGAGTTCCTGGCACAGGTCCAGGTAGCAGCGCAGCCGTACGCCGCCTGGAAGGCGAAGGCGGTGTCGTCGTCCGCGGCCGCGACGTCGATCACGACCAGTCCCGGCTCTGTGATGTGTTCATCCCTGATCGGCTTCACGTCCTGGGCAACGTCTCGGGCGTCGGCTCCGGTTCGCCGACCATCAGGCCTTCACTCGAAGGCAGTGCACCGGAGCAGGGGCGGGCAAGCCCCAAGGTCTCTGGGCCTGCCCACCCCGATGGGCCGGGTCAGCTCCGGAAGCGCGAGAGCCAGGTACCTCCGGCCTTCTGCTCAGGCACGGCCTGGTCGTGCTCCCGGCGTTCGGAGACGGTTTGCTCGGCTTGGGGGGCGGCGGTGACGGCCTGCTGCTTGCAGTCGTCGCACAGGTGCGGGTGGGTCTCGCGTGGGGCGCCCCACCCGGCGGGCTCGATGGCCTTCCACCGTGCGTCGGTGAACCGGGTGCCGCAGCCGGCGCACACAGGACGGCTGGCCTCTCGCTCGGCCTTGTGCCGTGCGGCGATGCGGCGCAGCTCTTCCTGGTGCTCCCGTTGGCGGGCGGCGTACTCGGCCTGCTGGCGGGCGTCGTGGGCTTCGCGGCACGGGTTGCCGATCGCCTCGAGGAGCGTCTGGTTGTGTGGGCGGCCGAAGCGCCGGAAGACCGCTCCGGCCGGGCCGTGCTCCTTCAGCTGCTTCATGCCGGTGACGACGATGGGGAGCTTGCCGTCGTACGCGAGGACGGCGGTGAGGAGCGCTTCGTACGGGGCGCGGTCGGCGGGGAGTTCGCGTCGGCCAGGCCGTGGGGGTCATGGAGCACGGTGTAGGCGTCGCTCACCTGCGCACCGCGTCGTCCTGCTCGTGTTCGTCGGTGCAGTCGTCCGGGACGGCCTGGACGAGGAAGCGGACGTAACCGCGGTCGGCGCGTGCTAGCAGGGCCGGGGAACGCCGACCGACGGCGGGCGGCTGGAGGCTGCGTCCTTCGGGTGCGGTTCTGGTGGGTGTGGATGCGCTCATGGGGCACCGCCTCCGTTGCTGAGTGGTCTCGGTGTCGTTCGACGCTACGGAGACCGCCACGCAGTCCTCAACGAGATTGCGGGGAATTGCGGAAGTTCACTCCAGGGCGTCGATCCCGGTCTGGATAAAGGCGCGGGCGGCGTCGCCGTGAACGCTGCTGGCGCCCAGCAGGGCGCCCGGCACGGGGGCCTCGTAGGCTGGCTTTGCTCGGGGCTGTCCTGGAGGTCTGCCATGCCCCGAACGATCTGGTCCGGCGCCATCAGTTTCGGCCTGGTCACCGTGCCGATCCATGTGGTCAGCGCGACCGAGGACCACAGCATCCGGTTCCATCAGGTTCACCTCGAGGACATGGCCCGGGTACGGACACGCAAGATCTGCGAGCTGGAGGACCGCGAGGTCCGCAGTGACGAGATCGGCAAGGGCTACCAGCTCACCCAGGAGCAGGTCGTACCGG
>NZ_JAVRFH010000185.1:0-2299 GCF_031845825.1 Streptomyces lancefieldiae | reverse complement strand
GACGGGTACGGCCGCCATCTCACGGAGGACGAGAGGGCGCGCCTGCTGGTGGAAGCGGTCCTGGACGCGGTGTCCGGGCCGCCGCGGCTGCTGGCGGCGGTGTTCGGCTTGCCTGGGCCCGGGTTCCCGTCATCGACCGTCACCTTCGTGTTCGACGGTGGACGGCTCACCGACGAGCAGGTTGCGGGCATCGTCCTCGCCCCCGAGGAGCACGACGAGGTACGGGCGCTGCCGCTGGAGCAGTGGCGGGCGTTGATGCCGGAAGGGGACTTCGACCGGCTGACGGCCGTCATGGAGGCTCGTCGGAGTGGAGTAGCGGCCTACGTCGGCGCCTGGGACTGGGACACCGGACCGGACGGTCCTGTCATGCACGCCGAGGAGGCGGCACAGTGAGCACAGCAGCGTCAGCACCGGGCCGGGACGACCGCTCCCTGCCCGCCGCCTACTGGGAGCCGCTCTGGGCAGGCGGCCGCCGAGAACCTGACCTCTCTCCCATCCACCGCTTCGAGGAGACCTCTTCGCCATGAACCACCCGTCCCGCCCCTCGCTGCTGGCAGTGTTCGCGCACCCTGACGATGAGAGCCTCCTAGCCGGCGGTGTGCTCGCGCAGCACCACGCCGCCGGCGCCCGCACAGCGGTCGTCACCGCCACCTGGGCCCCCGACAGCCGCCGAGCGCCCGAACTCGCGGACGCCCTCGCCGTCCTGGGCGCCGGCACCCCACGCCTGCTCGGCTACAACGACGCCCGCAACCCCGAGGCCGCCCCCGGCCAGCCCCGGCTCGTTGACGCTTCCCTCAACGAGGCCATCGGCCGCCTCGTCGCCCACATCCGGGACTTCCGCCCCGACATCGTCGTCACCCACGACGCGGTCGGCCAGCTGACCGGCCATCCCGACCACGTACGCACCCACCAGATCACCCTGCTCGCCGTCGAAGCCGCTGGCCTCGCCCACCTGCACCCCGAAGCGGGCCCGCCCTGGCAACCAGGCGCGCTGTACGCCGCCACGCACCCCGAGTCCGGCGTCGGGTTACTCCGCCCTCTGCTCAAAGAGGTGGGAAAGGAGGTGCTCGCGGTGCCGGACTCATACGTGACTACGAGCGTCGACGTCACCCCCTGGGTCGATGCGAAGTGGCGGGCAATTTTGGCGCACCGCGGGGAGGTCGCTCGCGAGCGGCCTCTTCCCGGCATCCTCGCCCGCCTCCCCCAACCAGACCGCACCCAGATCATCCGGACCGAACACTTCACCCGCCTCATTCCCGGCCCCACGAAGGGCGACCCGACCCAGCTGACCACCTGACCCCCGCCACACTTCACTGCCTACAGCAAACCGCCGCGATCGGAGAGAGATGACCACGACTTCCGCCCCCGACGAACGTCCCGCCGTGGCGATGAGCGATGAGGCGTACGGGGCACTACGCACGTCGGCTGCCCTGTGGGCCGGCACTTCCGTATTGATCACCAATCGGCGCGGTCAGGTCGTGGTCCAGCGTGTCAGCTACCGGCCCACTCGCCTGCTTCCCGGCGGCACCCCAGAACCCGAAGACGGCGGCGATCCCGTGGCCACCGCCGTCCGCGAAGCCCGCGAGGAGGCCGCAGCGGAGCTCGCCGGCACTCGGTACCTCGGGTACCTGTCGGACCCGGACGGCCCCTGTGCGCGAGTCCGCTACGCCGCCTCCCTCAAGAGCCTCGCCGCCGCCCGGGCCGATCCGGCTACCGGCCGTACCTATGTCCGCATCCTGGCCACCCCCGAGCAAGCCCTGGAGTTCTTCGACTGGGGACCATCCGCGGCAGAGGAGCAGGTTGCAGCTGCGCATCAGGCCCGAGTCCTCCTCGGCATCCCCAAGGCCAGTCACCAGCCCGTTACCGAACTCCCCAACCCCACCTCCTGGTAGCTCCCCAACCCCACGAATCGAGAAGCCGATGAACGCCACCCCCACCACCGACACCCAGCGAACCGAGTCAGCCGAGGGGCGCACCGGCGGCTGCCTCTGCGGTCGCATCCGCTTCACTGCCCAGGGACCGGCAGTCTTCCCCCACACCTGTGAATGTGAGCACTGCCAGAAGCTCGGCGGGTCACCCGTGATGTGGTGGGTGGGTTTCAAGACGATCACCTGGATCGGCGAGGGTGGCGAGCCGACCTGGTACGAGACCTTCCGCGGTGAGGCGAAGCGTGGCTTCTGCCCGACCTGCGGCAGTCGCCTCGCGGCAATCGACAGCGACATCTCAGAGGTCGGCATCAACGTCACCGCTCTCGACGACACCAGCGGCCCAGACCTCGTGCCGATCCACGCGTCCTTCC
>NZ_JAVRFH010000184.1:0-2347 GCF_031845825.1 Streptomyces lancefieldiae | reverse complement strand
CACCCAGACGCGTCCCCGTCCCATGCGCCTCCACCACATCCACATCACCCACACCCAACCGCGCATCCGCCAACGCCTCCCGGATCACCCGCTGCTGCGACGGACCATTCGGCGCCGTCAACCCATTACTCGCACCGTCCTGATTCACCGCCGAACCACGCACCACCGCCAGCACCCGACGCCCATGACGCACCGCATCCGACAACCGCTCGACGAGCAGCACGCCCGCGCCCTCAGCCGGTCCGAAGCCGTCGGCCGAAGCGGAGAACGCCTTGCAGCGGCCGTCGGCGGCGACTGCTCGCTGACGGGAGAACTCCACGAGCACCTCCGGCGTCGACATGACGGTCGCACCGCCCGCGAGGGCGAGGTCGCACTCACCGTTGCGCAGCGCCCGCACCGCCAGATGCAGCGCGACCAGCGACGACGAACACGCCGTGTCCACCGTCAGCGCCGGCCCCTCCAGGCCGAGGGTGTACGAGATGCGGCCCGACATGACGCTGGCCGAGTTGCCGGTGCCGAGGTAGCCGTCGAAGCTCTCGCTGCCGTTCTGCAGCAGCGGCATGTAGTGCTGGCCGTTGGTTCCCATGAACACGCCGGTACGGCTGCCGCGCCGGCCGGCCGGGTCCAGCCCGGCACGTTCGAACGATTCCCAGGCGAGTTCCAGGATGATGCGCTGTTGTGGGTCCATCGCCAGGGCCTCACGCGGCGAGATGCCGAAGAAGCCCGCGTCGAACTCCCCCGCGTCGTGGAGGAAGCCGCCTTCCCTGACGTAGGCACGCCCCGCCGCGTCCGGATCCGGGTCGTACAGGCCCGCCACGTCCCACCCCCGGTTGACGGGCAGGCCCGTAATGGCGTCGCGGCCGGTTTCGAGCAGCTCCCAGAGCTCGTCGGGTGTTCCGGCGTCTCCGGGGAGGCGGCAGGCCATGCCGATGATGGCGATCGGCTCGTCCTGGCCCGCCGGAGGCGGACCGCTCGGGGCGTTCGGCTCGGAGTCGGTGCGTTCCGCATCGTCCTCGCCCAGTAGTTCCTCGCGCAGGTGGTCGGCGAGTGCGCGGGGGTGGGGGTGGTCGAAGACGAGGGAGGCCGGAAGGGTGAGCCCGGTGGCCTCCTTGAGCCGGTTGCGCAGTTCCATCGCGGTCATGGAGGTGAAGCCGATCTCCTTGAACGCCCGACTCTGGTCGATCGCGCCGGGAGCGCCCTCACCCAGTACGGCCGCCACATGGGCAGTGACCAGCTCCAGGAGGGCCTTTCGCTGGGCGTTCCGGGGCTTGTCGCGCAGGGAGCGCGCCAGCTCCGTGCCGCCGGCCGCGCCGATCCGGGCGGCCTGGTCCGCCATGGCCGCCGCCTCCGCCTCACGGAGACGGCGCACCTCGGGCAGCTCGTCGAAGAGGACGCTGGGACGTACGGAGGTGAAGGACGCCAGGAACCGCTCCCAGTCGACGTCGGCCACCGCGGCGTTGCCCGCGCCGCTGCCCAGCGCCCGGTTCAGCTCCGCGAGCGCCGCCTGGGGCTCCAGCGGAGCGATGCCGTACTGCCGCAGCGACTCGGCGGCAGAGCCGTCCGCGGTGACGGAACCCGCCCAGGGCGTCCACGCGACGGAGACCGCCGGCAGGCCCCGGGCCCGGCGGCGGGCGGCCAGGGCATCGAGATGAGCGGCGCCGACGGCGTACGCACCCTGCCGGGCGCCGCCCCAGATCCCCGCAACCGAGGAGATCAGCACCAGCTCCGGTACGCGTGGCCCGTCGAGCAGTGCGTCGAAGTGGGCGGCGGTCGCGGACTTGGCGGCGAAGGCCGCCGCGAGATCGGCCGGGCTCGTGCTCTCGAGCGGAGCGAGCTCCACCGCGGGCGGAACGACGACCACCATGGCAGGGGTGTACTCGGTGACGAGGGCGGCGAGCACCTCCCGGTCCGCGAGGTCGGGCGCCGCAGCGGTCGTCACGCGCTGAGCCACGTCCGAGAGCGCGGCCGGGAGTTCGGTCAGGGTGGGGTCGGCGAGTACGACGCGGTCCGCGCCGTCCGTGAGCAGCCATCGGGTCAGCGGCTCGCCGACGGCGTCGAGGTCCCCGGCCAGCAGCACCGTGTCGCGCGGGCGCCAGTCCTTCCGTCCCCGGCGGGCAGTGGCTCGTACGAGACGCCGGCCGTAGGCGCCCGAGGGCCGCACCGCCAGCTGATCCTCACCGGCAGCGATCCCGGCGGCCAGCGCCCGCACCGCCAGACCCACCGACCGCGCATCAGCGTCCGCCGGGAGATCGATCAGACCACCCCAGCGATCGGGGATCTCGAGAGCGGCAACCCGCCCGAGCGCCCACAGGTGCGCACCCGCCGTCTCCGGCACCTCACCAGGCAC
>NZ_JAVRFH010000183.1:0-2366 GCF_031845825.1 Streptomyces lancefieldiae | reverse complement strand
CGCGACGGCTCCGGACGGCCGGGCGAGCGCATTGGCGCCCGCATCGCCCGGTCCGCGGCCCACTGCCGTCGCGCCCCGGCCGTAGCCTGCGGCATCGACTTCCTCGGTCGTCCCATCCAACACCTCCACGATCGAGGTGTTGCGACGACCAGTTGAATGCACCCGCATCACGCTCAACGGGCAGTACCAACGGGTCCGAAACGGAGGTCACTGCCCGAACCCGCGGCTTCACCCAACAGGGTCGGGGTGAGGGCTGGCGCCCTCGCCCCGACCCGCAAGGCGTCCCCCGGAGCCCCGTCCTGCCCTGTTTGTTCGGACCCGCTGCCCGAGGGCGCGGCGGGTCACAACGCCAGACATGCTCCCAACGCTGCCGTCAGAAGGCATACCGCCACGAGACCGTCACCACCGATGACGCCGCCTTCACGGCTCTGGCCCGTTTCGCCCTCGGGCACGACCTGGTGTCACAGGTCGTGTTCCGGCATGTCCCGTCCGACCATCAGCTGCGCTGGCAGCTCGCCGACCTGCGTGCGGGTGAGGCCGGCGGCCACACCGACTGGCTGTGGGTACGCCTCCTCGACATCCCATGCGCCCTGACGGCCCGGGGCTGGTCGGCGGACGGCGAACTCGTCCCGGACGTCGAGGACCCGTTCCTGGCCGAGCACGGCCGTTACCTGCTGACCGTGCGCGACGGCGAGGCGGCCTGCCTTCCCACGGACAAGGGCCCCGATCTCTCCCTGGATGTCCGCGACTTGGACTCGCTCTATTTGGGAGGCATGACGCCGAGCACACTGGTGCGCGCGGGACACGTCCTCGCCCATCACGCGGAGGCCGTCGCGCGTGCGGACGCGCTGCTCCGTACGGAACGGCCTCCGCACTGGTCAGGAAGTCGCCGGTCTCCCACAACTGGATGAGGCCACGCAGGGGAGTGTGACTGGCGTACGACGCGATGACGCGTTGGTCGAAGGGGATCCAGCCGTCGCCCGCCGCGTTGCGCGGGTTGTAGGCGTACACGAGGTCCATACCTGTACGGCGCAGATAGCGGCCGGTCAGCTCGGTGTGGGCGGCGAGGTGAAGCGCAGGCTTTTCCAGCCTGGAAGGGTGCCGACACCACCGATCTCGGTCGTGCCGTTCGCTGGGTGGTAATGACCAGCAGCAAGCGGGGTGCCGTCCGCTCGAAAGCCTCCGGCACACCGAGTTCGCGCTGTCGGGATGCGGCGCATCCCACCACGGGACGATGCCTCCCTGCAACCAGGATTTGCCGTCGGCAACTGATCACGCCACTGCGTCGCTACCTCGCATCGACACGATCATTCTTCCTTGACGGCCCTGTTCTCCCGAAGATACGGCGAAGTGACTAGTAGCTCTCTGTAGCGAATCTAGGGTGCGCTTGTCGGGGCTTTTGACCTTCTGGGCTCATCGGGGGCCGTGTTCGGCGAGGTTGGTCCGGTCATGACGACCGGAGGGAGCGCGGGGTGCGGCAGGAGTGGGAGCCGGAGGACCTGATCGAGGTCTGGACGCTGCTGGCGGCGCGGGGTGATCTCGACGGTGATGCCTTCGGCGATAAGGTGCTGGGCTGCGTCGGCGGCCCAGTAGGGCTCCTCGTGATCGATGCGGGCCAGGGCCAGGACGTTGGTGGCGGCGACGCTCCAGTCGGCGGCTTCCAGAGCCATGGAGGCCACGCGGGCCTGGGTGCCGGTCAGGACGGCCTGCACGGCGCTCGGGTGAGGGGGTGGGTGTCGAGGCGGACATGGGCGTCGATGGCTGGAGCCACGTGGGGGTCTCATCTGTTCTGCCGGTGGCCGGGCCTTCGGATCCGGCCACCGGCGTACTCGGGTGGTTACCGGGTTGCTCGTGTGGACCGGACGGCGTGTGCGGCGGTGGTGGTCGGCGGGCCGGCGCGGGTGGTAGGCGTCGGGCGCCGCTGCTGTGGCGGGGTGGCTTGGGTGGCGTTCTGCCAGCGGGTGTGGACGGCGGCGATGTCAGCGAGGGCACGGCGGGCGCCGACGACGAGCTGGAAGGGGGTGTTCGCCGGGTCGCCGGCGTATGCCTCGATGCGCCGTCCGGTGCGCTCGGCCGTGGCCAGGAGGGAGCGCTGCAGGGCGCGTTCACTCCAGTGCTCGACGGATCCGGCCGGTTCGGCCAGCATGCGCAGGGCCTCGCCGGGTTCACTGCCGCCGTCCAGCAGGCCGCGCTGCTGGGCTTCCCACAGGACGGTGACGGGATCGATGGGCTCGTTGCGGCAGCGAGGGTGGTCAGGCACTGCCACAGGCCGGCGTGCAGCGGCAGGGTGAGGTCATCGGGGAGCAGCCACCGGATGGCGTCGATGTCGTCAGGGCGGGAGGTGGCGGTGGCGAGGAGCAGTTGCT
>NZ_JAVRFH010000182.1:0-2398 GCF_031845825.1 Streptomyces lancefieldiae | reverse complement strand
GCGTCGATCTGCTGCTGAGCACGGCCGACCCGGTGCTGGTACTGACCGATCGTGACACCGCGGCGGCACTGCCGGAGTGCCGGTCGCCGGTACTCCACGTCGACGACCTGGACCTCGCCGATCCCGACCGCCACGTCGAGGTCCCGGACGTCCCGGTCGGGCCGGACAACCTGGCGTATCTCATGTACACCTCCGGCTCCACCGGCACGCCCAAGGGCGTCGCGATGACCCACGCCACCGTGGCCAACGGTGTGTGGCACGCACGGCGGATGGCCCAGGTCGAGCCGGGATCCCGGATGCTCGCCGCGACCTCGGTGAACTTCGACGTCTGCGTGTTCGAGATCTGCACCGCGCTCACTGCCGGCGCGACTGTCGAGATCGTCCGTGACGTGCTCGAACTCGCCGAACGCGACGAATGGTCGGGTACCACCATCTGTGCCGTGCCCTCGGTGTTCACCGCACTGCTCGAGCCGATCCTCGCCAAGGAGCCGGGCGCCCTCCGGCTCGAGCTGCGGACCGCGATCCTCGGCGGCGACCCGCTCACCGCCGACGTGGTGAACAAGGTGCACGAGGCCTTTCCGGATGTCCGAGTCGTGCACGCCTACGGGCAGACCGAGAGCTTCTACGTCACCAGCTTCCCCGTCCCGCAGCAGTCGACCGAAACCGGCGTGATCCCGATCGGAAGACCGCTCCCCAACATGCGCACCTACGTCCTGGGACCGGAACTGACACCGGTCCCGCCCGGCGTGATCGGGGAGTTGTACGTGGCCGGCGGGCTCGCTCGTGGTTACCACGGGAACGGACGGGCCACCGCGGAACGGTTCGTGGCCTGCCCCTTCGGACCCGCCGGCACGCGGATGTACCGCACGGGTGATCTGGCCAGGTGGGACGGGAACGGGCAGCTCAAGTACGAGGGGAGAGCCGACACACAGGTCAAGGTGAACGGTATCCGGGTCGAGCCGACCGAGATCGAGATGGTCCTCGCCCAGCACCCCGCGGTCGCCGAGGCGGTGGTGACGGCACACAAGGATCACACGGGCACCACCCGGCTCATCGGGTACGTGGCGCTGGCGAGCGGCGCCGGAGACGGAAACATCGACCTGCGGGCCGGTGTCTCGGTGGCGGAACTGCGGCGCTTCGTGGCCGAGCGGATGCCCGACTACATGGTTCCCGCCGTATTCGTCGCGCTGGACCGGCTGCCGCGGACCCTGACCGGAAAACTGGACCGGGCCGCGCTGCCTGAGCCGCAGTTCGCCGCCGTCGGATACCGGGCACCGCGCAGCCGCACGGAGCGGATCCTGGCCCAGGTGTACGCCGACGTGCTGGGCAACCAGGCGGGCGTCGACGACGACTTCTTCACCGCCGGAGGGGACAGCATCCGCTCCATACAGGTCGTCGCGCGGGCCAAGGGACGGGGCGTCGTCGTCAGCACGCGGGAGATCTTCGAACACCGGACGGTGGCCCGGCTGGCGGAACTGGTCGACGGACGGGCGAAGGAGCTTCCGGCCCTGACCGAGTTGCCTGGGGGCGGCGTCGGGTGGGCTCCGCTGCCGCCAGCGGCGGCGCAAGTACTGGAGCTGGGCGGTGGCATCGGCCGCTTCTGCATGTCCGCGGTGCTGACCCTGCCCGAGGACATCGACCGGGAGGGCCTGGTCGCGACCTTGCAGACCCTGCTGGACCGTCACGACGCGTTGAGGGCCCGGCTCGACCGGGAGCGGCCAGGCCAGTGGACGGAGCAGGCCGGCCGCGTGGCCGCGGGCGCGCTGCGGTGGGAGGACCGCCCCGGTGACGCCGACATGAACGCCGAGCTGGACGCGGCCGCGGGCCGACTGGACCCGTACACGGGTGTCATGGCGCAGTTCGTACGCTTCGTCTCCGACACGGAGGCGGACCGGCTGCTGATCGTGCTGCATCACTTGGTCGTCGACGGGGTGTCCTGGCGGATTCTGGTTCCGGACTTGGTGTCGGCCTGGCGGCAGGTCCGCGACGGCCGTGTCCCGGTGCCGACCGGTACGGGCACCTCGATGCGCCGGTGGGCCTACGCCCTGGCCGAGCAGGCCGCCAACCCCGAGCGGGTGGCCGAACTGCCGGTGTGGCAGCGGATCCTGCGCCCGGACGAGCCCGTGCTGGGGGCCCGGGAGCTGGACCGGACGCGAGACGTCGCGGCCACCGTGGACACGGTGCACGTCCGGGTCCCGCCGGAGGTGACGGCAACGCTGCTGTCCACGCTGCCCCGGGTGTTCCGAGGCCGTGTCGACGACGGGCTGCTGACAGGGCTGGCGCTGGCGCTGGCGCGGTGGCGCCTGCTGCGCGGCGTGCCGGAGGCCACCACACTGGTCCGTCTCGAGGGCCACGGCCGCGAGGAGCACCTCGTGCCCGGCGCGGATCTGTCGAGCAC
>NZ_JAVRFH010000181.1:0-2488 GCF_031845825.1 Streptomyces lancefieldiae | reverse complement strand
AGCAGGCTCTGCGCACCCTGCTGGAGGAGCGCGACCGCCTCCGGCAGGAGAACGAGGCCCTGAAGGCGGGCCGGAGGGAGCCGGTCGCCGTGGTAGCCATGGCGTGCCGCTACCCGGGAGGGGTGTCCTCGCCCGAAGAGCTGTGGGACGTGGTCCGTGACGGCCGGGACGTCGTGAGCGAGTTCCCCCAGGACCGCGGCTGGCGGGACGTGTACGCCCCGGACCCCGACACCCCGGGTGGCTCGTACGTGCGTCATGGCGGATTCCTGAGCGGTGCGGCCGAGTTCGACGCGGACTTCTTCGGCATCAGTCCGCGTGAGGCGCTCGCGGTCGATCCGCAGCACCGCCTACTGCTCGAGACGTCGTGGGAGGTCTTCGAGCGAGCGGGCATCGTTCCAGCCGACGTGCGCGGGAGTGACGTCGGCGTCTTCTCCGGCGTCAGCTCCCCCGAATACGGGTGGCGTTTCCTGGAGGGGAGACAGAACGAGCTGGAGGGTTACCTGCTGCAGGGCAGCGCGCTGAGTGTCGCCTCCGGCCGGGTGGCGTACGAGCTGGGGCTGACCGGGCCGGCGGTGTCGGTGGACACGGCGTGTTCGTCGTCGCTGGTGGCCCTGCACATGGCGGTGCGGTCGCTGCGTGAGGGGGAGTGCTCGCTCGCGCTGGCGGGCGGAGCGTCGGTGATGTCGACGCCCGCGATCTTCGTGGAGTTCTCCCGGCAGCGAGCTCTGGCGGCCGACGGCCGGTGCAAGTCCTTCGCTGACGGAGCCGACGGTACCTCCTGGGCGGAGGGGGTGGGCGTTCTGCTCCTGGAGCGCCTGTCCGATGCTCGCCGCAACGGCCACCCAGTGCTGGCCGTGCTCCGCGGTTCTGCGGTGAATCAGGACGGGGCCAGCAACGGGCTGACGGCGCCCAGCGGCCCCGCCCAGGAGAAGGTCGTCCGCAAGGCCCTGGAGGACGCGGGAATCTCGGCCCGTGCCGTGGACCTGCTCGAGGCCCACGGCACCGGGACCGTGCTGGGCGACCCCATCGAGGCAGGTGCCCTGCTGGCCGTCTACGGACGGCACCGGCCCGAGGGCCGGCCGCTGTGGCTGGGATCCTTGAAGTCGAACATGGGTCATGCCCAGGCCGCCGCCGGGGTCGCCGGAGTCATGAAGGCCGTGATGGCCATGCGCCACCGGTACCTGCCGAAGACCCTGCACGTGGACACCCCCTCACGGCACGTGGACTGGCCCTCCGGCGCGCTCGAACTGCTGGTGGAGGGACGCGAGTGGACCCCGCCGGACGGCCTGCGGCGGGCCGGGGTGTCGTCGTTCGGGGTCAGCGGCACCAACGCGCACGTGATCCTGGAGGAGGAACCGCCGCGGGAGCGGACCGACGGGCAGGGCCCGGTACCGGCTGTCGCCGGCGGTCTCGTACCGTGGATCGTCTCGGGCAGGAACGCGGCGGCCCTGCGGCGGCAGGCGGGCAGGCTGCATGACTTCGCCGCCAGCGGCACCGGCCCGGACATCACCGACGCGGGCTGGTCACTGGCCTCGGGCCGGTCGCGGTTTGAGCACCGCGCGGTGGTGCTGGGGCGCGACCGGGAGGAGTTGCTGCGCGGGCTCGCGGCGTTGCGTGACGGCTCGGAGTCCGCCGCGGTGGTGCGCGGCGTCGCCCGGGACCTCGGTGGCGTCGTGTTCGTCTTCCCCGGTCAGGGGTCGCAGTGGGATGGCATGGGGCGGCAGCTGTACGAGGCCTTTCCGGTGTTCGCGCAGGCCCTCGACGCGTGCGCGGCCGCACTGGCGGAGTGGGTCGACTGGTCACTGCTCGACGTGCTGCGTGGCACGACGGGCGCGCCGTCACTGGACCGGGTGGACGTGGTGCAGCCGGCGCTCTTCTCCGTGATGGTGGCGATGGCCGCTCTGTGGCGCTCCTGGGGCGTGGAACCGGCCGCCGTGGTGGGTCACAGCCAGGGCGAGATAGCCGCCGCCCATGTCTGCGGTGCGCTGTCTTTGCGGGACGCCACCAGGATCGTGGCGCTCCGCAGCCGGGCCCTGGTCGAGCTGATCGGTCACGGCGGGCTGGCGTCGGTGGCCGAGTCCGCGGACGTCGTGACGGAGCGTCTCGTCCCGTGGCGCGGCCGGCTGAGCGTCGCCGTGATCAACGGACCTCGCTCCGTGGTGGTGTCCGGGGAACCGGACGCCCTCGACGAGTTCGTCGGCAAGATGAACGCAGAAGGCACGCAGGCCCGGCGCATAGCGGTCGACTACGCCTCCCATTCCCACCAGGTGGTCCGGGTGCGTGAGCAGGTGACCGGCCCGCTGTCCGGCGTGCGCCCGAAAACATCGGCCCTTCCCTTCTACTCGACCTTGTACGGCGAAGTCGTCGACACCACCGAGCTGTCCGGCGACTACTGGTACCGGAACCTGCGAGAGAAGGTCCTTTTCGAAAGCTCCGTCCGGCGGCTCGTCGACGACGGATTCCGGGTCTTCGTCGAGATGAGTCCGCA
>NZ_JAVRFH010000180.1:0-2496 GCF_031845825.1 Streptomyces lancefieldiae | reverse complement strand
AACACAGTGGACGCGAGCAACTGAGGACAAGCCCTCGGCCTATTAGTACCGGTCACCTCCACACCTCACGGTGCTTCCAGATCCGGCCTATCAACCCAGTCGTCTACTGGGAGCCTTACCCCATCAAGTGGGTGGGAGTCCTCATCTCGAAGCAGGCTTCCCGCTTAGATGCTTTCAGCGGTTATCCCTCCCGAACGTAGCCAACCAGCCATGCCCTTGGCAGAACAACTGGCACACCAGAGGTTCGTCCGTCCCGGTCCTCTCGTACTAGGGACAGCCCTTCTCAAGACTCCTACGCGCACAGCGGATAGGGACCGAACTGTCTCACGACGTTCTAAACCCAGCTCGCGTACCGCTTTAATGGGCGAACAGCCCAACCCTTGGGACCGACTCCAGCCCCAGGATGCGACGAGCCGACATCGAGGTGCCAAACCATCCCGTCGATATGGACTCTTGGGGAAGATCAGCCTGTTATCCCCGGGGTACCTTTTATCCGTTGAGCGACGGCGCTTCCACAAGCCACCGCCGGATCACTAGTCCCGACTTTCGTCCCTGCTCGACCCGTCGGTCTCACAGTCAAGCTCCCTTGTGCACTTACACTCAACACCTGATTGCCAACCAGGCTGAGGGAACCTTTGGGCGCCTCCGTTACTCTTTAGGAGGCAACCGCCCCAGTTAAACTACCCATCAGACACTGTCCCTGATCCGGATCACGGACCCAGGTTAGACATCCAGCACGACCAGACTGGTATTTCAACGACGACTCCACCCACACTGGCGTGCGAGCTTCAAAGTCTCCCAGCTATCCTACACAAGCCGAACCGAACACCAATATCAAACTGTAGTAAAGGTCCCGGGGTCTTTCCGTCCTGCTGCGCGAAACGAGCATCTTTACTCGTAGTGCAATTTCACCGGGCCTATGGTTGAGACAGTCGAGAAGTCGTTACGCCATTCGTGCAGGTCGGAACTTACCCGACAAGGAATTTCGCTACCTTAGGATGGTTATAGTTACCACCGCCGTTTACTGGCGCTTAAGTTCTCAGCTTCGCCACCCCGAAGAGTGACTAACCGGTCCCCTTAACGTTCCAGCACCGGGCAGGCGTCAGTCCGTATACATCGCCTTACGGCTTCGCACGGACCTGTGTTTTTAGTAAACAGTCGCTTCTCGCTGGTCTCTGCGGCCACCCCCAGCTCACACTGCAAGAGTGATCACCAGGCGTGGCCCCCCTTCTCCCGAAGTTACGGGGGCATTTTGCCGAGTTCCTTAACCATAGTTCACCCGAACGCCTCGGTATTCTCTACCTGACCACCTGAGTCGGTTTAGGGTACGGGCCGCCATGAAACTCGCTAGAGGCTTTTCTCGACAGCATAGGATCATCCACTTCACCACAATCGGCTCGGCATCAGGTCTCAGCCTCATGTACGACGGATTTACCTATCGCACGGCCTACACCCTTACCCCGGGACAACCACCGCCCGGGATGGACTACCTTCCTGCGTCACCCCATCACTCACCTACTAACCGCTTGGTCCGGCGGCTCCACCACTTTCCTTTCCCCGAAGGGTCCGGAACGGCTTCACGGCCTTAGCATCACGATGCTCGATGTTTGACGCTTCACAGCGGGTACCGGAATATCAACCGGTTATCCATCGACTACGCCTGTCGGCCTCGCCTTAGGTCCCGACTTACCCTGGGCAGATCAGCTTGACCCAGGAACCCTTAGTCAATCGGCGCAAACGTTTCTCACGTTTGTATCGCTACTCATGCCTGCATTCTCACTCGTGAACCGTCCACAACTGCCTTCCGGCGCTGCTTCACCCGGCACACGACGCTCCCCTACCCATCCACACACCCGTTGGGGCTATATATGTGAATGACACGACTTCGGCGGTACGCTTGAGCCCCGCTACATTGTCGGCGCGGAATCACTAGACCAGTGAGCTATTACGCACTCTTTCAAGGGTGGCTGCTTCTAAGCCAACCTCCTGGTTGTCTGTGCGACTCCACATCCTTTCCCACTTAGCGTACGCTTAGGGGCCTTAGTCGATGCTCTGGGCTGTTTCCCTCTCGACCATGGAGCTTATCCCCCACAGTCTCACTGCCGCGCTCTCACTTACCGGCATTCGGAGTTTGGCTAAGGTCAGTAACCCGGTAGGGCCCATCGCCTATCCAGTGCTCTACCTCCGGCAAGAAACACACGACGCTGCACCTAAATGCATTTCGGGGAGAACCAGCTATCACGGAGTTTGATTGGCCTTTCACCCCTAACCACAGGTCATCCCCCAGGTTTTCAACCCTGGTGGGTTCGGTCCTCCACGAAGTCTTACCTCCGCTTCAACCTGCCCATGGCTAGATCACTCCGCTTCGGGTCTTGAGCGTGCTACTGAAACGCCCTGTTCGGACTCGCTTTCGCTACGGCTACCCCACCCGGGTTAACCTCGCAACACACCGCAAACTCGCAGGCTCATTCTTCAAAAGGCACGCAGTCACGAGAC
>NZ_JAVRFH010000017.1:0-139501 GCF_031845825.1 Streptomyces lancefieldiae | reverse complement strand
GTTGGCTTAGACAACCCCGAGCTACCGCGAGGCCCTGCCTTCATGCACCGACCGCACCCCGATCACCCGAACAAGACCCTTGTTCGACCCCACAAACCCGCTGATCGGTAAGCGGATGACGTCTCAGCGAGGAGCAGTACCGCCCGGGGACGCTGAGCCCAGGAGCGTGAGCAGCCCGGGGAATCTTTTCTCGATGTCCGCGCGTCGTAGTCGGATGCCCTTGCGGTTGCCGTAGTCGATCTCGTCAATGAGACCTGCCTCGCGCAGGACTCGGAAGTGGTGGGTCTGGGTCTGCTTCGAGATCGGAAGATTGAACGAGTTGCAGCCCCGCTCGCTGTCGCTGCGGTCGGCGGCCAACTCCGTCATCACCGAACGACGGTGCTCGTCGGCGAGGGCGCGAAACACCGCACCCAGATCGAGCGCATCGACCTCCGGGCCGACCAGGTTCCTCCCGGCCACGCCGCACCTCCTTCAGGTATGACTTGCATCGTACCTGAAGGACATGCTTCCCTGAGGTACGAAAATGATCGTACCTTGGTCCGGTTGCACCTCCCCGTGCCGCCGCTCCCTCAGGCCCGGCCCGGCACTCGCCCGGGGACCTGGTCATCGACACTCCGAGAGGTCATCGTCATGAAGAAGCCCGAGGTACTGATAGTCGGTGCCGGAATCGCAGGGCCCGCACTCGCGTACTGGCTCTCCCGGAACGGATACCGGCCGACGGTCGTCGAACACGCCCGGCAGCTGCGCTCCGGTGGTAGCGCGATCGTCGTGAAGGGGCCCGCAATCCCGGTCGCCGACCGCATGGGCATCCTCCCGCAGCTCCGCGGGCTCGCCACCCGCAATCGGTCGCTGACCCTGCTCGACCCCGGCGGCAGGCGAATCGTGCGGCTCCCGCTCACCTCGGACAAGGCGCCGACCGTCGAGGTGACCCGAGCCGACCTGTCCGAGGTGCTCCACCGGTCGGCGCAGACCGAGGCCGAGTTCTTGTTCGACGACACGGTCACCGCTCTCGACCAGGATGAAGGTGGGGTGGACGTCACCTTCCGGCGGTCCGCGCCACGGCGCTTCGACTTGGTAGTCGGTGCCGACGGGATGCACTCCACCGTACGGCGCCTGGTATTCGGCCCCGAGCGGCAGTTCGCGAGCGACCTGGGCCTGTACGGCGCGACCGTCCCGCTGGAACCCGACGCCATCGAGGACCCGACCGAGATGACGATGCTGACCGTGCCGAACCGGATGCTGGTCCTCCACCCCTCGCGGACCACCCCGCTCGCGATCTTCACCTTCCGGGCCGCACAGCCGGCGCCCCACGACCGCAAGAACGTCACCCTTCACAAGCAGACCGTGGCCGACGCCTACGCCGACGTGCGGTGGCGGGCACCGGAACTCGTGGCGGCGTTCCTCGACCACCCGGCTCCGTTCTTCGACCCCCTGACCACCGTCCGGGTGCCCTCGTGGTCCCGCGGACGGGTCGTACTGCTCGGGGACGCGGCGGCGGCGACAGCCCTGCTGGGCGACGGGTCCAGCATGGCGATGGCGGGCGCGTACGCCCTCGCAGAAGAGCTCGCCGCCCATCCCGGTCACCACGCCCGCGCCTTCGCCGCCTACGAGTCACGGCTCCGCCGTGAGGTAGGTTCGCGGCAGCGACGCGTCGGTCTGCTCTCCAGGCTCATGGTGCCCCGCACCCAGCCGGGCCTCGCGGTGCGCAACGCGGTGGGCCGTGCGGTCGGTCGCACGAACCGGATCGCCTCTCGCGAAGCCGCGAACCGGTAGACCGGGCCCGCACCGACCGGTCACCGGTCGATGCGCAGCTCCCCTGTAGCTCCCAACCGGGTCGGCGCTGTCATGTCCGACGAGCCCGGCGTGGCAGGCGATCGCCAATGACGGCAGGTCGACTGCTGTCGGCCTCACCCACCGTTCCCGGCGCTTGCCACGACACGGGTGCTGCCGGTTACTACGCCCCCGCGACGCGGAGGTGAAGTGCTGGGCGGACAAGGCGTATCGAGGCGCCGGCGGCACCACCCGGGCGCCCGTCCGCGGTCGGCGTCTCAAGCTGCGGCAACGTCGGCACAACAGCACCCAGGCCGGAATCCGTTGCCTCGGCGAGCAAGCCATGGCCGCCCTGAAGGCCGGCGCCTCCCGCGGAAACTCCGCTGTAGCACCAACCGGGTCACCGTCATCGTGAAGACCATCCCCGCCCTTCGTCACGCCTCAACCTGAGGTTGGAAAAGGCTCAGTGGCGGGTCTCTCTGTCGGTCGACCAGGACAGCAAGCTCGGAGACGTCTCCGCTGTCGATCCCTGTGCGATCCACGCGCCGGGCGGCAAGGGGCTGGTTGAGTGGGGCTCCACCGAGTGGGCCGACGAGTACTTCTGGCTGATCGATGCCGAGCCGCCGGGCAATTACCCCGTCCCTGCGCGGTCCAATAACGGCGGCGCATAGGACCGGTACGACATGTCCACCTCTGAGTTCCTCTACCGCGTCCTTGCCGATGCCGATTTTCGACCTTTTGGAATCGCGCAGTACGACCTCGGCACGACGTTCGAGCCCGGCTCCGGCGGCCCCTTCGACGGCCAGCCGCTCTGACGAGTTTTGGGGGCGTGCGAGTCAGTGCCGTCGCCTGGGATCTCAGCGCCGCTCACCAGGGCACGGGCGTTCCGTCCCAGGAGAAGAAGCCACCGGTGGGGCCGTCGTCTGGCAGCAGGGCCAGGCGGGCGGCTCCCTGGGCGGCCTCAGCCGGGTCGTCGCCGCCGGCGGCGGCCAGGGGGTTGAGGTCGGTGGCCCGCATGCCGGGGGCGAGCGCGTTGACCTTGAAGCCGTCCTCGGCCAGCGTCTGGGCGTAAAGGACGGTGAGGGCGTTGAGGGCGGCCTTGGACGACCGGTAGGCCGCGGCGCCACCGCTTCCCGGGGTGAACTGGGGGTTGGGATTCGTGCTCCAGGTCAGCGATGCGGTGCCGCTGGAGATGTTGACGATGCGCGGATGCGGGGACCGGCGCAGGGCAGGCAGGAAGGCATTGGTCACCGCGACCACCCCGAAGACGTTGGTCTCGTATGTGCGCCGGAACTCCTCGACGCTCGTGTCGGCCGGCGGGGCGAGTGACGGTGAGATCCCGGCGTTGTTGACCAGCACGTCCACACGGTCCACCTGGGTCGCGGCCCGTGCGATGCCGTCAAGATCTGTCACGTCGAGGACCAGCAGGCGGGCGCCTGCGCCGATCTCCTCGACGGCTCGCTGTCCGAGCCCGCGGTCGCGAGAGCCCACGTACACGGTGAGGCCCTCGGCGGCGAGGAGCCGGGCGATGTGCTTGCCGATGCCCTTGTCGGCACCGGTGACCAGAGCTGTGCGATCGTTCATGGCAACTACCGTTCCCTGGCTGTGGGCGCCCTGCCAGGGACAACCTGTACCAGGCAGTGGGAGGAAGCGGCATGGCACGGCAGGAGCTGGCCCGCTTCCTGCGGGACCGCCGGGCGGGCCTGCGCCCACACGAGATCGGCCTGACGGCGACGGGCACCGATCGCCGGACACCGGGCCTGCGCCGCGAAGAGGTGGCGGAACTCGCCCACATGTCGGTCGACTACTACACGCGGCTGGAGCAGGCCCGGGGCCCGCGGCCGTCCACTCGGATCCTGGACGCGCTGTCCCAGGCACTACGGCTCACGCCGGCCGAGCGCAGCCACCTGTTCCGCCTGGCGGGATCGAGCGCGCCGCCCGGCATCAGCGCCGTGCGGTGGGTACGCCCGCATGTGGCCCGGATGCTGGAGCGGTTGCCGGAGACCGGCGCCATTGTCACTGACGCGGCGTACGGCGTCGTCGCCTGGAACCCCCTGGCCCAGGCACTGCTCGGCGGCGATCTCGGAGGCGGGACGACGAACCTGGCCCGGTGCCGCTTCCTTGGCCAGGGGCGGATGTACGAGAGCTCCAGCGCTGAGGAGTTCGGGCACATCGTGGTGGCGCGCCTGCGACGGGCCGCCGACCGCTACCCGCATGACCCGCAGCTGACCGCTCTGCTGGCCGAACTGCACGCCGACAGCGAGGAGTTCCGACAGATATGGCAAACGCGTCCGGTCCACGCCCCCGGGCACCGCACCAAGACCCTCGATCGCCCGGAGACCGGCACGCTGCGGTTGAACTGTGACGTCCTGCTCGTGCCCGAGGATGACCAGGAAGTCGTCCTGATCACGGCCGACCCCGGATCACCTGCCGCGCGGACCCTGCACAGGCTGGCCAGGGCGGCGACCTAAAACATAGGACTGGCACAGGTCTCGCCAATGGTTACAGAGCGTCGCAACTACATGAGCACTGGGGCCTGTGCCCACCTACTGTCCACGCCGCCTATCTGCGCGGGCTCTGAACGTCGCACGCCTCTACGGAGGGCCGGCCACCGCCACCACGTACGAGCACGCCGAGCAGTGGCTCCGCTCGCGCTACTGCACGATCATCTGGCACCGCACCCGTGCGTCGGGCACGCTCGTCGACCTGGTCGCCGCCGACTCGATGCCGTGCCCGGACAGCGTCGCGCTCTGCCGGACGGGCCCGGGACGCGTCGCGCGCCCGGGCCCGTCTCGTATCGGTGCAGGTCAGCGGACCTGGACGGATGCGACCAGAGTGTTGAGGTCCGGCCAGAGCTTCTTGTTCGTCTCCGGCAGTACGACCCACAGCACTGAGGGGCGGACCCGCCCGGTGTCGACCACGAGGACCGCGTTCAGGTCCATCGTGGACGGCACCCCGCGTTTGTGGAAGTGGATCTCGCTGACCAGCAGCCAGGCGTCGTGTCCGTCGACCTTCAGCGGCTGCGAGGCGACGTCGACCAGGATCGCCTGGTCGCGGGGGTACTCGTAGCGCCGCCGCTCGTCCATCACCGCGCCCGCCACGCCCCGCAGCTCCCCGGTGCCGCCGGCCGCGGCCATGATGTCCTCGTCGACCTGCGTGGACTTCACGAGTGCGCGCTGGCGCCCCTCCTGCTTGCGGGTGAAGCCGTCGAAGACCGGATCCAGCGTCTTGCTCCGGTCCCACGTGCCGCCCAGCTCCGCGTACTCCAGGGAGGAGTCCGTGACGGTGCCGATGACCGGCGAGCCCTCGCCCGGGTAGTCCCGCACCTTGACGGTCCCGGTGAGCCGCCGCTCCTCGGGCAGCGGGGAGGCGCCGGGGGTGAGAGTGGGCACGGGGATCCCCCGCTGCGGGGCGTCCGCGGTGCTGCCCGCGCAGGTGGCGGACGAGGAATCCGGTGTGCTGTGCGCCTGCTGGACCACCTTGCCGTCGACCAGCACGGTGCACGTGAGGGTGCCCCCTTCCTGGTCCTCGCGGCTTCTGACGTCCAGATAGAAGTCGGCGCCCGCCGCCAGCGTGACGGTCTTGCGGTACGGCAGGATGACGACCCCGTAGGGCACGTGGCTGTTCGCCTCCCCGACGGTGAGGTTCACCGAGGGGTGGTCGCCCGTCGCGATGTAGGTGACCTCGACCCGCCGGGATTCCTTGTCCGGGGACGCCCCGTCGTCGCTCGGGTCGCCGACGGCCAGGGCCAGCCCGACCGCGCCGAGCGTGACCACCTCGAAGAGGATCACCAGGGCTCCGACCAGGTAGAACCCGCCCGGGATCCGGTCGAAGGTCTTCCTGCCGCGGCCGGAGTGGAACTCGCGTCTCGGCTGGGATGTCTGCGTCATGTCGTCCTCCCCCTCACGCCCGGCCGCTCTCGCCGGACCGGCGGTCGGACGGCTCGTCGGCGAACCGCGTGGCCAGCAGCCCCGCCTCCCGCGCCTCGTCCAGCATCCGGTGCAGGTCCTGGAACCGGGACCGGTCGGCGAGCCCCTCGATCTCGGCGACGGCCAGCTCGTCCCGCACCGTGTTCACCACCAGCTCGTGCATGTCCTCGCCGAGTTGCTCCAGCTCCCGTACGGCCTCCCACTCGCGGTACGCCGTGTCCGCCGCGCGGGTGTTCTCGGCGTACCGCTCCAGCGCCTCCACCCGCTCCTCCAGCGCGCTCGACGACAGCCGCAGCGCCTGCCGCTGCGTCCGCAGCACCTCCTCCACCCGCGAGCCGGAGGCGTCCCCGGCAGCGGTGCGCACCTTCCGCGCCAGCCGGGTCAGCTCGGCCAGGCGCTGGGCGATCTCGTACTGCTGGGCCGGCAGCGTCACGTCGTTGGCGATGTCGTCCAGCAGCCCGTCCCGGTCGACCTGCGACTGGAGTACCGCCGTCACGGCGGCCTGCGCGCGCTCCATCCGGCGCAGCGGCGAGTGGCCCAGCAGCTCGCGCAGGGCGTCGTCGCCGAAGTCCTCGGCCAGGTAGTACCGGCCATGGCGCAGCCGGGCCACCCGCTGCCGCTCGTCGGTCCCGCAGCCGAGGACGACGATCAGCAGCCAGGCCAGCAGGTGCACGCCCACGACGGTCAGGATGAACGTCTCGAACCCGAACTGGACCCCAACCCAGATCAGCCCCGCCTGCGCCGCGAGTCCGACGGCCAGGCCGGGCCACACGCCGATCAGCGCCCACAGGATCGTCACCGGCAGTAGCGCGCACACCGCGGAGACCCCCAGGGCCGTCCAGATGTCCGCCTTGGTACGGCCGCCCAGCCCCGGCTCCTCGGGCAGCGGCAGCGTGGCCGGGAAGAGTCCGTCGGCGGACTTCTCCAGCAGCGCGCGCTCCGCGTCCTCGAGGGCCGGATCCACCACCGGCCGCAGCGCAATGTCCTGCGCCATTCAGCAACACCCCCCACAGGTTGGGGGAGATCGTGACACACGCCGGAGGGGCTGCCCACGCCACCCCCTGTTCCCGGCCGCCGGCTGAGACGGCGCGGACCCGAAGACAAACCGTCTTCCGCCCTTGGCCTGATGCCGCTGAGGCCGACGGGGTGCGACGCGCAGCCAGAGGCGCGAGAGGCGCCCCTGTCCGGTACCCGGCGCCCCCAGTCCTGCGCCCGGTGACCCCTGTCCGGGCGCTGGCAATTGCCACTTCACACGTATCCCAAGTTCCCCGACCTCGAGCACACGGCGGCGTCAGCAGCTCTCCGACGCCGATGCCCGTCAGCTCATCCCACTCGTCTGGCGTCTGGAGTTCCCATGCCTTCTCGCCCTGCTACGCCCACTACGCCCGCCCTGACCTCGTAGGATCTCCTCGCCCCTCAGCTGTCCGGCGGCAAGGACAGCGCGGTCATGATGGCCGACTTCATGGACGCCGCCCGAGCCGCGGGCGTCGACGACCGGGTGATCTCCTACCACTCCAGCCTGGGAGTGCTGGAGTGGCCGCCGGTCGTCTTGGACGGCGTCCGCTACCCGGGGGTGTCCGAGCTCGCCGCGCTGCAGAGCGCCGCCTTCGGGGTGCCGGCCGACCGGCACGTCGAGGTCACCCGCACACTGCCGGGCCCGGACGGCACACGGATGCCGCACAGCCTGCTCACCGAGATCGCGGCCTACGGGCGGTTCCCCCGCAAGGGCAGCCCGTACTGCCGCAAGGCCGACAAGGAAAGCGTGGTCTCCAGCGCCTGGACGCCGATGGTCAGCCGCCGAACCCGGGAGCTCGGCCGGCCGGTCCGATCCTGAAGGTCCTGGGCCTGCGCAGCGATGAGGGAGCCGATCGCAAGAAGCGCCCGGCCTTCCGCACCGTGCAGGCCAACAGCGCGCGGATCGTGGACGAGTGGCTGCCCGTCAAGAACAGGACGACCGAGGCGGTCAAGGAGTGGCACGCCGATGCGCCGGTACCCTACTGCTGGACCTACGACTCCCTACCCGGCGCCGGTGACTGGCTGGGCAGCTCCCGCTGCTCTGCTCGCTGTGCGTCTTCGCCTCCCGCCGCGACCTGCTGCTCACCATCGGGCGGCGGCCACGCCTGGCCGACCTGTACGCCGAGGTCGGGCAAGCGCGCGGCGACAGCTTCCGCCAGGACTGGCGGATCACCGACCTGATCCGGCACGCCGCGCACTGCGAGGCACCCGACCCCGGCATCGTCTGCCCGGCCGACGGCCCGGAGTTCACCGCCCTGCAGGACCAGGTCCGCCAGGCACTGAAGCGCGAACCCCGCAAGAAGCCGGAGCTGGCCCGCCGCCCAGGTCGTGCGCTGTGCGACGGCTGCACCACACCCCACTGATCATGTCCGCCGATCCGCCGACCCCTTCTGAAGGGCATACTTCCGATGATGACGACCACGCAGCGCCTCCTCGACCTGACCGCGGCCGCCCCGGAGAGCCACGACGCTGACCTGATGCTGCTCCTGCACGAAGCCAGTGAGCTGTACCAGCAGGGCTTCGAAAGCCTGCGTCGCGCCGTGGCAGCCCGCTGCGCGGGGAAGCCCTCCGAGGACCTGGTGGCTGCCGTGACGACAGCCGGCCTGCCGTGCGAGGCGTCCCAGGACCGCGACGAACTGGTCCTGATACTGGCCCTGGCCGAATGGGAGAGCACTCCGGCTGCCATGGCCTACTCCCAGATGGCGAAGGATGCGGCTCGCCGCGGCGTGAGCCTGGTCCCCGAAGACTGATCCGCTGGGGCCGACGCGCGGGAAACGTCGGCAGCGACCTAGTGTCCTGAGTCGGGAATTCGCTGCGTAAGTCTTCGATGTTTCGGCATGATGGCCGGGTGGCGAGGACGGGACGGCCGAAGGCCGAGCTGGTGCTGACCGATGACGAGCGTGAGACGTTGAGCCGCTGGGCCAGGTGTCGGACTTCTTCGCAGGCCCTGGCCCTGCGGTGCCGGATCGTGCTGGAGTGCGCAACCGGCGCCATGAACAGAGACGTTGCCGCCCTGCTCGGTGTCGAAGAGCACACGGTGGGCAAGTGGCGGGCCCGCTTCGTGCGAGACCGGCTTGAGGGCCTGACCGACGAGCCACGCCCGGGTGGTCCCCGGAAGATCACCGACGCCCAGGTGGAAGAAGTAGTCGTCAAGACACTGGAGAGCACACCGAAGGACGCCACGCACTGGTCTACACGGTCGATGGCCAAGGAAGTGGGACTCTCCCAGTCGGCCATCACACGTATCTGGCGGACCTTCGGCCTCAAACCGCACCTGGTGGACACCTTCAAGCTCTCGAAGGACCCGCAGTTCATCGAGAAGGTCCGCGATGTGGTCGGCCTGTATCTCGCCCCGCCCGAGCATGCGCTGGTGCTGTGTGTGGACGAGAAGACGCAGATCCAGGCGCTGGACCGGTCGGCTCCGGTGCTGCCGATGATGCCGGGCATGCCCGAACGCCGTACTCACGACTACGTGCGCGGCGGTGTCACCACGCTGTTCGCCGCGCTGAACACCGCTACCGGCGAGGTGATCGGACAGATCCACCGCCGGCACCGTGCCGTGGAGTTCAAAAAGTTCCTCGTCCGCATCGACAAGGAAGTACCCGCCGGCCTGGAGGTGCATCTGATCTGCGACAACGCCTCGACGCACAAGACCCCGGCCATCCAGCTGCGGGGCCGGCCGCCCTACCCCATCACCTCGGCCACCACTGCCTCACTGAAGACCAGCCACACGCTCACCGTCGTACGCGCTCACCTGGCCTTCGCCGCCGACGCCCGTCACCTCGGACACGAACACGGCCCGTGGGACTGGACCCCGGAAGTGTCCCACTCCAGCGGCGAAGGAGAACGGGTCATGGCCGACGCGGTCATGTACTACACCGTCACCTCCCCGACCAGAGACAGAAGCTGCGCGCCTTCATCGAGGTCGACCGCACCACCATGAGCAGCGAACGACTGGCCGTGAAACTGATCGAATACGCCCGGCTGTTCCAGTACGAGGCCCAGCCCGTCGGCCGCCGAAGGACGAACACGGCAGGACCGGCCTGGCTCCGTTGGTATCCGGTCTTTCCCCGCGTCCTGTTCATCCTCACCGGCGCCTCCCGCACGAGGCTCGACAACCGGATCAGCGACCTCCAGGCGATGGTCGCCCAGCACCCGCTCGTCGCCCACCTCGCCCGCGAGGTTCGACTCGGAGCGGCCATCCTCGAAGACATCGAGGACCGCGGACCCGCCCAGGCGGTGTGGGTTCCCCTGACCGGCGGAAAACCCCGCCCATGGACCGACTTTTGACAACACATCTCGTCAGCGACGTGGGCGACGGGACGCCCGGCCCGAACCCGGTCGACGAGAAGTCGAACGCCGTGAGTGGTCAGCCGTGCGTTGGGATGAGGCATAGGCACCTCTTCAGTCGATGACCGATCCGCCCTGGGCGGGACGGGGCTCGTGGGGGAGGAAGATCTGTCCACCCGCCTGCTCGGCGACGCCTGCACCGAACAGGGCGCCGGGTGTGTAGGCGCCCGGCCGGCCCTCGCCGCGGGCGAGCTTGGCGGCCACTGTTGCTGCCACCGAGGCGGTGTAGGCCATGCCGTCATCGGCGCGCAGCCAGCCCTCGCGGCGGGTGCCGTCAGGCCAGGTGACGACCGCGTGCCCCCAGGAGTGCCGGCGCGGGGCCGGGGCATCTTTCATCTTGGCCTTGGCCATCTGGCCGACGGCGAAGCGTCGCAGCGGCTCGATGGACAACAGCTTCCCGGCCAGCGGGGCCACGGATCGCATAACTCGCGAGGTGGGAGCCATCCCGGTGGTCACGGTGACGGACGGCGCATTGCTGGCCCGGTGCGCGGCGAGGAGTTCCGCGCTGGGAGCGCCCGCAGACTTCGCCTGCTGCCCGTCGGGCAGGGTGAGGTTCTGGAGATCGGCGCCGAGAGGTGAAGCGACCATGCGTCCGTCGGTGTAGCGGCGTCCACCCGTAGCAAACATGTCGATCATGGAGGCTGCGAAGGCGGCGCCAACGACTCCGGCGCTGAGGGACACCGAGGCCAGGGCGTCGACGCGCACGGCGGCGGGGGCCGGGCGGTCCTCGCACAGCTTAATCACGACGGCTTCGGTGGCCAGCACGCCGAATCCGGAGCCGGTCACCAGTGTGCTGCCCGCCTGTTCGGCCTCCGGGTCCAGGTCGAGCAGGCGGGGGACTGCTGTCAGATCTGCGGCCAGGTCTAGGTAGTGGCCACCGGGCATACAGGCCCGGGCGATGACCGTGGCCGTCTCGGCGTAGTTGCCGATGCCGTTGAAGACCACAGCAGGTCGCCGCCGAGTGATCTCGGCCGCGATGGCGTCGACGCCGTTCGCGATGACGACACGGCTACCGAGGCCCGCAGAGGCCTTGCGCAACCGGTCGCTTTCACGACCGACGAGAACAGGCTTGATTCCTTGAGCGGCGAGGTTCGCCGTGACGGCACTTCCGATGCGCCCGCCAGCGCCCAGGATCCAGATCTCTCCAGATTGTGCGCTCCGGGTTGTGTCAGTCATGTGCTTCCTCCTGTCGTTCGGCACATGCGGTGGCCGCCCGCCCCACGGTGATGTCTCACCGTGTCATCACCGACCCTAGCACGGATGACACACTGGGACGTCACTTGCTATTGTCCGACCATGGCCAGATGGGACCCCGGAACCGAGGAGCGCCTCACACAAGCGGCGCTCGAGCTCTACGCGGAGCACGGATACGACAACGTGACCGTGACGCAGATTGCCGAGCGGGCCGGGATCACCCGCCGCTCGTACTTCCGGTACTTCCCTGACAAGCGCGAGGTCCTGTTCGCCGGCTCGGAACGACTGCCCTCCGTAATCCGTGATGCGGTCCTCGACGCCCGCCCGGCTGCCTCCCCTCTATCGGCAGCCCTCGAGGCCCTCGCCCAGTTCGGCACCACCCTCGTCGAACACATCGGCCACATTGCCGAACGCCGCGCCGTGATCGCCTCAAGCCCGGAGCTCCAAGAGCGGGAGCGCACCAAACTCGCCGCGGTCACCAGCGCAATCCACGACGCACTCCTGCAACGAGGCGTCAGCGACGACAGCGCGAAACTGGTGGCCCAGATCGCCACCATCGCCTCCCAGAACGCCTTCGACCGCTGGACTGACGCGCGCGGTCAGAAGGACTTCGCGACCTGCCTCCACACAGCCGCTGCGTCACTTCGAGACGTGCTCACCGCAGACAACGAGACCATTCGCTCCGAGTGAGCACTCACCAGCAGCTACCTGCCATCGGCCCTGCACACTGGCCGTCAGCCACGCTTGGTCACTGCACCTAGACGCCAAAGCCGCCGAGGCGGCCCTGCGCCCGCTGGTTCAGGGAGAGCGATCCCGACATCGCCTTCTGTCGGCAGCGACGAATGACCGGGACGGCTATGGGAGCCTGTGCGTCCGAGGCCGCCCTCAGCTCGTGGTTTTGATCCAGTTCAGGATCTGGGTGTTCGTCTCGAGTGCGTTTTTGTGCAGTTGTACGTTATGGCCGCTGTTGGGTACGACGATCGATGTGAGGCCGGCCTGGTCGGAGTAGTAGGGCCGTTCGCTGGCCAGCATCGTCTTGGAGGTGCAGGTGCCGGCGGTGCAGTACTGGTCCTTGTCGCCGGTGACCAGGAGGGTGGGCACCTTGATGGCGCGGGAGGGGGACTTGGCGGGGGGAAGAGGTGTGGTGTCAGAGTCTGCTGCGGTGCTGACGTCCTTGAGGCGTTCGTCAGCTTTGATGACGGCCGGGTCGGTGTGGGCGGTGTCGTAGAAGAACTGCCGCATGCCGGCGTTTGTGGTCAGGTAGCCGGGGTCGTTGATTGTGCCGTGGAACTTGGGGTCGTCCTTCGCTTTGATCTCGAATTGGATGTCCTGGCCGGGGCCGTTGTCGGAGGGCTCTTCCTTGCGGACGACGTGGCTCATGCTGGTGAGCACGAAGGCGTCCACGTCATGGGTGTACTTTGCGGCCTGGGCCCAGGCCATGGACGAGCCCAGTGAGTGGCCGACCCAGACGACCTTGTCGAACGTGCGGTCCTTGATCTGGCCGTCCCGCAGCTGGGTGATGACCTGGTGGAGGGTGTCGGTGCCGGTGTCGAGGGTGTACCGGGAGCTGGGCGGCAGCGTGCTCCTGCCGGTGGCGAGGCGGTCGATATTGAAGGTGGAGAAGCCCGCGTCGAGTGCCGCGGAGACGTAGGAGTAGCGGCCGTTGGCGACCGGCATGTCGTAGTAGCTGTGGTTGTAGGTGGAGCCGGGGACCAGTAGCTGAACGGTCTTGCTGGTCGTGCTCTGGTGGCGCGGCCGGCACAGCTCCCCGTAGATGTGGGCGTTGCCTATCGTCTTCACCGACACCGGGACCCGTACTTCGTAGCAGGCCGCGTCGGGGTGCAGCTTCTGCACGCTGCTGAGGGGCGTGTGCGCGGTGCCCGCGTTCGCGGGTGTCGCTGGCTCGCCTTGCGCGCTCATGATCACCGGTATGGCGATCCCCGCCGCCGCTACGGTCGTCAGCACGGCGGTGACGGTTTTGGTCTTCGGTGAGAAGGTACGACGGCGTCCGGTCATGATCGTCTCCAAGAAGGGGGCCGTGAAGGGCTTGAGGGCGGCTGAAGAACGGCCGGTGGGCGAGGACGGTGTGATCGCTCGCGCCCTGGACGTCCGGCATGAAGGCGGAGTGGAGGCACGGAGCGGCGCGGGCGGTACGAGAGCGCGGGAGGCCGGCGAGCTTCGTGCAGGTGAGGGAGATGCCGCCGCGTTCTGCGCGGGTGCACCATGAGGGGGCCGGTGGTGTCAGCGGATACCGTCAACGGTTGGGTCCGGCCCGCCTGGGCAGTCAACCGTCTTCACGGGATGCCCGGTGGGCCGGGCAGTGGTTCAGAAATGGGCGTAGTAGGCGCGGACCAGGGCGAGGGTGAAGTCTTCCTCCATGAGGGCGCCGATCTGGACGTGCAGCTCGTCCCATGTGGGGTCGGCGTCCTGGGCGGCGAGGGCTTCGTCGCTCTTGAAGAATTCCATGGCCCACAGGGTGTCGGGGTCGTCCTCGGCGCGCGCGATGATGACCTTGTCGGTGGCGGCGGACTCGTCGCTCAGCTTGGCGCACAGGGCGAACAGTTCATCTCCCTTGCCGGGCTTGGCCTTGCCGCAGGACCTTGCCGGGCTGGCTCGGGTCGATCATGACGTGCTCCGTGCGGGTCGGTCGTGCACCGTCATGGACGGCGCTGGGTGGGGTGTCCGGCAGCCCTGTCGGTGATGGGCAGAGGCTGGGTTAGTGCTGGGCGGGGGTGAACCAGCGTGTGGCGGCCTGCTCGAAGGCGCTCGGGTCACGGTCTTCTGCTGCGGCCCAGGCCACGATGCCGTCCGGACGTACGAGCACCGCTGTGAAGCCGAGGGCGTTGCGTGCCGGGCCGGACCGGTACACGATCTGGTCCTGGTGGCTTTTGGCCGCACGCTGCAGGGCGTCGTCGGCACCGAAGTCGAGCAGGACGCCCCGGCCGTGGCGCAGCAGGTCGCCGAGGCGGGTGCCGTCCTCGAAGCGGAAGTCCGGGGCGGTGCTGCCGACGAGGGGGTGGGCATCGCCCAGGTCGTAGCGGTGGAACAGGCCGGTCGTGCGCCGGTAGGCGAGGGTCGTGCCGTCAGTGGTGCTCAGCAGCTCGTGGACCAGCTTGCGCAGCGCGGGTGTGTTGGGGCCCGGCTTCATGGTCGCCACCTGGGCACGCGACCAGTCGAGGACCGCGGCGCCCACGGGGTGGCGTTCGCTCGTGTAGGTGTCGAGCAGGCCCTCGGGTGCGGTGCCGCGTGCGGTCGCCGCGAGCTTCCAGCCGAGGTTCACGGCATCGCCGATGCCCAGGTTCAGGCCCTGGCCGCCGAGTGGTGAGTGGATGTGCGCGGCATCTCCGGCCAGTAGGACGCGGCCGTTGCGGTAGGTCGTGGTCTGCATGGCGCGGTCGGTGAAGCTCGATGCCAGATGTACTTCGCTCAGCGTCACGTCGGTGCTCGTGATACGGCGCAGGACCTCTTGGAGGTGCTCGCGGGTCAGCGGCTGCGACCGGTCGAAGGCGCCGCCGTCGAAATCCATCATGCCTACGTGGCCGGGGAAGGGTGTGCGCAGGTACATGCCGTTGTCCGTCAGGTGGAAGCCGAGAGACAGCTGGTCGCGGTCGGCGAAGGTGACCTGGGCGGCGTAGCCGGTGAACAGCGGGTCCGTGCCGACGAAGTCGAAGCCGGCCAGGCTGCGTACCTTGCTGCGCCCGCCATCGCAGCCCACCAGGTAGCGGGCCTGGTACTCCTGGCCGCCGGCGGTGACCGTGACGTGGTCGGCGTGCTGCGCCAAAGCCGTGACGGGCGTGCCGCGCACGATCTGGACACCCAGCTCGGCTGCGCGATCGGCCAGGACCGAGGTGACCGCCTCCAGGCTGGTCATGAAGCCTTCCATCGCCGGGCTGGGCAGCCGCCACGGGAGCGAGGCTACGTCGACGTCGGCCGCGTCCAGGCCCATGCCGGCGAAGTGGCTCACGTCGCGGGGGTCCGGCGCTTCGGCCAGGTCGGGGGCAGCACCGACCTTGGCCGGGTCGGCGTGCGAGGCGCTGAGTACGGCATCCAGCAGGCCGCGGCGGTAGAACGTCTCGGCCGATCCCGCGCTCAGACCCCGCAGTCCCAGGGGGAGCGCCTTCCACGCCGAGGTGGCTTCCTCGTCCCGCTCCAGGACCAGGACGGAGGCATCGCCCAGGGCCAACTCGGTGGCCAGGAACAGACCGACCGGACCGCCGCCCGCAATCACTACGTCACGCATGAGGGATTCCATTCTGAAACACAAGGGAACGGGCCGACCAGAGCGGGTCAGCCGAGCCGGGTGAGGCCGTCGACGATCACGGCGATACCGGTGAGGAACTGCTCGCGGTCGTCGTGAGCGTGTAGCTGAGAGACGACGGCGTGCATGAACGGGTAGTCCTCGGCGTCGAGGTCCTGCCAGGCCGCCTCGGTCGCATCGAGGAACGCGCCCCGGTCGTGCGACCCGTCCGGAATGTCGCCCTCCATGGCGGTGTTCTGGCTGACGGCGCCGAGGATGTAGTGCACCAGCGTCGACGCCGCGTCGAACCAGGAAGCCCGCGGCACACCCAGCGCGCCGACCTGACGGCCGATCCGCTCGAAGATGCCGACCGTCACCGTCCCGAACGGCTTGCGAACCACCTGCCGGGTCAGCCGCGTCGCCAGCCACGGGTGCTCGGCAATCACGTCGAACAGCGCCAGCGCCACAGTGCGGATTTCATCCTCGGGCAAGGACGAAACCGCCACGGAGTCGGCGGCCAGAGCAGCGGTGACAAGCGTCTCGGTCACTGCGTCCAGCAGATCGTCGCGACCGCCCACCCGGTAGTAGATCGCTCCCGAGCCGGTGGACAGGCGCTCGGTGAGCGCCCGCGTCGTCATGGCGGCCTCACCGCCCGCATCGAGCAGCTCGATCGCCGTCTCGATAATCCGCTCACGCGAGAGCACCTGGTTACGCCGCTCTGAGCGGTGACTCCTCGTTGTCATGCATCCACCATGACACATTTGGATCTCTGCTCCAAATTGGTTCGTTGCTCCAAAAAGGTGACCGCTCAACAAGGGGGCCTGCCATGACGAACACGAAGGGCGCGAACGGCACGGTCGACATAGACGAGTACGCCGAGACCAGCGGGACAGTGACGTTGGTGGCGCAGATCGTGGCGAAGAAGGAGACGAAGGCGGCCCCGTCCGTCGGTTGCGCCCCGAGCCTGTCGAAGCCCGCAAAGGCGGGCGTGTGCTACGTGTTCAACCCGAGAGCGCGCTCTGAGCCTCTCCGTCACCGCCGAGTTGCTCGGCTCGCCGGCTGGACGGCCCTCGACGTCGGAGAGCACGACGCCACCCATCGCCACTTCATACAGGCCCTGGGCCGGCCCGCTCCGGCGGGCGACGTCCAACTCGGCTGCCACGTCCTCACCACCATGGCGATGCAGTCACTGCTGCGCGGCTTCACCTCGGAGACAGTCGGCATGACCCAAAACGCCTACGAGCGGGCCAAGGACCAGGCCGTGCAGCGGGTCCTCGTGTTCACGAAGCTGATCGAGGCCCGCGCGCACGCACGCTGCCACGATGCGCAAGACAGCCAGGACCCTGAACTCGCCGGCTTCGCCAGTTCGCTGAACGATCGTGTGACAACAGGCCGCCGGTGCGTCCAACGAACCCGTGCAATCAGGGGCTTCGAGGCGGCCCGAATCCAATCAGATCCGATGGTGATAGCTGACAGGGCGACTCCACAGCGCGTAGACGGCTTCACGATGCCCGGGGTGGGAGAACACCTTCGCCACCCCGAGCGCCCTACAGGCAACTACTCCGACGACCAGGCAATCGTCGAGTTCCTTGACCCAACCGCCGGATCGGATGTCTCTGAGACATACCTCAGTCCCGAGAAGGACGGGTTTAGGGCGGCCGTCTCCGTCGACGGGGGCCGGGTGATACTACGCTCCAGGCGCGGCACTGCAATGGGGCCGGCGTTTCCGGAGGTCGTGGCCGGGGCCGTGCAGCTGCCGGATGCGACCGCGATGGACGGCGAGCTGGTCGTATGGGATGCCGCAGGCCGCGTCGCGTTCGAGCGGATGCAGAACCGGCTTGCCCGGCGCAGGACCGGTACGGACCGGGCAGCTGAGGAGTGGCCGGCGGGTGCGCGAAGGGCCGTACGGGTTCCATGCCGTCGGTGCACGCCGGTGGGTGCGCGAAGGGCCGTACGGGTTCCATGCCGTCGGTGCACGCCGGTGGGTCCGGCTGCACGAGCGCGGGCCGGTGGGGCCTCGGCCGGGGAGCTGTCGCGTGGGGGTATGCCGCCCCGGCGGCCGTCGGCACGGAAGGCCTGTGTGCCGCGCCGGGCTGGCCCTGGGATCGGCGGATGCCCCGCCGAGGTCGGCGGTAGCATCGGAACCGATAAGGAGATAGTCTCCGTTTCACGGAGACGATACGGAGAGAGTCTCCGCATTGTCAACGGGAGGTGCAACGACATGGGTGAGGCAGCCGCCGGCGAGCGTCGGCAGCGGACGGACAAGCAGCGCAACCGCACGCACATCCTCGAGGTCGCGGAGGAGTTCTTCGCCGAGCAGGGCATCACCGGCTCCATGGATGCCATCGCCAAGCGGGCCGGTGTCGGTCCGGGCACGCTCTACCGGCACTTCCCCAACCGGGAGGCGCTGCTGGCTGCCTTGCTGCAGGCCCGCGACGAAGAGCTGGAGGCCCGACGGGTCGCCATCCAGCGCGAGGTGACCGACTCCCGCGCCGCGCTCGCACAGTGGCTCCAGGCGCTGGGTGAATGGGTGACCGCCTTCGACGGCCTGCCCGAGCCCCTGCGGGCTGCACTGACGGAAGGCACGTCCCCGCTGGCGATCACCTGTCAGGGCTTCGTCACGACCACCGAGGACTTCCTCCGCGCGGCACAGCGCGACGGCGGTGCCAAACCCTGGGTGCGGGGACGTGACCTGTTCCTCAGCACGCTGGCCACCGCCTGGGCCCGCGGTGCCGCCATGGCCGACGAGTCGTCCCCCGACGCGCTCGTTTCCCTCATGCGCACCGGGTGGGAGACGCCCGCGACAGAAACAGCTCCCGGGAGCGGCGAAGACCCCGCGTAACCGCAGGCAGAAGCGTGGCGCCCTGGCGCGGGGCGCTCTCCCGACAGCTCACCACTGGGCGCCCCACCCGTCGGGCGGGCGGCCTGCGGGCTGGCTGTCACCGGGTTGCCGTGGGCGCGAGGCGTCGGCGGTCTCTGTGACTGAACTCGAGGCAAGGAGAAGCATCATGAAGATCGGCATTCTGGGCGTAGGACATATCGGGAAGACCCTGACCCAGCGGCTGGCCGCGGCAGGGCATCAGGTGAAAGTGGCCAACTCGCGCGGCCCGCACACGATCGAGGCCGATGCGCTGTCCACGGGCGGGCGCGCGGTGACTGCGGCAGAAGCCGTCGAGGACGTCGACGTCGTGATCCTCTCGATTCCCTTGAACCGTCTTCCGCAGGTCGCGCCGCTGATCGCCGACGTGCCGGCTGACACGGTCGTCATCGACACGTCGAACTACTACCCGGCGCGGGACAGCCGGATCGAGGCCATCGACGCCGGTCAGGTCGAAAGCCTGTGGGTCACCGAACAGCTGGGCCGGCCGATCGCCAAGGCGTGGAACGCGATCGGTTCCCACTCGTTCGCGGTCAAGGGCAGGGCCGCGGGGAGCCCGGACCGCATCGCCATCCCCGTCGCCGCCGACCGCGACCGCCAGGTGGCCATGGCACTGGTCGAGGACACCGGGTTCGACGCCTTCGACGCCGGGAGGCTCGCGGACTCGTGGCGGCAGCAGCCGGGTGCGCCGTGCTACTGCACCGACCTCGCCCGCGAGGAGATGCCGGGTGCGCTGGCGGCCGCGGAGGTCGAGCGCCTGCCCAAGCGGCGCGACCTGGCCGTCGCCGCGATCCAGGAAAGGGTCGGGGACGCCACGACCAACCCCGATGCGGAGTACGGCGTCCGCCTGAACCGGGCCCTGTTCATGTGAGCCCCTCCGGGGGCGTGCACCGACTCGCACGTCGACCGTCGAGCAGTACACGCCCCCCACTCCACATACCTTGGCCCCGACGTCGGCGACGTCGGGGCCAAGGTATGTGGGCAGCGCACGGTGTTACGGCGCTGCCCGGACACGCGCCGTCAGAAGGTGCGCGCCGCCACCTTCACCCGCTGGGCCGTCCGCAGCGCTTCTTGCAGCTTGTCGGCGGGCAGCGGCGCCGCGGGGGCCTGCATGATGTGCTCGGCGGGCACGTCAGGATCTGCCAGGTAGATGCGGGTGTAGGCGCCGGCCTCGGGCTCGAACCGCCAGCTCTCGTCCAGGGTTCCGGCGTCCACCGTGTCGAAGCCGAGCCGGCCGATCAGTTCTGCCACCCGAACCTTCGCGTCGGGGTCGTTGCCGGTGATGGGCAGGGCGCTGCGGTCCGGCGCCCCGGCGGGCCGGGCCAGCTGGGGGATGTGGTGGGCCAGGATGTTGTTGAACGCCTTGACCAGCAGAGCGCCGGGCAGGAGCTGCTGCTCCAGCTCGGCCGTTGTCACCTCCTCGGAGTCGAGTTCGGCGATCCGGCCGTCGCGGTACGGATAGTAGTTGCCGGTGTCCAGCACGGTCCTGCCCGTCAGGAGGTCGGCGGGCAGGTCACGGTACGCGGTCAGGGGGACGCTGAGCACGGTCGCCTCCCCGGCGCGTGCGGCCTCCTCGACGGTGCCTGCCGTGGCCCGCGGCCCCAGTTCCTCGATGAGGTCCTTAAGGCTCTGGGGACCGCGTGAGTTGGCGATCACCACGTCGATGTCCACGGCCACCGCCAGCCGTGCGATCGCGGACCCGATGTTGCCGCTTCCGATGATTCCCAGGGTCGGCATCCTTGCTCCTTGCTTCGTTGGTGTGCCCGGTACCGAGCGGTCCGGTCAGGTTCTCGGTGATGATCGTCCGCGGCGCGGCGTGCTGGACGCAGCGCCGCCTCGTGTCTCGGGCCCGGTATCGGGCCGTGGATCCCCTGCCTTCCTCGACGTGCCGCACGGTCACTGGGCCAGCGGTGTGCGGGTGCCGAAGGAGCGCCGGTGATAGGTGAGCGGTCTCAGGGAGCCCTCGCCCGGCTCGGCGGCCGTTACGTGGGCGAGCAGGACGGTGTGGTCGCCGGCGTCGACGCAGTCGTCCACCTCTGCGGCGATCCATGCCGCGGCACCGGGCAGCCGCGGCAGCTCCCCGCTCGGCGACCACTCGATTCCGTCGAACTTGTCGGGTCCGGAGCGGGCGAAGACGGAGGCCGGATCGGCCTGGTGCGCACCGAGGACGTTGACGCCGAAGCGGCCGCTGCGGCGGACGACCGCCAGCAGACACGAGCGTTCGTCCAGCGACACCAGCACCATGGGCGGCGTCAGGGAAAGGGACGCGAAGGCGCTGACCGTGGTGCCGTGCGGTCGGCCGCCGTCCAGGGCGATGACCACGGCGACCGGAGACGCCACGGCGGCCATGACGTCGCGGAACGCCTGCTGCGCTTCGGCGCCGGATCGCAGAGAAGCGCTGGTGGACATCACCGGGCCGCCGTTTCCGAGACGCGCGGGTCGAGTCCGTACTGCTCGCGGGCGTGGAGGTGGTCGCGCAGGGTGGGGCCTTCGTAGTCGAGGTGGAACAGGCCGCGTTCCTGCAGGAGGGGGACGACCTGGTCGACGAAGGCGTCGACGCCGTCGTGATAGCCGTCGACGGCCAGGGAGTAGCCGTCGCAGGCCCCGGCCTCGAACCACTGCTGCATGTGGTCGGCCACGTCCTCGGCGGTGCCGGCCACGACCGGGTGGTAGTCGATGACCCCGTGGGCGAGCACGTCACGGAGGGTCCAGCCCTCCCGTGCCACCTCCAGTGCGCGTGCGGAGCGCGGGTCCTGCGGGCTGGGCACGGCGTCGGCCAGCTGGTCCGTGGTCAGCGGCTCGTCGATCTGCCCGTGGTCGAGCGGCAGGCCGAGCATGGCGCCGAGGTAGCGGACGCGTTGGCGCAGGTCCACGGACTCGTCCAGGAACCGCCGCCGGTCGAGGGCGGCCCGGCGGGAGGCGGCGATGGCCGGCATGAAGCCGGCGAACATCTTCACCTCTTCCGGGTCGCGTCCGGCGCGCTCGGCGGCATCGCGCAGTGCCTGGCGCTGGGCCCTGCCGTCCTCGATGGTGTAGGGGTTGGCGTAGACGCCGTCGGCGTAGCGGCCGGCCAGCTCCAGGCCGTAACTGCCGCCGCCCGCCTGGAAGATGACCGGCTGGCCCTGCTCGGAGGGCGGGATGGGCAGCGGGCCGCGGGAAGCGACGTGGCGGCCCTGGAGGTTGACCGGCTGGATCTTGTCCATGTCGGCGAACCGCTTGCCGTCCACGTCCAGGACCCAGGCGTCCTTCTCCCAGCTGCCCCACAGCGCCTCCACGATCTGAATGACCTCGTGGGCCCGCTCGTACTTCTCCGCCCGCGGCGGGACGGCGCGGCCGAAGTTCGCCGCGGCGGCGGGGTCGGAGGTGGTGACCGCGTTCCATCCGGCCCGGCCGTGGCTGATCACGTCCAGCGCCTTGAACTGGCGGGCGAGGTTGTAGGGCTCGTTGAAGGTGGTGGAGGCGGTGGAGACCAGCCCGATCCGCTCCGTCTCACGCGCTATGGAGGTCATGACCAGCAACGGATCGATCGCGAAGTGCGGGACCTGATGATCGAGGTCCACATCCAGAACCGGAGTGTCCGCGAAGAACAACAGCTGGATCTTGCCCCGCTCGGCTGCCCGCGCGTACCGCACGAACTGATCCATGTCCGTATAGCTGCGCAGGTTCGCCCCAGGAAGACGCCACGCCCCGGGTTCGGCACCGTAGCCGCTGGTGAACTGCATGCACAGGAGCATCTGACGACTTGACACGACTGGCCCCTCCAGACGGGACAACGAAACGGAGGGTGCCTCCGAATACTCGCCTCCGACAATACGGAGACTTTCTCCGCATTGTCAAAGAGGGCAGGTCGGGCAGGGGGAAGACCTGTCGCCGGAGTGCCACGGCCTGTGGCACTCAGAGAGAGGAAGGGTTGCCCGAATCGCGCCCTGAGTCGGGGGCAGGGGGAACCGTGAGACACCGGCTGGATGAGACGCGCCAACAGGTCACATAACGCCGTCCAGGCCGGTGTCGCCGGGCAGCCGCGCGAGAGCGGCGTCACGAATCTCCGGGAACACGGCCGTCATGTCCGTACCCTGCCGCGAGCGCAGCAACACCCGTCCGCCGGACCAGCGGGCGAGCTGGGCGCGGTCGGATCTGCGAACGCCAGGGCGTCCCCGTCCTCGCCGACCGCGCCTACATCGGAGCCGGCCCCTGGGTGACCACACCGCTCAGACACCGGCCCCGCCGAGAACTCACACCGACTCAGCGCACGACGAACCGGGCACTGTCAGCGGCACGAGCACCGGTCGAACGGGGCGTCGCAAGACTGAAGTCCTGGCGGATCTTCCGCAGAGCCCGATGCAGCCCGAACCGCCTGTCGTCAATCGCCGCAGCCGCCCTCACCCTGGAGCGTCAGCGTTGAAAACACTCAGTCCGCTATCCAGCCTGTGCTTGCATTCTCGCCCCGGAACCGCACGTGGTACCAGGCGTTCGGCTCACTGTTCCCGTGGATCACGGTCCACTTTCCCTCATATGCTGCCTTCCAGTCACCGCACCAGGTTGTACCGCACACCTGGACATAACGGGAGTGGTTGGTCTTTATGTTGATGTCGTCGCACGCGCCCAGCACCTCGTACCAGTCGGTGTAGGAGTAGCCGTCTCCCCCCGGCGTCGACTGGTAGGAAAATGCTTGGCCGTAGCAGGTTTGCTGGGCAGATGGAGCTTCGGAGGCGTATGACGGAGCGCTTCCCAGAGCGAGAAGCAGGACCGGGCCAGCCAGGGCCGCTTTACGCCGGACTGTCTTCATTTTCGCACCTTTCTGGTCTTTCCGGGTCAGTTGGGCGGGTTGACGGTGGCGTCCTTCAAGTGCCACCCCGCTTGCAGTGCGGATAGGTGTCAAACACTGCAACTGTGCCCCCCGTGCTCTGTGGCGTCTTGTAGAAATACGCGTCCCGCCGGCACCGGCAGGAGAGAAGGTGCCCCGTCACTGGGGGATCAGGATGCTGGTGATCCGGTCGTCCAGACGGTCGCGTGTCCCAGCTCCGGATGCGGCGCCACGACGCGAAGCCAGTAGCCGGGTGGGCGGACGGCCGGTCATGGCTGACACCTCGCGCGTGAGGTGGGCCTGGTCGAAGAAGCCGGCCTTCATCGCTACCGCGGCCGGTGCATGCCCGGCGTTCAACAGCCGTAGGGCTTGCTGAAGGCGCATGATGCGCGCCGCGTACTTCGCCGGCACGCCAATATGTCGCCGGAAGCGGTCCTCAAACTGCCGTCGGCCCCATCCGCTGCCGTCGGCCACTTGTTGAATGCGTATGTTTCCCGACGCGTGCCCGAGGGCCTGCCACGCCCAGATGATCTGCGGCGGGCAGAGGGGGCCGCCACGGGCCCACTGGATCAGCGTCGTATCCAGTAGCCGGAAGCGCTCTTCCCAGCGGTCAAGGGCGGCCAGGGACTCGGCGAGTTCGTCGACACGCCGACCGAGCAGCTCACTGGCATCGACCACAGCCTCCGCCCACTCCTGCATGGCCACGCCGAACAGGGTGAACGCTGCCCAGGGGGTGAGGATGACCTCCATGCCGTACAGGCTTCCGCTGTGTTCACCCAGCGTGGCCATCGTCTGCAGCCCTGAGGCCAGGCAGCGGTACGTAGTCGCAGCGCCAGCGGTCTGCACGTCCGCCAGCCACAGATCACCATCGAAGTTGATCACAAGCGTGACCGTGTCAGTGGGCATCTCCAAACGCTGACGCCGCGCGCCCAGGGCCAGCCGATACCCCCGATACCGGAGCACACCCGGAACCAGCGGCGTATCCGGTACCGCCTCGGCCCACTCCCATGTTCCTTCGGGATCTCTGACAACGTGCACATCTCCCCCTCGACCGGTCCGCGAGACACTGCGGGCACGATCCTGCGACGGAGCTGCCGACACGTCTGGTGCATTTCCAGCCGACCCGGAGTCCGGAACAGGACTGAGCTGGGCGGCGAAGGGCGCCGTCCTCGCGGTGCAGGGAGTCGGAGTACAGCCGCGGCGCGCCGCGCTCACCGGGACGACTCGGGGATGCCCAACCGCAACGACATACAGGCCGAACCGGTGAGTATCACAATCACACGACAGGGCGAACGAGTTGAACTCCGCCGGTGCAAGCACATACATCTGCGGCAACAACAGGGTCTCCTGGATCGCGCTCGACTTCGCAACCTCGAGCTACCAAGAGGCCCTGTTCCCATGCCTGCAGCCAGCCGCGATCGAGACTTCCGTTCGACGCGACGCGTCGCGTCTTGCCGGGCTGCTTCTTCGGCTTGGCGCCAGCAATACACCGCAGCCTGACGGACGATCTACTGCGCAGACAGCCGCCCACGGTCAGCGTGAGTGACCCGAGAACCGACTTCGCCGCCGTCGAGGCGTCACCCGCCACCTGGAGGCCTTCCCCGCAGGCGGAAACCCGCGGTGAAGCCTCGCGGGCGGCTTCCACATGTGGAATGAGGTTGAGGGGCCGACGCGTCTGAACATCGGCTGCAGCGGGGGCGGCTGATTGATGTTCCGTCCGTCGGGCACCCACCAGCGGGCGCGCCACGGACACCGCCCCTCGGTCCCGTAGGAGGCGGTGGTGCCCAGCCGGACCGTCGACGCCGGAACAGGCTTCGGCCGGCTCCTCGTCGAGCAGGGTTCAGGTCCGGATTCGGGCGCAACTGAGCGGCCAGCTGGGCGCGTTCGTTGCGCCTTGGACGTCCACGAGCTGCCTCGGGCAGCGAACAGCCGGGCTACGTGGCAGTACCGGACGGATCCGAGGCGGGCGCGCATACGGGCACGGACCTACGCTGGGATCGTGATCCGTCACAGCGTCAGCGTCGGCGGCACCCTGCGGTCACCGACGCCGACAGCGACGCGCTCCGAGGACGGGACAGGGGTCACTCACCCGGCCTGATGCGCCCGCGCCAGGCTCCGGACTCGCCGCCGCGGCCCTCGATGAATTCCTTGAAACGCTCCATGTCGCCCTTCACCCGCCGGTCGATCACTCCCAGCATGGCACCGGTCTTCTCGGCGGCGCCGGTGGGCTCGACCTCCATCACGAGCTCGACCAGGGTACGCGTGTCGTCCAGGCGCTGGAAGCGGACCGTGCCCTTCTGCCTGGTGTCGCCCTTGGTCGTACGCCACGTGATGCGCTCGTCGGGGAGCTGGTCGACGATCTCGGTGTCGAACTCACGCTTCACCCCGCTGACCTTGGTGGTCCAGTGGTTGTGGCGCTCATCGAGCTGCCTGACTTCCTCGACCCCTTCCATGAACTGCGGGAACTCCTCGAACTGGGTCCACTGGTTGTAGGCGGTGTGCACAGGAACCTCGACTTCCACCGCTTCCTTGACCGTGCTCATCTCAGAACCTCCCTCTCTACCGGATTCGTCGCGCCCGGGGCCGGCGACTCGACCGCCTCGGCACGCTGAGGCGAGTACCCGAGGACCACTCGTCTAACGTCCGGTCAGCACCGTCCGGTGCCGGACGCGAAGGCACGATCGTGCAGCGGAGGTCCGGGGCGCAGGCCACCACCGAAGAACACGTCCCTCATCCATATGCACTGTGACTACCGCACCCCGGCCGTTCGCCAGGTCGTCCTCCTTGTCCTCCCGCCGCCGGCTGCGGGAGAAGAATCCGAAGTGGACGGCGCTGCGCGAGTTCTACGGGTTCATCTCATTCCCCTGCGAGTCGGGTCTGTGCGGCGCCCGCGAGAAGGGCGGAGTGAACGGGCAGGTCAGCCACTTCCGGCGCATCCCGGGAGGCCCTCACACCCGCTGCCGCCCGACCTGTTCGAGACAGCGAGGACCTTCCAACCTCGGTTCCACCGTTGCAGCCGGATCGCGACCAAGTGCGTACGGCGCCGAGGGCTATCGGTCAACGTGGCGAGCATGGCCGTGGCGTTGTTCACGAGTTTGCGTTCTGGCTCACTTTCCGTGAAGCGTGCACGCTGAGTGACGAGGCTCGGGCGGGCGGGGCCTCGGGAAGCTGCCTGAGAATGACTCGTCCCCAGTGCGGTGTGGCTGACAATTCGGCCCGTGGAAGAAGTAGTGCTCCGGCTGGAGGAGTTACTGTTCCCGTCGATCTCGGACGTGGCTGTGCTGTCGGTCGACGTGACCGACGAAGCCGTACGTATCGAGGCCAGAGGACGGTGGCCGGGTCCGATTGCCCTGGCTGTGGAAGCTGGTCACGGCGGATTCACAGCTCTTACCTGCGGTTTCCCGCTGATGTGCCCAGCGGTGGCAGACGGGTCGTCCTATGTCTGCGGGGGTCCGCAGGTTCCTCTGCCCGGTCATCTCATGCGGGCGGCGGACCTTCGTCGAGCAGAAGCCGGGGCTGACCCGTCGGTACGGCCGGCGGACCGAGCGCCTGCGGTCGACGCTGGCTGCGGTCGGCCTCGCGCTCGCCGGTCGGGCCGGGGCCCGCATGGCGAGAGTCTCTGGCTTGTCCGTTAGCCGCAGCACGGTGCTGCGGCTGGTCGAATCCTTGCCCGTCCCGGAAGTTCCCGCCCCGCGCGTCGTCGGCGTCGATGAGTACGCCACCCGCAAAGGCCGCCACTACGGGACCGTCCTGGTCGACGTCGAAAGCCGACGCCCGGTGGACCTGCTGCCCGACCGGGGGAGCCTTCAGCCTGGCCGCTTGGCTCGCGAAGCGGCCAGGGGTGGAGGTGGTCTGCCGCGATCGGGCACCGTTCTTCGCAGAAGGCGCAACCGCCGGTGCGCCCCAGGCGGTGCAGGTGGCGGACAGGTGGCCTCTCCGGCACAACCTGAGCGAAGCGGCCGAGCGTTGCGTCGCGGACCACCGCGGATGCCTGCGGGTGCTGGCGCCAGATCCAGCCCAGCCTGCCCCCGAGCTGGAGAAGTTCGAAGACCCGTCCGGCTCGCCCTGGCCAAGGGGACACCGCTTCGCCGACCGAACCCGAGCCAACACGCGACTGTCCACGAACTGCTGACCGCCGGACTCGGTCGGAGGGCGATTGGCCGCCAATTCCGCATGACCTCGCGTACCGTCGAACTCTTCGCCGACGCAGCCACCCCGGAGGACCTCTTCCGCGGGCAGTGGCAGGGCCGGCCGTCCAAGCTGGACGCGTTCAAGCCCTACCTGGATGACCGCTGGAACCAGAGCGGCACGAACGCCTGGACGGTATGGGAAGAGATCGTGCCGCTCGGCTATCAGGGCAGCTACCAGCGGGTTCGCGCCTACTTCCGGGAGAAGAGGACCTCTCCCAACCCGATCACAGCTCGGCCACCGTCACCCCCGCGTCGTCGCCCGCCGGATCCTCCGGCGCCCCGAGACCCTCCCTGAGATCGACCACCTTCGGCTCAAGGCAGACTTGGTCCACTGCCCCGAACCCGACGCCCTCACCACTCACGTCCGGTCCTTCGCCCAGATGCTCACCGAGCGCCAGGGCGAACGGCTTCCGCAGTGGCTCGACGCCGTCCGGCGCGACGACCTCCCCAGCCTTCACACCCTCGCCGCAGGCATCGAACGTGACCGTGATGCCGTCATTGCCGGGCTCACCCTGCCCTGGAACTCCGGCATCGTCGAAGGACACGTCAACCGGATCAAGATGCTCAAACGCCAGATGTTCGGCCGGGCCGGCTTCGCTCTCCTGAGGAAGCGGGCTCTTCTGGCCAGCTGACCACAGCCACCCATAGGGTGACGGGGACGAGAGAAGATGCACCATGGATCCCCGCATACCCCGCCTGCGTCGCAAGCTGGCCGCGATCCCGTTCCAACCACTGCGCAGCCACTCCTTCGGAGAAAAGCAACACAAGTTCCGCCTCGGTCCGAAGCCGGCAGAAGCACGCGTCGCTGCGTTCGAGGCCGAGCACGACATCGCCCTGCCCGACGCCTACCGGCAGTTCCTCACGCACATCGGCGGCTCAGGCGCGGCGCCGTTTTACGGCCTCATGCCGCTGGAGCGGTGTTCCCTGCTGGTCATGAACCCGCGTGAGGAACCGGGGACACCCCGCGGATTCGACGACGCAGAACCCGGGGGGCACGGACCCGACCTCTTCCTCCACGTCATCGAAATGGGCTGCACCGACGTATGCGTCATCGCGGTGACCGGTCCCCTCACCGGCCGCGTCCTCATCGGCAACAGCGACGGGTTCTGGGGTCCCAACGTCTCCTCCGCCACCGACTTCCTCGACTGGTACGAACGCTGGCTCAACCACATGAGCGCCGGACGCGACAACCGGGCCCTGGAACTCACCTCACCCCAGCTTCGTACCCATCCCGACAGGCATCGCATGGCACCGAAGATTTGACTCTCCGTAACCACTCCACGGGGTGCTGGCCCTCTCCCCCGGTGCCACCCGGACCGGGGTTTCTTCGACGTCGTGAACACCACGCAGGCCGCCGGAGGCACCGGTGCGCGGCGGGCGGCCATCGTGGCAGCCGGGTGACCACAACGGCCGGCCGCCCGCTGTAACACCGTTGGACCGGACCGACCTGTCAGGTTTGCGGCTGGAGGGCGGGGCCGAGCGAGGAGAACTTCTCCTTGCTGACGATCCGCCGAGGCGGCCACGTGATGTTCTGCGGCGGCCAGCTCTGACCGGTCCGCTTCAAGAACCAGGCGGGCGGCTCGTACATCGGCGGCTCATAGCCCTCCGGGAGAGCCGTCCGCCACTCCACTCCCCCGCGCCGCTTGTCGAACTCCTCCTTGAGGCCCCGCAGCAGCTCCGGCTTCACCAGCAGGTCGACGGCCGTGGCCGCCAGGTACTTGGCCGCCGCCCGTACAGCGGCGTGTCCTGGGGTCGAACCCGCGCACGAAGCGGTGGACCAGGTGTGCATCTTCGTGCCGATGGGCGCCAGTGCCGCGCCCATGGAGACGGTGGGTACCTGCCAGCTGATGTCGGCGACGTCGGTGGATCCGCCACCGAGGAAGACCGGGTTGGGCGGGGCCAGCTCGCTGATCTTGTCGTGAAGGCCCGACTCCGGCAGCCCCAGGGACTTCTGCAGCTCCTTGGCCAGACGCTGCGCCTCGGCGGAGAACTCCGGCGGGCCGATCTGCCGCATGTTGTCGTACATCAGCTCGGCGAACGCCTTGGAGGGGAGCTGGTTCCAGCAGGCGGACGTGATCTTGTGCTGCACGGAGGTGCTGCTGGCCCGGGCGGCGGCCTCCGAGACGGCGATCACCTTCTCCAGCAGGGAGTTGACCCGCTCCACGCTGCCCTCACGGACGTAGTACGAGATCTGCGCGATCTCCGGGGTGACGTTCGGTATGTCGCCGCCGTTGTTGATCACCCAGTGCAAACGAGCGGACGGACCCATGCTCTCCTCGCGGAGGAACTCCGACATGGACGCCATCATCACGGCCGCGTCCAGCGCGCTCTTGTTGCCGAGCGGGGTGCCGCCGTGGCCGGCGACACCGAGGAACGTGAAGGTGATGGCGGTCATCGCGTTGGACGTGCCCCAGCCGGTCGCGTTGCCGGTCGAGGGGTGCCAGTCGAGGAACGCGTCCAAGCCGTCGTACACCCCCTGGCTGACCGCGTACGTCTTGCCGATGAGCTGCTCCTCGGCGGTGGAGCCGAAGAACTTGACGGTCACGTCGAGGCGGTGGCGCCGGGCCGCCTCCGCGACGGCGGCGGCAGCGGCGACGGCAGCGGTCCCGAGCGCGCAGTGGCCGCAGCCGTGGCCGGGGCCGTATCCCGGGGCGAAGGGGTCGTGGACGTACTCCCTCGGGTCGTGTTCCCCGGCGCCGGCCTTCTGCGACAGGCCGGGCAGGGCGTCGTACTCGCCGCTGAACCCGATGGCCGGGCCGCCCTTGCCCTGCCGGTAGGTCGCGGTGAAGGCGGTCGGGAAGCCCGCCGTGCCGAACTCGATGTCGAAACCGGACTTGCGCAGGAAGTCGGCCTGGGCGAGGGAGGAGTTCCACTCCCGAAGGCTGAGTTCGGCCTGTTCCCAGATTTCGTCGTTGAGGTCCGTGATCCGTGAGGCATGCTGCTCGATCCAGGCGAGCGCGGTCCGCTTGGCCGCCGAGTCCTCGGCGAGACCCTCGGGGGGTGTGTACGCCGCGGCCTCGGCCTCGGTGACGCCCACGGCACTGTCGACGGTGGCCGCCACCGCTGGGTCGGCCGTCGCGGTCACCGCCGTGGTGGCGATCCCCGCGGCGCCGAGCAGTTGCACGATCTGTCGCCGGCTGAGGCCGGATGCGGCGGTGGCTTCATGACTGTGCTCGTTCGGGTCGTGCAAGTCGCACACGGGCGCCTCCGGATCGTTTGGTGTGTACACGTACAGAGGGTGGCCCCGCGTACGATCCACTCCCCGCGTTACGGAGTCAAGAGGTCCGGATATCCGTCGCGTTACGCGTGTCACTTGAGGGCGAAGAAGTGCGGGGGTGAGTTCTGATCGAAGCCGATGCGCGGATGCCCGGGTGCCCCCCGCCCCGGCTCGAGTCGGACCTGGCCACGCGTACAGTCGCCCCCGGACCTGCCAGGAGAAGGCCGGAACGCCCTGTCGGCGACGGGCGCGGTGTGGGTGCGGCTCAAGCCCCGTGGCGACTGGCTGCTCCTCGCCGAGCACGCTGTCGAAGAACCAGCAGCGGGGGCGGGTGCGGGGCGAGGTCGGGGGCGCTTCCGACCGGTGTGCCGGCGTGCTCGGGCCGGGTGGCGCGGAAGTCCGGCGCGGACCGCAGTGTGGGCAGTTTGGCGCGCAGCCGTGGCAGCCGGTCGACCTTGTGAGGGCCGCACCACTCAGCGCCCGCACGCAGGGTCACGGCCCGGTAGTGGGCACTGAGCCGGATACCGAGACCGAGACCTGAAATTCGCACGCCTGCCCGATGGGAGATCACCTAGGGTACGCGGCATGACGCTGCAACTTGTTCAGGTGAACTTCAAGGCCCGGGACGACTCGGCGCTCGGCCGGTTCTGGGCGGAGGCGCTCGGCTGGGGTATTTCGAGCGAAGGCCCCGGCGTCACCAACCTGGAACCGGTGGGCTTCGACTGGCCGGACCCGTCCGCCGTCTGCATCGATCTCGTCCGCGTCCCGGACCCGGAGACGGTGAAGTACCGCGTGCACCTCGAGCTCGCCACCACCTCCGACGCCCATCAGGCGGAGTTGGTCGCACGGCTGAGAGAACTCGGGGCGACGCCCGCCGATGTGGACCAGGGCGACGCGCCGTGGACGGTGCTGGCCGACCCGGAGGGCAACGTGTTCACCGTCATGGAGCCCCGGGAGCTCTACCGGGACACCGGGCCGATAGCCGCCGTGGTCGTCGACTGCGCCGACCCACGGGCCATGGTCCGGTTCTGGGGGGAGGCGATCGACTGGACCGTCCACGAGCTGACCGACGACCGCGCTCTGCTGCGCTCCGTCAAGGGTGTCGGCCCGTACCTGGAGTTCCGCCGCACGCCCGACGACGAGGTCGCATGGACCCGCGTCCATCTCGACGTGATGTCCGACCCCGTCGCGGATCAGGCGAGGGAGGTCACCCGGCTCGAAGGCCTCGGTGCGGTACGGACCGACGTGGGTCAGGGTGACGTCTCCTGGGTCGTCCTGGCCGACCCGGCGGGCAACGAGTTCTGCGTCCTCGGCCGGGGCTGACACGGAACACCGTCCGCTCCCCCACGGCGGTGCGGCAGTGGGCGTCGCCGGCCTCTCCCCGGCCGCCGCCGAAAACCACCACCACTCCGAGGTGCTGCGGTCCACCACCGCGTCCGGCCGCGCGCCCGGGCGAAGGCGACGGCGGTGCGGTCGCCCGAGTGGGGGGTGGGAGAGCCGTGGGTCGGCGGGCCTGGGGCGCATAGTGCTCGTGGTCTCGGTCTGCCGCTCGTGCACGACATCGGGGGCGCCGTTCTGCATGAACGGCGCCCCCGGCGCAGGCTCCGGTCAGCTTCGGATGCCGAGCTTCGGCAGGACCGTCTCCGCCACCCGGTACGCCTCCTCCAGCAGCGGGTTCCCGGAGAGGATGAAGGTGTCCACGCCGAGTTCCTCGTACTCCTTGAGCCGCTCCACCACCTGAGCCGTCGAGCCCACCACGGCGGTGCCCGGGCCGGGGCGGAAGAGGCTCATGCCGGGCCACAGGTTGGGATGGTTCTCCAGTTCGCGGGCGTGCGCGGGCACCCGGCCGCCGTGCTGACGGAACTGGCGCTGCCAGCCCACCCCGTCCTCGCCCGTCTTGACGCCGAGTTGGCGGGCGTAGGTCTCCTCGCTGGTGACGTCCAGGAGTCGGTCGGCGGCGGCCCAGGCCTCGTCCTCGGTGTCCCGGACGATGAGGTGCAGCCGGAGCCCGATGCGCAGGGTGCGCCCGTACGCCGCCGCCCGCTCGCGTACCCGGTCGAGCTTCTCCTTGAGCAGGTGCGGGGGTTCGCCCCAGGTGAGGTACACGTCGACGTGCCGGGCGGCCATCTCGATGCCGGGTCCGGAGGAGCCGCCGAACCACAGCGGCACGTGGGGGGTCTGCACCGGCTTCAGGTCGCCGAAGGACGCCCCGGCGCCCTTGAGGTCGTAGAAGCGGCCCTGGTGGTCGAAGACCTCGCCGGCGGTGAGCCGCTTCACGATCGACCAGTACTCGGCGCTCAGTTCGTAGCGTTCGTCGTGCTCCACGGTGAGGCCGTACTCGCGCAGCGTCCTGGTGGAGCCGTTGACCACGTTGAAGCGGAGCCGGCCGCGGAAGAGGGTGTCGAAGGTCAGGGCCATCTTGGCGAGCAGGGTGGGTGAGATCAGGCCGGGGTGGACGGCCAGGAGGGGCTGGAAGCGGGGGCTGGTGGCGGCGGACAGGGCGCTGCCCAGCGGCCACACGTCGTACAGGTCGGTGGCGAGCAGCGCGCCGCTGAACCCGAGCCGCTCGACGGTGCCGGCGAGGTGCTGGAGGTAGCCGAGGTCGACGGGGCGCCGCCCTTCGGGCTCCCAGGGGTAGGCGCCTTCGCGCGGGATGATGTACCAGAGGACTTCCGCAGGCATGGGCTCGGGGCCTTTCAGGCTCGCCGTGCGACGGCGTCGGCCACCGTCACCGCGCGGTCGACGAAGCCGGTCCGTACGAAGATGTCGGCGGCCTGCTGCTGTTCGGCGAGGAACTCCTCGCTCACGTCCTCCAGCCGCCAGGGCAGGGCGCGCAGCGCGGTCTCCCAGTCGTCGGCGGTGCCGCCCTGGTGGTCGGCGGCGATCGCGGCGGCCTCCCGGTAGTGTGCCTCGGCCCATGCGTCGGCCCGGCGCAGCGCGCGCAGCAGCGCCTCCATCACGTCCGGCCGCTGTTCGGCCAGGTCGCGGCGGGTGAAGAACACCGACCGGTCGGTGATGACGTCGCCGGTGCGGATCAGGACGCGCAGACCGCCGGTGCGCAGGGCGGCGGCCAGTTGCGGGCCCTGTGCCACCCAGGCGGTGATGTCCCCGGAGCGCAGCAGCTTCTCGCTGTCGGGGCCGCTGCGTTCGGCGGTGATGTCGGTGGCGTAGGACAGTCCGGCGTCGTCCAGGGCCTTGGCGATCAGGTGGGTCTGCCATGAGCCGATCGCCAGGTGCACGGTGCCGGCCTTCAGGCCGGTGACGTCCCCCACGGGGCTGTCCTCGGGGACCAGGAGGGCGCCGTGGTCGGGGCGGGGCGCGGACACGGCGGCGTAGACGATGTCGTGCCCGGCGGCCTGGGCGGTGACGGGCGGGGTGGAGCCGGTGCCGCCGAAGTCGATGACGCCGTCGGTGAGGAGCTGTCCGGTGCGCACACCGTTGGTGTAGTGATGGAAGGCGACCGTCTCCCCGACCGTGGCCAGTTCCTCGGCGGCGATGTCGAGACGGGAGAGGTAGTAGAGGGTCGGGTTGCTGTCGTGGACGCCGATGGTGATGGCCATTCAGTTCGCTCCGGTCGGGACGGGGTCGGGACGGGGTGTGTTCACGCCGAGGTCGGCGAGGAGGCGACGGCGCAGGGCGGCGAAGGACGGGTCGCCGGGGTCGCGGGGCCGGGCGATGCGCACGGGTTCGTCGGTGACCAGGCGGCCCTCGCGCAGGACGCAGACGCGGTCCGCGAGGCGTACGGCCTCCTCGACGTCGTGGGTGACGAGGAGGACGGCGGGGCGGTGCGCCTGGCACAGTCGGCCCACCAGGTCCTGCATGCGCAGCCTGGTGAGGGCGTCGAGCGCGGCGAACGGCTCGTCCAGGAGCAGCAGTTCCGGTTGACGCACCAGGGCGCGGGCCAGGGCGACGCGCTGGGCCTCGCCGCCGGAGAGCGTGGCGGGCCAGGCATCGGCGTGGTTTTCCAGGCCGACCTCGGCCAGGGCGCGCCGGCCGCGGTCGGCCTCGCCGCGCGGCAGGGCGACGGTCACGTTGGCCAGGACCCGTTTGGAGGGGACCAGCCGGTGTTCCTGGAAGACGATCGTGCGGGCCCGGGGGACGAGGACCTCGCCGGCGTCGGCGTCGTCGAGGGCGCCGAGGACGCGCAGCAGGGTCGTCTTCCCGCTGCCGCTCGCGCCGAGCAGCGCCACGAACTCACCCCGCGCGATGGTGAGGTCGAGGCCGTCCAGCACGGTGCGCGCACCGAACGCCTTGCGCAGGCCGCTGACTCGTACGACGTCGCTCATCGGACGGCCCCCCGCCACGGCATGAGGACGCGTTCCAGCAGCCGTACGATCGCGTCGGCGGTGAGACCGAACAGGCCGTACACGAGGATGCACACGGCGAGGATGTCCGTGCGGGCGTAGCTCTGCGCCTGGGCCATGAGGTAGCCGACGCCGGCGGTCGTGTTGATCTCCTCGGCGGCGATCAGGGCGATCACGCTGAGCGTCATGGACAGCCGCAGCCCGGCCAGCAGGGACGGCAGCGCGCCGGGCAGCACGACCTCGCGGACGACGGCGGTCCGGCTCATCCCGAAGCTGCGCATCGCCTCGACCAGTTTCGGGTCGGTGTCGCGGACGCCGGCCGAGGTGGAGACGTACATGGGGAAGGTGGTGGCGACGGCGATCAGGAGGATCTTCGCGATCTCGTTGATGCCGAACCACACCATGAACAGCGGGACCAGGGCCAGAAACGGGATGGTGCGCAGGGTCTGTATCGGGGAGTCGAGGAGTTCGTCACCGAGCCGGGTGTAGCCGGTCAGCACCCCGAGCGTCAGTCCGGCGGTGAGGCCGAGGAGAAGCCCGGTGCCGGAGCGTGTGAGAGAGGTGGTGAGGGCATCGGGCAGTTGGCCGTTGCCCCACAGTTCGCCGACGGCACGGACGACGTCGGCCGGTGAGGCAAGGACGTCCGGAGTGAGCAGGCCCGTCGCAGAGGCGGCCCACCACAGCAGCAGAAGGGTGAGCGGTCCCAGCGCCCGGAAGGTCAGGGTGTGGGCGCGTCGGCGGGGACGCCGGACATGAGCGCGCGGGGCCTCCAGATCGGGTTCCGCCGCCGCGGGCGCGAGGGTGTCTCGGGCCGCCGTCATGACAGGGTCGTCACGTCCAGAACGTGGGATGCCACGTCCACTCGAGTCCTGGTGACCCTCTGCTCGGCGTAGAACGCGGCGACGTTCTGGAACCGCTCGACGTCGGCGTCCGTGATCGGTTCGACGGTGCCGCCCTGCGAGGTGAACTCGATCTGTACGCGCTTGGCCTCACCGGTGAGGGCCTGCGGCCCGGCGTCGGTGTTGACGTTGAGGTAGGCCTCGGGGTCGCGCTTCTGCTTCACGCTGCCGTCGTGCAGGTACTGGTAGAGCGCCTTGACGACCTGTGGGTGCTCCTCGGCGAAGGCGGTGCGGACAGCGGTGAGGCTGTAGTTGTCGGAGCCGATCTCCTTCCCGTCCGCGACGAAGTGCGCCTGGCCGCCGCCGATCTCGGCTACGGAGTAGGTCGCCCACACGGCCCAGGCGTCGACCTTGCCGGCGTTGAAGACGCCGGCGGTCTGGTCGGGCTTGAGGTGGACGCGCTCGACGTCGTCGGCGTCGAGGCCGGCCTTCTCCAGGGCTTTCAGCAGCAGGTACTCGCCGGTGCCGCCCTGGTTGACGGCGACCTTCCGGCCCTTGAGGTCCTGCACCGAGTCGATGCCCGAACCGTCCTTCGCGAGGATGCCCTCGCCGGCGCCGTCGGGCGCGGTCGCGGTGAAGAACTCGAAGCCGGCCTTCTGCGACAGCGAGGTGATGCCGGAGGTGATCGATCCGGTGGCGATGTCGAGCCGGTCCGCGTTGAGGGACTGTGCGGCGGGGGCGAAGGGGCCCGCGCTGCCGGTCCATTCGACCTTGGCGTTCACCTCGGCCAGGGCCTTGGCGAGGGTGCCGTCCTTCTTGCCGAGGGCGAGCACCCCGCTGTTTCCGGGATCGGGGATGCGGACGGTGACGGTGCCCTCGGCGCCGCTGTCGGCCTGGGAGGTGCCGCAGCCGGCGAGGACGGCGGTCGCGGCGGCGGTCGCCAGGGCGGTCCGGGTCAGTCTCGGGAAGCGCATGTCGGTCCTACGGGGTGGTGGAGGGCTGGGGAGTCGGTGTCGCGCCGAGCAGTTGCCGGGCGCGGGTCAGGGGCCCGGGGTCGGCCCAGGTGTGTACGTCGACGGGCCCGGGCAGGAAGCCGTGGGCTCGCAGGGCCGCCTCCTGCAGGGCGAGCAGGCCGAGCCGGTCGTCGGACAGGTCGGGGTGGAGGGTGCGGTGGGTGCCGGGGCGGTAGGCTCCGCTGACGCCGGCCGCGCCGGCGCCCGTCTCGGCGCCCAGGATGCGGGCCACCTCCTCCGGCTGGCGTGCGGCCCAGTCGGCGGCGCGCAGCAGCACGGCCAGGAACCGGTCGACGACGTCGGGGTGGTCCTCCAGGAGCCGCTGGTGCACGGTGATGGGCCGCGGGGTGCCGTTGTTGACGCGGTGGCTCCGGTCGGGCAGGTCGTCGAGCTCCACGGCGACCTCGGCGCCGGCCCGCCGTGCCGCCTCGACGGCGACGGCGCCCTTGACGTAGACGGCGTCGACGTCGCCGCGGGTGAGTGCGGCGAGTTCGGCCGCCCACTGGCCGCGGTGCCCGTCGGCGGGTACGTCGACCGGGCGGGTGTCGTCCAGGCCGAGCTCGGCGGAGGCGAGCGCGCCCTCGAAGCCGCGGATCGCCATGGCCCGCCAGAAGTCGATGCGGACCGGGTGCCGGGGCAGGGCCAGCCGCAGTCCGCGCAGCGCGGCGGCGCCACGGATGCCGGAACCGGGCGCGACCAGGACGGTCTGCCGTTCCTCGATCCAGGTGAGGCCGATCAGCCGGGTCGCCTCGCCCCGCGAACGGGCCCACAGGGCGGGGACGTTGCCGCCCTCGCGGATGAGGGTGGGCCTGGCGTGGGTGTAGTGGGTGCCGCGGGCGTCGGCGTCTACGGCGGCGTCCTGGAGGGACCGTACGGCGATGCCGTCGAGCGCGAACTCCTCGGCCAGCCAGTGCCGGTCGGCGGCGATGCCGGTCGCGGTCGGTACGGGACAGCGGGTGAACCACAGCGTGTCGAGCAAGGGGATGTGTGTCATGGGCTCTTCTCGAGAAGGCCGTCCCACTGGTGCGGGGGGCCTACGGTTCGGTGTCTGCCCGGCGACAGGGCGTGCTGCGCACGGAGGCCGGGAGGGGGACAAAGGAAGGGGAACGGCTCGCTCCGGGACTGCGGCAGGGAGCCGGTCAGGAGGTGTGCGTCAGCGGTGGGCGTGCGGGTCAGCGACAGGTGGCGCTGAAGACGCGTCCGAGGTCGACGTGCCGACGGGCGGTGAACCGGGGGAAGCCGGCGGTGTTGCGCACGGTGTCCTCCCTCGTCCGGTGCCGGTGCCGGTGCCGGAACCGTTCCGGCGGCGTGTCCGCAGCGTGGCACACCCGCCGAGCCACCGACAAGCCGCTTCCCGCCCTGTGGGAATGAGCGTGAACAGCCTGTTTCAACAGGACATGAGGGCTCGGGCCCGGTCCCGCGATGTGGGAACGTCGAGGGCGTGACGAACAGCCCGGTGACGGGCGCGCGGGCGGTGCGGCGCGCCCTGGACATCCTGCACTGCTTCCACGGCAACGCCCCTGACCTCAGCGCGTCGGAGATGGCCCGCAGGCTGGAGCTGTCCACCTCCACCGCCCACCGGCTGGCGCGGACCCTGCTGAGCGCGGACTTCCTGGAGCAGGATGCGAGGACCGCCCGGTACCGGCTCGGGCCGGCCGTGACCGAGCTGGGCCGGCTCTCCTACCACCAGCGGGGCCTGCACCTGGCCGCGCCGGAACTGGCCGACCTCGCCCGGCGCACCGGCGCGACGGCCGACCTGGCCCTGCGCAGCGGACCGTACGCGGTCATCGTGGCCGGGGGCTCGGTCACCCCGAAGGTGGGGCTGCGCAGACCGCTGCACTCGACGGCGCTGGGCAAGGTACTGCTCGCCTGGCCGCGGCCGGGCGAGGGCGGCGCCGAGTCACTGCCGCCGCTGCGGGCATTCACCGACCGCACCATCGTCCACCGGGACCATCTCGCGGCGGAGCTGCAGCGGGTGCGGGCCGAACGGTACGCGCTCAACGACGGTGAGTCCGCGCAAGGCATCTGCACGATCGCCGTGCCGGTGCTGGACCACGTCGAGTCGGCGCGGTTCGCGCTGGCGGTGCGCGGCACGCCCGAGCTGATCACGACCGACCGCCGGGAGTGGTTCCTCGCCCAGGCGCGGACGTGCGCGCGTGCTCTGGAGGTGCTGCTGCTGCCTCCTGCCGAGCGGGGCGCCGTGGGCGCACACTGAATCGCCCCGGCGTCAGGCGGGCAAGCGGGGCACGCTGTCGATCAGGCGGCGGGTGTACCGATGGGCGGGGCGCTGAGGACACGTGCGGTGTCGCCCTGTTCGACGAACCGCCGCGCTCCAGCACGGCGGTTCGTTCGCACAGGGCCGCCACAACGGACAGGTCGTGGGAGACCATCACCAACGTCAGGCCGCGTTCCCGTTTCAGTGCGGCCAGCAGGTCGACGACCTTGACGCGGGTGGTGACGTCCAGGGCACTGACGGGCTCGTCGGCGAGCAGGACACGGGGCTCGCACACCGTGGCCCGGGCGATGGCGATGCGCTGACGCCGGCCGCCGGCGAACTCGTGCGGATACCGCTCGGCGGCGTCGGCCGGCAGCCCCACCGTCTCCAGCGCCGCGGACACCTTCGGGGCGGCGCCCGCCCGGGTGTCCAGGCCGAGGGAGCGCAGGGGTTCGGCGACGATCGAGCCGATGCGGCGGCGCGGGTCGAGGGAGGAGTAGGGGTCCTGGAAGACGCACTGGACGCTGCGCCTGAAGCGCCGCATCTGCTGCCCGTGGCGCAGGGCCAGGGGCTCGCCGTCGAAGCGGACCGTGCCTGCGGTGGGGCGGGCGAGGCCGAGCAGCAGGCGCAGCAGTGTGGTCTTGCCCGCGCCGGACTCGCCGACGAGGGCGAGGCTCTCCCCCGGGTCTACGGCGAGGAACACGTCGCTGACCACGTCGGCGCGGGCTCCGCGGTAGCGGGCGGCCACGTCGGCGAGTTCCAGCACGGGGGTCACGGCGCGCTCCTCAGCTCCAGGGCGGATTCCAGCGTGCGGGCGCCGGCGACCAGGTTCCGGGATCCGCCCGCTGTCATGGAACCGCGCCGTCAACGCGGCCAGGTCCTGGCCGCGAAAGTCGAACATCACCCTGTGGCCGCCGGTGAAGTAGATGGCGTCGTCGAGGTGACGCTGCCGCTGCGGCTGCGCGTCGAGCAGGCTTGCTCCGGACGACCCCGACGTACAGTCGCTGTTCTACGGTCCGGTGCTGCTCGCCGCCCACAGTGACGCGCGCGAGCTTCGTGAGGTCTCCCTGTACTCCCGGCTGCCGCTCAGCGGCGATCTCTCCGGCGCGGTCCGTCCCGCCGACAAGCCCCTGCACTTCACCCTCGACGGCACGGCCCTGGCGCCGTTCCACGTCGGTGACACCACCGCGTACCACGCCTACTTCCGCCGGTCCGAACCGGAGATCGTCTTCGGGAGCGAGCGAACGGGCGTTCCCAACCGCCGGGCGGACGACGGCCGGACCTTCCTCGACGCCGTGTGGACGCGGTCCCCGTTCGCGTCGCACCGTGAATTCGTGCGTTCGGTGCGGGAGCTGAGTGCACGGTGGCTGGCAGCCGGCCTGCTGGAACGGGCCGAACGGGAGACGGTGATCACCGCCGCGGAACACGCCCGGCTGAGTCGGCCCGCAGGCCCCGGACGGTGAGCCGCGATACGACGCGGTCCGGAACGCCAGGGCAGACACACCGGGTGCCTGCCCTGGCCCCCGCAGACCGCCAGACCCGGCATAGCCGGTCCCCGTCAACCGAGAGGGAAGGGACTCAACGACTGCTCAGCGGGATGGAGTCGGCACGGACGACGGCCGCCACTCTCGCCTGATCAACCCGAACACCCACGTGTCAGACACCTCGCCGTTCACGATGCATTGTTCCCGCAATGTCCCTTCACGTACGAATCCGATCTTCTCCAGTACCCGGGCGGATGCCACGTTGCGCGTATCGGTCTCGGCCTGGACTCGATTCAGGTCCAGTGTGTCGAATGCCCACTGCAACAAGGCGTGCGCGGCCTCCGTCGCGTAGCCGTGGCCCCACATGGCATCGTCGAGGACGTAGCCCAACGACGCACTGCGGTAGTTCGGGTCCCATTCGACCAGAGCGCACCAGCCGACGAAGGCCCCGTCAGAAGCACGATCGATGGCCACCCGCGCGCCGGTGCCTTCGTCCGCCAACTTCCGGCACACAGCGATGAAGTGCTCGGCGCGGGCCCGTTCGGTCCACGGCGCGGAGTCCCAGTAGCGCAGTACATGGGCGCTGCTGTGCAGTGCGTAGAGGGGGCCCGCGTCGGCGTCGGTGAAGGGTCGCAGTCGCAGGCGCGCGGTGTGCAGTATGGGGGTGGCCAAGGTCATGGGCACCATCTTGTGTCCCATGGGGCGGGCAGAACACCGAATATCCGATGCCGTCCGGCCCTCACGATCAGGGCACCGCCCACCAGCAGATCGTGCCTCGCCTTCAGCCGGCACGCCGACCAGGCATCCGGTTCGCAAACTGCACAAGGGTGCCTCTCCCGCCAAGGAGGCGACCACGCCGGAGCCGCCTCAACCGGGGGCAGGTCCGTTTCCGGAGCACCCGGCAGTCCGTCCAGCGGACGGCCATGCCCGGAAGGCCACGTACGTCTGCACCCGGGTCGCGGTCGAGAACCACGGCCCCCGGTCGTGGCGGGGTACCCATCGAGTCCGCGAGATCTTCCACCGAATCTCCTCAACCAGTCGCCTGCGCGGGCGGCTCAGGGGAGTGAACGAGCGGGAGTGGCCGGGAGGTTCACGCGACTGCGCGCCGCCGGTGGGCGACGCGCAGACGTACCGTGTCGTGCGATGTTTCAGACGCGGTGACCGATCAGGCCCAGCAGCCGTTCACGGTCGCGGCGAGGCCGTCCATGGCGTCCTTGATGTCGCTCGGGTCGGCCGACGAGTTGTTCTCGATGAAGGAGAAGATCCTCCACTCGCCGTTCTCGGTCTGCGTGACACCGCTCAGGGCGACGGCCCCGGTGAGCGTGCCGGTCTTCGCGTGCACTTTGCCCACGGCGCACTCGGAGTTGGCGTCGTCGAAGCGGCCCCACTCCGGGCCGAGGCTGGCACCGGCCTCGCCGGCGACCGGCAGACCGTCCAGGATCGAGCTCAGGGCGGGGGCCTCCGTAATCGCGTCGAGGAGCTGTGCGAGGGCCGCGGCCGGGATGCGGTCGGCACGGGAGAGGCCGCTGCCGTCGTACATCTCGAAGTTGTCGAGAGACACCCCGTACGAGCTCAGCACCTGGCGGACGAGCTCGACGCCGCCCTCGAAAGTGGCCGGCTTCCCCAGCTCCACGGCGGACATCCGCAGCAGGGTCTCGGCGATGTTGTTGTCGCTCGTCTTGAGCATCTGCTTGACGATGTCCGACAGCGGCGCCGACTTGTGCTGCGCCACCGGTACGTCGGACTGCTTGGCCGTCGCGCGGCTGACGTCTCCGTCGACGGTGATGCCCTGCGCGGCGAGCTTCTCGGCGAAGACGTTGCCGGCGTTGATCGCCGTGTCGTTGACGGCGGCGCCGTCGACGACGAGCGAACGGACCGGCGTGACCTCGGTGGGGTAGTAGCCCTCGTTCCAGCCGTTGGCGAGGCTCGGATCGGCGAACAGGCTGTCGTCCACACGGACCTTGACATTGGTCAGACCCGCGGCCTTGAGCCCGTCGCCGGCAGTCTTGGCCAGCTCGGCGACGTCGTCGCTGGTGAGGGTGCGGTCACCGCCGCCGACGAGAGTGAGGATGCCGTCGCCGTACACGACCTTCGTGGTGAACTCGTGGTTCGCGCCCAGCAGCGTCAGGGCGGTTGTTGCCGTGGCGAGCTTGGCGTTGGAGGCCGGCATGAGGGTGGTGGAGCCGTTGTGGTCCCAGAGGGCGGTGTCCGAGTCGGCGTCGATCACCACGCCACTGACGTTGGAGCCCAGGCGCTCGTCGGCGACGCGCTCGTTGAGGTTCTTGACCAACTGCGCGTCGTCGGCGTCGAGGTCGTCGACCGAGATGCCCTGCGCCTTCGCGGTGCTGTCGTCGGCGGCGAAGGCCGAGGTACCGGCCAGCGTGGCGGAGGCCACGGGCACGGCCATCGCGAGCACGAGGGCCCGTCGCGCGCCGATGCGGCCCGCTCGTGCCTTGCGGTGCCGACGGCGTCCGCCCGGGAGGAAAGCGTTCGTGGAGGTTTCGTCTGGCGTACCAGTCATGAAGCGAAATCCAAGGATCGAGTAATTCGTTCTGTGGGGTGGAACGGCGGGCACGCTACCAGCAGTCGTGTGGATGGCTGGATCAGGCAGTGATTGGTTGTGAACGTCTTGCAACTACTGCTTTCCGAGCGTCTTCGTGAGGAGTCCCATTGGGTGCCGTACGGGCAAATCTGTTGCCCTTTCATGCACCGGAAAGGGGCCTGTGGTCCTCGGCACTGCTGTCGGCAACCGCCCGGAACACTTGCGTTCCGGTCATAGTCGGCTCGTGACCGTCCGCCGGCATCCGGCCCTGAAAGGAGGCGTCACCGACCCGCCGACGGTGCTGTCCGGAGGCGGTCACCCCAGGTGGGCCCCGAAGTCCCAGGACGGGCGGACCCGCCGGCGGGCCGACTCGGTCTGCGGGTGTTGGGTGCCGAGGGTGCGGGTCAGGCTGATCAACGCCGCCTCCTCCATGACGTCCGCGTCCTTCAGCCGCGCCCGGCGCGTAGGTCTCCGGCGAGCGCGATCTTGCAGGAGAGGGTCAGCTGGTGCTCCGCGCCGAGTACGGCCTCTGCCCGGCGCCCGCCCCCAGGACGAGCTGGGTCCGCTCCAGGGCGTCTCCGCTCATCGCCCCGGAGGGGCGGGTCGCGTCGCCTCGCAGACGGGCCGTCCGCTCGTGCTGTCCCTACGCCCCCTCAATCGCCCGACCGGTCACCAGCCGCAGGACATGAGCCCACCGTCCGGCGCCCCCAGTTACTGCACCCCGCAACGATCAGCAGCGGAGGCGGGACAGCCTCTTAACTCCTGCCCTTGCCGTCTTTGACTTCGGTGACCGACGTACGTGAGTCCGGGGCCCACGAGCCCTGTCACCGTTCCGGCTTTCCCGAGGATGAGCTCCATCGTGAGACAACTGTGGACTTTGAGCACCGCCGGGGTCGAGCAGATCCCCAACTACAGCTGCTGAACGCACCCTCCGGATAGGGTCGGGCGATGCCCAAGTTGAAGCGGCTGCAAGCTGACCACGCCCCGGCGGTCCTGGCCTTCGAGCTGGCGAACCGCGCCTACTTCGCTGCCTCGGTTCCCGACCGCGGCGACGACTTCTTCGACCGGTTCACCGACCGGTACAGCGCCCTGCTGGCCGAGCAGGAGGCCGGCATCTGCGCCTTCTACGTGCTCGTTGCCGAGGACGGCTCGGTTTTGGGCCGGTTCAACCTGTACGACCTCGAAGACGGCGCTGCTGAGCTCGGTTACCGGGTCGCGCAGCACGTCGCCGGCCGTGGCGTGGCGACCACGACCGTCCGGGAGCTGTGCCGGCTGGCGGTGGCACGGCACGGGCTGCGCACCCTGCGGGCGGGCACATCCCGCGAGAATGTCGCATCCCAGAGGGTGCTGATCAAGGCCGGGTTTGTCCTGGTCGGCCCGGCCGACCAGGCTGACCAGGCTGACCTCGGTGGTACGTCGGGCCCCTGGTATCAGCGCGACTTGGTACTGCAGCGGTAGGCCGTGATCTTGCTGGTGGACCGGCTGCGGGGAAGGCTGGGGCCACCGCTGATCATCGGTGTGGGAAGACAAACGATCGTGCGGTGGCCGCGGGTCACAGCGTAGATCCTGCCCGCTGGCAGGAGGCCTTCGAGTCTTGACAGGCCGGATGGCGGGCCGGGGAACGTACCCGAACTCGTTGTCCCAGCCCTGCCGAGCAGGCTGCCGCGGGCGAATTCCCGCCGCAGGTCAGGCGGTTGTCAACCACGCCTGCGGTGATCACAGAACGCGTCGCGGATGTGCTTTCCGCTCCCCGCGTTTCCCCGGTTGGTTCACTGCGCGAACCAACCGGGCCGAGGAGCAGTAGTGGGGACATCCCGCTCGAGACCGGCATCACCGCGGGCTGCCGGTGTCAGGGTGTGTCCTCCTCCGGAGGGGGTGCCGGTGGCGGGGGAAGCAAGAATCCTTCCCAGGCGTCCAGCGCGAACATCTGGCTGACCGAAGCCTTCGTTGTCCCGCGGGACGTGGGGTTGTCGGTGGCGGGGACTACTGTTGCCGGTGTGACTGACGAGCTTCGTGAAATGTTGATTCCCTTTCGTACGCGGGCCGTTGAGGAGGGGTACCCGTGGGAGGACATAGACCCGCTACCGGCCGAAGAGGTGGACCGGTGGATCGGCCAGGTCCGGCCTTGCGCGGTCCTCACTGGTGGCGGAGACGGGCCGGTCGCGGGCAGGTTCGGCGGGCCGCTGCTGCTGCCCGCCGAGGTCCCGGACCCTGAGCACCCGTACCTCGCGTCCGTCGACTTCGCCGCGCTGCCGAAGGACGCGACGGACCTCCCTCTGCCGCCCGACGGACGCCTGCTGCTCTTCGCCTCACTCGATGAAACGGACGGCGACGGCGACTGCGGCCAGGCCATTTACGTCCCGGCCGACACATCGGTGGAGGAACGCGACAAGAACACCTGGAACGGTGCCCCCGGCGATGACTACTACCAGAAGATCGTCGATTCCTACCCGCAGGGCGAGTTGAGAGCCAGAACCGAACCGGACCTGCCGTACCACCCGCTTCCCGGGTTTCCGCATGCTGACGAGCTGGTCACTGTCTGGTGCGACACCTCTGGCAGAGAAGGGCATCTGCAGATCGGCGGATACGCGGACCAGGAGGACTCCGACCGGGACCCGCTGGAAATCCTCGCGAGCTGCGCCTTCCGGCTGGCGAAGCGGGGGCGGTGGGGCGGTGGTGAGCCGGTGTCGGGCGCTGTCGAGGACTGGGTTCTGCTGGCCCACTGGAACCCGGACATCAGGGGTCGGGAAGGCGCGGACGTGCAGTGGGGAATCCAGCGCGCGGACCTGGCGGCCCGTCGCTTCGACCGCACATTCAGCACCGTCTATTGGAATCCCTGACCGGGCCGGGGCAGAACACCTACAGTGAGCGGCTGCGCGGACGCCTGGGCGAAGTACCAGCGGAGCTCCTCAGGGAGCGCCTGTTCCCAGGAGCCTGGGAGCTGGTCGGGGACGGCCCCATGCCGCCCCCGCGCTCCGGTCCGCGGTCACCTCTTCCGGGCCAGGGTGAGGCCGTCGGCCATGGACAGCATCGCCAGGTCCACTCGATCGTCGTGGAGGAGGGCGGCGTTCAGTTCCCGTACGGCCGCGGTGTCCGCGTCGTGCGCGCTCTCGTCCAGGACTCGGCCGAAGAAGACCGTGTTGTCCAGCACGACCAGCCCGCCCGGGCGCACCAGCCGCAGCGCCTTCTCGTAGTAGAGCGGGTAGCCGGCCTTGTCCGCGTCGATGAAGACCAGGTCCGCGCCGTCAGGGCCGAGATCGGTCAGCAGGGTGGTCAGGACGTCGGCAGCCGGGCCGACCCGGGACTCGATCCGCTCGGCCACTCCGGCGCGCTTCCAGTACGGTTCTGCGATCATCGGCCACCTCGCGGAGATGTCCACCGTGATGAGACGGCCGTCCGTGGGCAGGGCACGCGCCATGCACAGTGTGCTGTAGCCGGTGAAGGTCCCGATCTCCACGACCGTCCTCGCCCCGCTCAGCCCGACCAGCAGGGCGAGGAACTGGGCTTCCTCCGCCATGACCTGCATGGCCAGACCCATGGGCAGTTCGGCGGTCTCGCGCCTCAGGTCGCTGAGGATCTCGTCGTCCCTCAGCGAAACCGTCCGGACGTAGTCCAGCAGGGCGGGGGAGAAATCCGTTTGCTGTGCCATGTTCATCCAATCTGTCGGGCGGTGGTCCGGTCGCCGGTCCGGCGCGGCTGACTTCCGGAGGTCATTCGGACAGGCCGAACCTGTTGTCGATGAGGTCGAGTACCTCCTGCGCCGACGCCTCGTCGAGGTCCAGGCCGGACGCCGGGCGTTCCCGCAGTCCCGACAGCAGACGGCGCAGACGGCTGCCGACCTCCGCCGTGGTCTCGTCGTCCGGTGCCAGCCCGGACGCCAGGGATTCCAGGCGGTCGAGCACCTCCAGGACCGGTGGCTCCGCCGTCGTGGGACCAAGTAACGAGTCCAGGTATGCGGCCAGTTCAGCAGCACTGGGCTGGTCGAAGATCAGTGTCGGCGGGAGCCGCAGCCCGGTCGCGGCGTTCAGCCGGTTGCGCAGTTCGATCGCCATCAGTGAGTCGAACCCCAGGTCGCTGAAGGCCCGTTCGGCCTCCACCGCTTCCGGCCCGGGGTGCCCCAGCACCGTGGCCGCGTGCGAGCGCACCACCTCCAGCAGCGCGCGCTGCCGCTCCTGTTGCGACAGCCCGGTCAGTCGGTCCGGCACATCGAGGGGTTCGGAGGTGCGGCGCGGTGCTCGCCGAACGACCAGTTCGCGCATCAGCGGCGGTACGGTCCGGGCTGCGGCCACGTCGAAACGTGCCGGCACCAGCAGCGCGTCGTCCCTCCTGAGCGCGGCGTCGAGCAGCGCGAGCCCCTCGTCCGGAGACAGGACCGCCGCGCCTGCCCTGACCAGCCGGTCCCTGTCGGTCTCGCTCATCCCGGCGGTCATTCCGAGGGCACCGCCCCACAGGCCCCATGCCAGTGACTGACCCGGCAGGCCCCGTGCCCGGCGCCGGGCCGCCAGGCCGTCGAGCACCGCGTTCGCCGCGGCGTACGCCCCCTGGCCCGGGCTGCCCAGAATTCCGGCCGCCGAGGAGAACATGACGAAGAAGGACAGCGCATGGTTCTCGGTCAGCTCGTGCAGTGCCTGCGCGGCGGTCGACTTGGAGCGCATCACCCGCTCGATCCGCTCCTCGGTCAGCGACTCGATCACTCCGTCGTCGAGTACGCCCGCCGCGTGGATCACCCCGCCGACACGGACACCCGTCAGTGCCTCGGTCAGCGCCTCGCGGTCCGAGACGTCCACCGCGGCCACGCGCGCCCCCAGTTCGGCGGCCAGCTCGGTGGCTCCCTCCGCGGCCGGTCCCCCGCGGCTGAGCAGCAGCAGCTTCCGCACGCCGTATGCGGTCACCAGGTGTCGGGCCACGAGGGCGCCGAGTCCGCCCGTGCCTCCGGTGATCACCACCGTCGTGTCCGGGTCCACCAGTGGTTCGGGCAGGGCGAGCGGCACGGTGGACCTCGCCCGGACCAGCCTCGGTGCCAGCATCCGGCCTGCCCGGACCGCGACCTGGGTCTCCCCGGCCGCGGCGGCTGCCGACAGCGCCGCGTCCTGATGTGTGCCGTCGGTGTCGACGAGCAGGAAGCGGTCGGGGTGTTCGGACTGTGCCGAGCGCACCAAGCCCCACACCCCGGCGCCCGCCAGATCGGTCACGTCCTCCCCCGGGGTCGCCGCCACCGCCGCACTGGTCATGATCACCAGTCGCTCCTGTGCGGGACGATCGCCGGCCAGCCACTCGTTCAGCAGCCGCAGCACCCGGCCGGCCTCGGCCGGCTCCGGGCCCCCGCCGCAACGGCGTACGACGAGAGCGACGCCGGACGGGTCGTCGGATGCCATCGCAGGGCGCCAGTCGAGCGTGAACATCGCCTGGTCCGACGGTGACAGGGCGGCCAGTGCGTCGGGCGCCACAGGCCGTACGGTCAACGACTCGACGGAGACGACCGGGTTGCCCGCCCGGTCGCTCGCCTCCAGGGTCAGGGCGTCCCGGCCCGCACGGGTCAACCGTACGCGGAGCACCGAGGAGTCCGTGGCGTGCACCGAGACCCCGGTCCACGCGAACGGCAGCCCGCCCTGGTCGTCGGCCGCGCGCAGGAACGCCGACGCGTGCAGGGCCGCGTCGAGGAGGGCCGGGTGCAGGCTGTGTGAAGCGCCGTCGTCGACAGCCACCTCGGCGTACACCGCGTCGTCCGTCCGCCATGCCGCGCGCAGCCCCTGGAAGGCCGGGCCGTAGTCGTAGCCCCGCTCGTACAGACTCTCGTAGGTGCCGGCGAGTGGGATCTCGGTGGCGCCCGGAGGCGGCCAGTGGGTCAGGCCCTGGCCCGGTGCGGCTTGCCGGGCCGACACCGTGCCTGTCGCGTGGCACGTCCAGTCAGGGCGCTCCGGAGTACGGGCGTACACCTTCACCGGGCGGATCCCCCCGGCATCGGTCGGGTCCAGTACGACCTGGAGCTCCGCCTCGCCCTCCTCGGGGACCAGCAAGGGCGCCTGGACAGTCAGTTCCGCCAGCACCGGGCAGCCGGCCAGTGCTCCCGCCGTGACCGCCAGGTCCACGAAACCGGCACCGGGGAACAGGGTCACGCCGGCGAAGGCGTGATCCGCCAGCCACGGCTGGGCCTGCCGGTCCAGCCGGCCCGTGACCACCAGCCGGTCGGAGTCCGGTGACTCGACCACGTCGTGCAGGATGCCGTGGCCGAGACCGCCGGTGGTGCGATACGTGTGCCCGCCGCGTCCGGCCGCGGCGGGCCAGTACCGCTTGTGCTGGAAGGCGTACGTGGGCAGGTGTACGCGACGTCCGGCACCGCCCGGCCATGCCTCCAGGTCCACCGCCGCTCCCTCCGTGTACAGCCTGCTCACGGCGGTGAGCAGCGCCATCGGCTCGGCGAGGCGCTTGCGCAGGACGGGCACCCATGGCACGGCCGACCGCGCCATGGCCGACAGGACAGCGTCGGGCCCGACCTCCACGCAGCGTGCGACGCCCTGGGTGGCGAGGCTGTCCGCACAGTCGCCGAACCTGACCGTCTCCCGGATGTTCGCGATCCAGTAGTCGGGCGAGCACAACTCGGCCGCCGTCACGAGCGTGCCGGTGACGGAGGACACGAACCGCATGGCCGGCGGGGCGAAGGTCACTGTCTCCGCCACGGCCCGGAACTGGTCGAGCATTCCGGCGACCAGTGGCGAGTGGAAGGCGTGGCTCACCGCAAGGCGTGTCGTGCGGATGCCGTCGGCGGCCAGTTGCGCGGCGGCCGCGAGCACAGGTTCCCCCCGGCCGGAGAGGACCACGGCGTCCGGTCCGTTCACCGCGGCGAGGGCGACCTGCTCGTTCAGGAAGGGCAGTACCGCCGATTCGGCGGCTCGTACCGACACCATCGCACCGCCGGCGGGCAGCGCCTGCATCAGCACAGCCCTGGCGGCGACCAGCCGGGCGGCGTCGGGCAGGGACAGCACTCCCGCTGTGTGCGCTGCGGCGAGTTCGCCGACGGAGTGCCCGAGGACGACGTCCGGTCGTACTCCCAGGGACCGCAGCAGGGCGGTCAGCGCCACCTCCACGGCGAACAGTCCGGTCTGGGCGAACTCGGTCTGCTCCAGCAGGTCCGGATCGTCGCCCCAGATGACCTCGCGGAGAGGGCGGGACAGACAGCGGTCGAGTTCGGTGGTGACTTCGTCGAAGGTCTCGGCGAACACCGGGAACGCCTCGTACAGTTCCCGGCCCATGCCGAGGCGCTGCGAGCCCTGGCCGGTGAAAGCGAACGCCGTGAGCCCGTCGGCCACGCCCGTTCCGACGCTCGTACCCGGGGCGGTGTCGCCCGCGGCGAGTGTGGCGAGGCCGGACAGCAGTTCCGCGCGGTCCTTGCCGGTCACCACCGCGCGGTGGTTCAGCACGGAGCGGGTGGTCGTCAGCGAGAACGCCACATCGGCGGGGTGCCAGTCCAGGCCGTCGCCGTCCTGGAGATGCGACAGGAGACGGCCCGCCTGTGCGCGCAGAGCCTGCGGGGTGTGCCCGGACAGTGGCCAGGCGACGGCCACAGGACCGGTGTCCGAAGGACCGGCCCGTCCGGCCTCGGGTTCGGGCACCGCCTCCGGCTCTTCGAGGATCACATGGGCGTTGGTGCCGCTGACGCCGAACCCGAAGACGCCGGCCCGCCTGGGCCGCTCACTCCTGGGCCAGTCCCTGGCCTCGGTCAGCAGTTCCACGGCTCCCGAGGACCAGTCGACCAGGCGGCTCGGTCGGTCCACATGGAGGGTTTTGGGGAGAACGCCGTGCCGCATCGCCAGAATCATCTTCATCACTCCGGCCACACCTGCGGCCGCCTGCGTGTGACCGATGTTGGACTTGATCGAGCCGAGGAGCAACGGCCGGTCACGGTCCTGACCGTAGGTCGCCAGCAACGTCTGCGCCTCGATGGGATCGCCCAGCCGCGTGCCCGTGCCGTGGGCCTCCACCGCGTCCACCTCGGACGGTTTCAGCCCGGCGTCGGCCAGGGCCTGTTCGATGACCCGTTGCTGGGAAGGGCCGTGGGGCGCGGAGAAACCGCTGCTCGCGCCGTCCTGGTTGACTGCGGAGCCGCGTACCACCGCGAGCACCGGGTGCTGGTTGCGGCGCGCGTCCGAGAGCCGTTCGACGAGGAGGAGGCCGACGCCTTCGGACCACCCCGTGCCGTCCGCCGCGTCCGCGAAGGACTTGCACCGGCCGTCCGGCGCCAGGCCCCGCTGCCGGCTGAACTCGATGAACGGCCACGGTTCGGCCATGACGGTCACACCACCGGCCAGAGCGAGCGTGCACTCCCCGCGCCGCAGGGCCTGCCCGGCCAGGTGCAGTGCCACCAGTGAGGACGAGCAGGCGGTGTCGATGGTGACGGCGGGCCCTTCGAGACCCAGTTCGTAGGCGATCCGGCCGGAGGCCACACTGCCGGCCTTGGCACCGCCCACGTAACCCTCGAAGTCCTCGGTCGACCGTTCGAGCACAGAGCCGTAATCGTGGTACATCACTCCCGTGAACACGCCGGTCCGGCTGCCGCGCAGGGCGGCGGGATCCATACCCGCGTGTTCCATGGCCTCCCACGCGGTCTCCAGCAGCAACCGCTGCTGCGGATCCATGGCCAGCGCCTCGCGCGGCGAGATCCCGAAGAACTCGGCGTCGAACAGGTCGGCGTCGTGCAGGAAGCCGCCTTCCCGGGCGTACGACGTGCCCCGGTGGTCCGGGTCCGGGTCGAAGATCCGGGCGAGGTCCCACCCGCGGTTGCCGGGGAAGCCGGAGACGGCGTCCTCACCGTTGGCGAGAAGTCGCCACAGCTGTTCCGGGGTGCGCACACCGCCGGGATAGCGGCATGCCATCCCGACGACCGCGATCGGCTCCTGCTCGGCGGCCTCGGCCGCGCGCAGCAGCTCCCGGGTCTCGTGCAGTTCGGCCGTCACCCATTTCAGGTGGTCGAGGAGGGTGTCATCGTTCATCGCGCCCATTACCTGCCAAACTCCTTCTGGATGAAGGCGAGGACTTCGTCCGCCGACGCCGACTGCAACTTCGCCGAGACGGTGCTTCTGTCCGGCCCCCGGGCCGGTCCCCTGCCGGGCCGCTCCGTCTTCTGTGCCCTCGCCGCGAGGTCGTCCCATCTCGTCATCAGTTCACGCAGGCGGTCGGCGATCCGCGCGTGTCCGTCGCCGCCCGGCGAGGACGCGGACAACAGCTTCTCCAGCCGGTCGACCTCGCTCAGCACGACGAGCGTCGACACCGGCTCGCCCGGACGGTCGTCGCTCCGGCGGCGTCGTAGTTCCGCCGCGACATGGCGGCTCAGGGCCATGGGGGTCGGGCAGTCGAAGATCAGGGTGGCGGGCAGCCGCAGGCCCGTGGCGGTGTTCAGCCGGTTCCGCAGCTCGACCGCGGTCAGCGAGTCGAACCCCATCTCCAGCAGGCCCTGTTCGGTGTCCACCCGCTCGGCACTGGAGAATCCGAGAATGGTGGCTATGTGAGTCCGGACCGCTTCGCTCACCTTCCGGTCCTGTTCCTGCGCGGGGAGACCGGCGAGCTGCTCCCTCAAGTCGACCGCGGTCGCCTCGCGGCGGGCCCGCCGGGTGGCCGGCCCGCTGAGCATGTCATGTACGTCACCTCGCGGCGCCGTGGTGTCCAGCCGCATGGCGACGACCACCGCCTCCTCCGCGGCCACCGCCGCGTCGAAGGACGCCAGGGCGTCGTCCGTGGACAGCGCGGCGATGCCGAACCGCGTCAGCCGCGCACGGTCGGCCGCGTTCATGCCCCGCGTCATCCCGCTCAGTCGCTCCCACGGACCCCATGCCACGGAAGTCGCCGGCAGGCCCGATGCACGCCGGTGCCTCGCCAGGGCGTCCAGACAGGCGTTCGCCGCCGCGTAGTTGGCCTGGCCCGCCGAGCCCAGAGTGCCCGCCACCGACGAGAACAGTACGAAGGCGTCCAGGTCCCGGGTCAGCTCGTGCAGGTTGCGGGCCCCGTCCGCCTTGGCCCGCAGCACCTTGTCCACCTGTTCGGGCGACAACGAGGACACCACGCCGTCGTCCACGACACCGGCGGCGTGCACCACACCGGTCAGCGGTCGGTCGGCCGGGATCGACGCGAGGACCTCTGCCAGGGCGGCACGGTCACCCACGTCACACGCGGCCGTAGAGACTTCGGCGCCGAGGTCGGACAGATGCGACAGGTCGGCGGCGTCCGCCGTCCCGCTCCGGCTCACCAGCAGCAGGTGACGTACCCCATGTGCCGTGACCAGGTGACGTGCCACCGCCGCACCCAGCACACCGGTCCCACCGGTGACCAGCACCGTGCCGCCGGAGCGGAAAGGTGAGGGGCCCGGTTCGAACCGCCCCAGCCGTTCCAGCCTCGGCACCGACGCCCTGCCGGAGCGGACGGCCGTCTGGGGCTCGGCGCAGGACAGAATCCCGGGCAGCGCTCGCAGTGACGCGTCCTCGTCGTCCAGGTCCACCAGGACGATACGCCCCGGGTGCTCCAACTGCGCCGAGCGCAACATGCCCCACACCGCCGCGCCGGCCGGGTCCGTGGCGTCGGGTCCCACGGCCTTTCGGGTCACCACCACCAGGCGTGACGCGGCCGCCCGGTCGTCGGCCAGCCACGACTGGGTCAGCCGCAGCACCCGGTCGAGCGAGGCGCGGATGTCCGGGTCGCCGTCCGCGCAGGACACCACCAGGTCGGACGCCCCGTCGGCCGAGACGAGGTCGGCGGCCCGCGGGGCGCCGAGCGCGGACGCGAGGCCCAGCCCGTCCGGGCCGAGCACCACACATGGAGAGGCGGACGCCTGGCCGGGCGTCGGGCGGCTTTCCCAACCCACTCGAAACAGCGTCTCCTTGGCGCGGGCCGCCTGGAGCCGGCGCGCCGACGTGGGCCGCAGGACCAGAGCGTCGATGGACAGCACTGCCGCCCCGGACCGGTCCACCGCGTACACGGTGAACTCCTCCGGGCCGATGGGCGAGAGGCGAACCCTCAGAGCTGTCGCCCGCGCGGCGTGCAGGCGGACTCCGCGCCATGAGAAGGGCAGCCGTGTGCCGTCACCGGTGAGGGTCAGCGCGGCCGCGTGCAGGGCGGCGTCCAGCAGCGCGGGATGCATCCCGTACCGCCCGGCGTCCACGGCCACGTCGTCGGGCAGGGCCACCTCGGCGAGGACGTCGTCGCCGTACCGCCACACCGCCCGCACCCCCTGGAACGTCCTTCCGTAGACGAGGCCGGCGGTGCGCAGGCGTGCGTAGAGTCCGGACACGTCGGCCGCTTCGGCGTCCTTCGGCGGCCACTCCGTCCGGGCCGGCTCCTCCGGACCGGGCCGGCCCTCGGCGAAAGCACCGCTCGCGTGCCGTGTCCATTCACTCGCTCCGACGGGGCGTGAGTGAATGCCGAACGCCCCGCCGTCCGAAGTCACCTGTAGTTCGACACGCCCCTTCTCCGGCAGCACCAGAGGCGCTTCGAGTGTGAGGTCCGCCAGTCCATCGCCCCCGGTGCGGTCGGCCGCGTGCAGGGCGAGTTCCACCATGGCGGCTCCTGGCAGTACTACGCTGCCGAGCACCTGGTGGTCGGTGAGCCACGGATGGCCGGCGCTCGAGAGCCGTCCCGTGAACACCGCGCCGCCGCTGGTGGCGAGCTCGACCGATGTGTCCAGTAGCGGATGCTCGGCGGAGGCTCGGCCGGGGCCGGTGTGCAGCCAGTACCGTTCGTGCTGGAAGGCGTAGGTGGGCAGGTCGACACGCCGGGCGCCGGTATCGGCGAAGAGGCCGGCCCAGTGCAGGTCGACGCCGCGGACGTGCAGGTCCGCCAGCGCCGTCAGCGCGGTCTCCGGTTCCGGACGGTCCTTCCGCAGGAACGGGATCGTCGCGACACCGTCGCTCGTCGCCGCCAGCACGGCGTCGGGCCCCAGTTCGAGGAACGTCGTCACACCCCGCGACTCCAGTGTGCGCAGTCCGTCGGCGAAGCGCACCGTCTCACGCACGTGCCGTACCCAGTGCTCCGCCGTGAACCGGGTGACCGGTCCGCCGTTCACGTTGGACACCACCGGGATCCGCGGGCGCCCGTACGACAACGCCTGGGCCACCCGTCGGAATTCGTCGAGCATGGGCTCCAGCAACGGCGAGTGGAATGCGTGGCTGACCCGCAGCCGCCGTGTCCGCCGGAACCGTGAGGCGATGGCGAGTACGGCTTCCTCGTCACCCGAGATCACCACCGCCGAGGGTCCGTTCACCGCCGCGATCGACACACGCTCGTTCAGCAGCGGCGCCACGTCCGCCTCCGGGGCGGCGATCGCGACCATGGCTCCGCCGGCCGGCAGTGCCTGCATCAGCCGGCCGCGTGCCGCGACCAGCGCGACAGCATCGTCCAACGACATCGCGCCGGACACATGGGCCGCGACCAGCTCACCGATCGAGTGCCCGGCCAGTGCGTCGGGGCGCAGTCCCCACGACTGCGCCAACCGGAACAGCGCGACCTCCACCGCGAACAGCGACGCCTGTGTGTAGGCGGTCTGATCAAGCAGAGCGGCATCCGTCATCGCCTCCCGCAGAGGCCGCTCCAGGTGACGATCGAACCGGGCGCACACCTCGGTGAACGCGGACTCGAACACCGGGAACCTCGCCGCCAGTTCCCGGCCCATGCCGACTCGTTGGGAGCCCTGGCCGGAGAAGAGGAAAGCCAGCTTCCCGCTCTTTGCCACGCCCCGTACCAGACCGGCCGCCGTGTCGTCACCGCGGGCCAGAGCCGACAGCCCGCGCAGGAAACCGTCCCGGTCCGCGGCGACCACGGCAGCGCGGTGCTCGAACGCCGAGCGTGTCGTGGCGAGCGACGCCCCCACATCGCTCAGGCCGAGGTGCGGCCTGGCCTCGACCGACGCGCGCAGCCGCGCGGCCTGCGCGCGCAACGCCGCTCCGCTCTTCGCCGAGAGCACCCAGGGCAGCACCTGTGCCGGGGCGCCGGCCGGAGCGGAGTACGCGGCCTCAGCGGCCTCCACGGCCTCCACGGCCTCCAGAATGACGTGCCCGTTCGTCCCGCTGATCCCGAACGACGACACGCCCGCCCGCCGCGGTCGCCCCGTGTCCGGCCACGGCTGCGCCTCGGTGAGCAGCCGGACCTTCCCGGCCGACCAATCCACGTTCCTCGACGGCTCATCCACGTGCAGCGTCCTGGGCGCGACGCCCCTGCGCAGCGCCATGACCGTCTTGATCACGCCGGCGATCCCCGCCGCGGCCTGGGTGTGGCCGATGTTGGACTTGACCGAGCCGAGGAGGAGCGGCCGGTCCCTGTTCTGTCCGTACGTGGCGAGCACCGCCTGTGCCTCGATCGGGTCGCCGAGTGCGGTACCCGTGCCGTGTGCCTCGACCATGTCGACCTCCGCGGCCGACAGTCCGGCGCCGGCGAGGGCCTCACCGATGACCCGCTGCTGCGCCGGGCCGTTCGGCGCCGTCAGTCCACTGCTGGCACCGTCCTGATTGACCGCGCTGCCGCGCACCACGGCCAGCACCGGATGCCCCTTGCGGCGCGCCTCGGACAGCCGCTCCGCCAGCAGCACGCCCACGCCCTCCGCGAACCCGGCGCCGTCCGCCCTGGCCGAGAATGCCTTGCACCGGCCGTCGGGGGCGGTGCCGCCCAGCCGTCCGAACTCGGTGAAGACGACCGGTGAGGCCATCACGGTGACTCCGCCGACCACAGCGAGGGAGCACTCGTCCCGGCGCAGCGCGTGGCTCGCCAGGTGCAGTGCGGTCAGTGACGACGAGCAGGCCGTGTCGACGGTCACCGCCTGTCCCTCGAAGCCGAAGGCGTATGACACCCGGCCGGACAGCACGGCCGAGGACGCCCCGGTGAGCAGGTATCCGTCCACACCGGCCGGTGCCTGACCGTTCGTCGGGCAGTAGTCCTGGCTGCCGCTGCCGACGAAGACACCGACCGGGGCGCCGCGCAGCGTCTCCGGGTCGATTCCGGCTCGTTCGAGGACTTCCCACGTGGTCTCCAGCATCAGCCGCTGCTGCGGATCCATGGCCAGCGCTTCCCGGGGGCTGATACCGAAGAACCCCGCGTCGAACTGGTCGGCGCCCCGCAGGAATCCGCCGGCGGACGGCGGACGCGTCGCCGGGTCAGCCGCTTCGTCGAGGTCCCAGCCCCGGTCGGCCGGGAACGGGGTGATCGCGTCCTGCCCCTCCTCGACCAGCCGCCAGAGGTCCTCGGGCGAGGCCACGCCGCCGGGGTAGCGGCAGGCCATCGCGACGATCGCGATCGGTTCCCGCTCCCGCTCCTCCATCTCGCGCACCCGTAGCCGGGCCTGGCGGGCGTCGGCGATCGACCGCTTGAGGTACTGGCGGAGTTTTTCGTCGTTCGACATGTGCGTCGTCACACTCCGGCCTGGTCGTCGACCATGTGGAACAGTTCGTCGTCGGTCGCCGAGTCGAGGTCGCTCCCGTCGGCGGGCGGGATGTCGTCCTCGTCCGACACGAGGGCTTTCAGCCGCGCCATCACCTGCGCGCGGGCCGGGGCGTCGGGGGCGAGCCCGGTCAGGCCGTTCTCCAGACCGTGCAGCGCGGCGAGCACGTCCTGCGCGTCGGCTCGGCCGTCCGGGACGAGTTGTGCGTGCAGGAACTCGCCGAGCGCGAACGCGCTCGGGTGGTCGAACACGAGGGTCGCGGGCAGCCGTAGGCCGGTGGCCTCCTTGAGCCGGTTGCGCAGTTCGACTCCGGTGAGCGAATCGAAACCCTGCTCCTGGAAGCCTCGCCTGGCCTTGATCTCGTCCGGCCCCGCGAAGCCGAGCACCGCCGCCGCGTGGCCGCGCACCAGGTCCACGAGCGTCTGGTGCCTTTCACCGGGCGGCAGTTGGAGCAGGCGTCGGGCCAGGGAGTGCGGATCGCCGGTGCTCCGTACGGCTCGCCGGGCCGGTGTGCCCAGTACGCCCCGGAGCATCGGAAACGGGCTGCCGCGCAGTGCGGCCGTGTCGAGTCTCACCGGCGCTGTCACCGGTTCGCCGGTGCGCAGCGCGGCGTCGAACAGGGCGAGACCTTCCCCGGTGGACAGGCCCAGCACCCCGCGCTGGGCCTTGCGTCGCAGTTCGGCCTCGCCCAGGTGGCTCGTCAGCCCGCTGCGCTCGCTCCACAGACCCCAGGCGAGCGACACCGCCGGCAGTCCGTGTGCGGTCCGGTGGTGGGCGAGCGCGTCCAGGAAGGTGTTGGCGGCCGCGTAATTCCCTTGTCCCGACGCCCCGAGCAGTCCGGCGACGGAGGAGAACAGGGCGAAGACCGCCAGGTCCGCTCCTCGGGTCAGTTCGTGCAGATGGCGCGCGGCGTCGAGCTTCGGACGGGTCACCGTGTCGAGCCGTCGCGGTGACAGCGACTCGATCACACCGTCGTCGAGGGCTCCCGCGGTGTGCACGACCGCGGTGAGCGGGTGGTCGGCGGGCACGGCCGCCAAGACGTCCGCGAGGGCGGCACGGTCGGCGACGTCGCACGCGGTCACGGACACGTCCGCACCGAGCTCCGTCAGTTCGGCCGCCAGGGCGTCCGCGCCGGGGGCCCGCATGCCCTGACGGCTGACCAGCAGGAGTCGCCGTGCGCCGTGTCCTGTGACGAGGTGCCGGGCCATCGCGCGGCCGAGCGTTCCGGTGCCACCCGTGACGAGCACGGTGCCCTGTGGGTCGAGCGCGGCGGGGACCGTGAACACGATCTTGCCGATGTGCCGTGCCTGGCTCATGTACCGGTACGCCTCGGGTGCCCGGCGGATGTCATAGGTGGTCAGTGGCAGATGTCGCAGGGCTCCCTTCTCGAACAGTTCCACGATCTCGCCGAGTATCTGCCCGATCCGTTCCGGGCCCGCGTCCAGCAGGTCGAACGCGCGGTACGTCACGCCCGGGTGCGCGGCGGCCACGTCGGCGGGCGGGCGGATGTCGGTCTTGCCCATGTCCAGGAACCGGCCGCCGCGTGGCAGCAGCCGCAGTGACGCGTCCATGAGGTCCCGGACCAGCGAGTTGAGCACGACGTCCACGCCCGCGCCCTCGGTGACGTCGCGGAACCGCGCCTCGAAGTCGGCCGTACGGGAGGAGGCGAGGTGCCGCTCGGACAGCCCGGCGGAGCGCAGCACGTCCCACTTCGCGGGTCCGGCCGTACCGAACACCTCGGCGCCGAGGTGCCGGGCCAGCTGGACCGCCGCCATGCCCACCCCGCCGGCCGCCGCGTGCACCAGGACGGACTCCCCCTGCCGCAGACCCGCCAGGTCGACGAGACCGTAGTACGCCGTCAAGAAGGCGGCGGGCACGGACGCGGCCTGGACGAACGACCAGTCGTCCGGCATCACCGCGAGGGTGCGCCGATCGACCACGACGACCGGTCCGGCGCCTCCGGCCATCAGCCCGAACACCCGGTCCCCGGGCCGGAGGTCGGTGATGTCGGGAGCGGCCTCCAGCACGACCCCGGCGCCCTCGGTGCCCATGACCGCCTCACCGGGGTACATGCCCAGGGTGATCAGCACATCGCGGAAGTTGAGCCCGGCGGCGCGCAGGGCGATCCGGACGTGCCCGGCGGGCAGCGGCTCGCGTGCCTGCGGGTGGTCGACCAGGGCGAGGCCGTCGATCGTGCCGGTCCGCGCCGTCTCCAGCCGCCAGGTGCGGGAGTCCGACGGCGGTGCCAGGCGGTCGGCCGGGGCGGCGCGGACCAGTCGGGGGGCGAGCAGGACGCCGCCGCGGACCGCCACTTGCGGTTCACCGGAACCCACCGCGTCGGCCAGCGCCCGGCCGCGGTCCGTCGCCGCCCCGTCCAGGTCCTCGGGGGCCTCCACGTCGACCAGTACGAACCGGTCCGGGTGCTCCGACTGCGCGGTTCGCAGCAGGCCCCACGCCGGCGCGGCGGCGAGGCCCGGTACGTCCTCTCCGTCCCGGGTGGCGACGGCGCCGCGCGTCAGCACCACGAGCCGCGATCCGGCCGACGCCTCGTCGGCGAGCCACCGCTGTGCGAGTTCGAGCGTCTCGCGCAGGGTCGTCCGCGTGTCGCCGTCTCGACCGTCGACCGGCGCGATCACGACTTCGGGTACCGCCTCCCCCAGCGCGTCCAGTCCGCTGCACACGTCCACCTGGGCTCCCGCCGCTTCGAGTCCGGCGCGCAGGCCGAGGGCGTCGGTCCCCAGGACCGCGCACCGGCCGGAGTACGGCGGCCCGGCCGCGACGGGCGTCCATCGCACTCGGTACAGCGAGTCGTTCGCCGCGCCCAGTTGTCCGGTGGTGACCGCCCGCGTCACGAGCGACCGCGCCGACGCCACCGGCTGTCCGGCGTCGTCGGTCACCTCGACGGCCACCGCACCGGGGCCGTCGGGCGAGATCCGGGCGCGCACACGGCCGGCGCCGATGGCGTGCAGGCTCACTCCGGCGAAGGAGAACGGCAGCCGGACCTGTCCGGTCCCGGCGAGCCCCTGCTCCAGGAGATCGGGCAGCAGGGCCTGAAGCACGCAGTCCAGCAGGACCGGGTGCAGCCCGAAGCCGCCGGTGTCGGCGTTCTTGGGCAGCTCCGCCTCGGCGAGGATCTCGTCACCGTGGCGCCACACGGCCCGCAGGCCGCGGAACGCGGGGCCGTACCCCAGTCCGACATCGCCCAGCCGGTCGTAGAAGCCGTCCAGGTCCAGCGGTGTGGCGCCGGCGGGCGGCCATTGCGTGACCGCCGCCGCGGGCACCGCCGGATCGCTCGGCGTCAGGGTTCCGACCGCGTGCCGGGACCAGCCGGTGCCCGGCGGCGCGTCCTCGGGGCGGCTGTGCACGCCCAGCGCCCGGTCACCCGACTCGTCCGCGGCCTCCACCGACACCCTGACGTGGACACCGGCCGTCTCCGGGAGCACCAGGGGTTTTTCCAGGGTGAGTTCGCGGAGGTGACCGCAGCCGACCTCGTCCCCGGCACGGATGGCCATGTCGATGAGAGCGGAGCCGGGCACGAGTGCCGTGCCGAACACGGTGTGGTCCGCCAGCCAGGGGTGGGAGCGCGGCGAGAGCCGTCCGGTGAGCACCACCCCGTCGGACTCCGGCAGTGCCAGCGCGGCGCCCAGCAGCGGGTGTCCGGTGGTGTCGAGCCCGTGGCCGGCCGCGTCGGCGGGTTCGGCGGTGTTCGTCAGCCAGTAGCGCTGTCGCTGGAAGGCGTAGGTGGGCAGGTCGACGTGCGGCCGGGGTGCGCCGCCGAACGCCCTGGTCCAGTCGATGCGGACGCCGGCGACATGGGCGTCGGCCAGGGAGGTGAGCAGACGCCGCAGGCCGCCCTCGTCCCGGCGCAGCGAGCTCACCGCGGCGATCTCCACGCCCAGCGCGTCGGCGGTGTCCTGCATGCCGACGGTCAGCACGGGGTGTGCGCTCGACTCGACGAAGGCGGTGAACCCGTCGCCGATCAGTGCCCGCACCGCGGTCTCGAAACGGACGACGTGCCGCAGGTTGCGGTACCAGTACCCGGCGTCCAGCGCGGTCGTGTCCAGCCGGGCCCCGTCCACTGTGGAGTAGAACGGAATGTCGCTCTCGCGCGGCGTGATGCCCGTGAGGCCGGCCTCGATCTCGGCGCGGATGTCGTCGACGTGCGCGGAGTGCGCGGCGAAGTCCACGCCGGCCAGTCGCCAGCGAAGTACGCCCCGGCGGGACAGTTCGCGCTCGAACTCGTCGAGGGCGTCGGCGTCGCCGGAGACCGCCACCGCGGCGGGACCGTTCACCGCCGCGACCCACAGCCGGCCGTCCCACGGTCGCAGCAGCGCCGTCACCTCGGCGGCCGGTGCGACCACCGAAAGCATCCCGCCCCGGCCGCACAGCCGCCGCAGCGCCCTGCTGCGCATCACGACCACCCGTGCCGCATCGCTCAGCGACAGTGCTCCGGCCACGCAGGCGGCCGCGATCTCGCCCTGGGAGTGCCCGACGACGGCCTCGGGCACCACGCCGTAGGAGCGCCATACGTCCGCGAGCGACACCATGATCGAGAACAGCACCGGCTGGACCACGTCGACCTGGTCCGCTCCCGGCGTGCCTTCGATGCCCCGCACCACGTCGAGGACCGACCAGTCGGCATACTCGCCGACCGCCTCGGCGCACTGCGCCATCCGGGCCGCGAAGACCGGTTCCGTGTCCAGCAGTTCTCGTGCCATCCCGGTCCACTGCGTGCCCTGGCCGGGGAAGACGAGGGCGACTCGGCCGGTCGCCGTCGCGGCACCGCGCATCACGTGGGCCGCAGGCGTGCCCGTGCCCAGCGCGTCGAGCCCGCTCAGCAGTTCCTCGCGGTCGTTGCCGACCACCACGGCACGGTGTTCGAGCACGGCACGGGTCGTGGCCAGGTTGTACGCGGCATCCGCGACCCGCACGTCCGGCGTGGCGCGCAGGAACCGGGCCATCCGGACCGCCTGGTCCCGCAGGGCGTTCTGTGTCTTGCCGGACAGCACCCACGGCACCAGGTCGGGGGCGGTGGCGGGCGGTGCCTCTTCCACCTCGGCCCCGGCCTCCTCGAGGATCACGTGGGAGTTCGTACCGGTGACTCCGAAGGACGAGACCGCGGCCCGCCTCGGGCGTCCGTCGTCGCGCGCCCACGGCACGTGCTCGGTGAGCAGTGCGAGGTTCCCGGACCAGTCCACGTGCGGCGAGGGGTCGTCCGCGTGCAGCGTCCTGGGCAGGACCCCGTGTCTGAGAGCCATCACCGTCTTGATCACGCCCGCCGCGCCCGCCGCGGCCTGGGTGTGCCCGATGTTCGACTTGACCGACCCCAGCCACAGCGGCCGCTGTCGCCCCTGGCCGTAGGTGGCGAGCAGTGCCCGTGCCTCGATGGGGTCGCCGAGCTGGGTCCCGGTGCCGTGCGCCTCCACCGCGTCCACGTCGGACGCGGCCAGCCGGGCGTCGGTCAGCGCCTGTCGGATGACCCGTTCCTGGGCCGGTCCGCTCGGTGCGGTGAACCCGTTGGAGGCACCGTCCTGGTTGACCGCGGAGCCACGGAGCAGGGCGAGGACGGGGTGTCCGTTGCGGCGGGCGTCCGAGAGGCGTTCCAGCAGGAGCAGGCCCACGCCTTCGGCGGAGCCGAAACCGCCCGCGTCCGCGGCGAAGGAGCGGCACCGGCCGTCCTGCGACAGCCCGCGTTGCCGGCCGAACTCGACGAACATCTCGGGCGAGGCCATCACCACCACCCCGCCGGCCAGGGCCAGCGAGCACTCGCGGGAGCGCAGTGCGCGCGCCGCCCAGTGCAGCGCCACGAGCGACGACGAGCAGGCGGTGTCCAGAGTGACCGCGGGGCCCTCCAGACCGAAGGTGTACGCCACGCGGCCGGACGCGGCGCTGGCGATGTTCCCCGTCACCAGATGGCCCCGGAGTTCGTCGGGCACCTGTCGCAGGCGTGACCAGTAGTCCTGGTAGGTGACACCGGTGAACACCGCGGTGTCGCTGCCGCGCAAGGACAGCGGGTCGATCCCGGCGCGCTCGAACGCCTCCCACGTGGTCTCCAGGAGCAGCCGCTGCTGCGGGTCCATGGCCAGGGCCTCGCGCGGGGAGATGTCGAAGAGCCCGGCGTCGAAGTCGGCGGCGTCGTGCAGGAATCCGCCTTCGCGGACGTAGGTGGTGCCGGGGTGGCCGGGGTCCGGGTCGTACAGGGCGGGCAGGTCCCAGCCGCGGTCGGCTGGGAACGGCGAGATGCCCTCGCGGCCCGCGTGGACCAGTTCCCAGAGGTCCTCCGGGGAGCGCACACCGCCCGGGTACCGGCAGCTCATCGAGACGATCGCGATCGGCTCCCGGTCCCCCGACTCCGCTTCGAGCAGTCGTCGGCGGGTCCGGTCGAGATCCGCCGTGACCCTGCGGAGGTAGTCGCGGAGCTTTTCCTCGTTGCTGGTGGTCATGACACTCCCAGGTCCTTGTCGATGAACGAGAACAGCTCGTCGTCCTCGGCCGTCCGCAGGGACTCGGCCGGGTCCGTGCCGTTCTCGCCGGAGTCGCCCCACTTCACGAGCAGGGAACGCAGCCGCATGGTGAGGTGGGCGCGCTCGGTGGTGCTCGCCGACGAGAGCTTCTGCGCCAGCTGGTCCAACGCGTCGTCCGGTGCCCCGGCGCCGTCGGCGAACCGGCTCGCGAGGTAGGCGGCCAGCGCGGTGGGTGTCGGGTGGTCGAACACCGCGGTGGCCGGCAGGGTCAGACCGGTCGCGGCGCCGAGCCGGTTGCGGAGTTCGACTCCGGTGACGGAGTCCAGGCCGAGCTGCTGGAAGGCACGGTCCGTCGCCACGTCTCCTCGCGCGTGCCCCAGTACGGCCGCGACGTGCGAGCCGACCAGGTCCAGCAGCAGATGGGCACGGTCCTCCTCGGACAGTGCGGTGAGCCGCCCGGCGAGTGACTGCTCACCGGAGTCGCCCTCCGCCGCGGCCGCCGTCCGTGCCGTGATCTCACGGACCTCGGGCACTTCCCGCAGCAGCGGACTGGGCCGCAGTGCGGTGAAGGCGGCGTGGAAGCGGCGCCAGTCGACGTCGGCGACGGCCACGTACGTCTCGCGGGCCGCCAGGGCCCGGCCCATCGCGGTGAGTGCCGGTTCCGGCTCCATCTCCGGCAGACCGTGCCGTCGCAGGGTTCCGGCGACCGCGCCACCGGCCATGCCGTCGCCGGCCCAGGCTCCCCAGGCCACGGACGTGGCGGGAAGACCGAGGTCACCGCGGTGCCGGGCCAGCGCGTCCAGGAAGGCGTTGCCCGGCGCGTAGTTGCCCTGTCCGGGGAGCCCGATCGTGCCGCCGAACGACGAGAACATGACGAAGGCGGAGAGCGGGCGGTCCCGGGTGAGGTCGTGCAGGTTGAGCGCGCCGCCCATCTTGACCCGCAGTGCGCGGTCCAGCTGGTCCGGCGTGAGCGTGTCGACCGGGCCGTCGTCCAGCACAGCGGCCGTGTGCACCACCGCCGCCAGATCGGGCACTGCGGCGAGCAGTTCGGCCAGGGCCGCGCGGTCGGACACGTCGCACGCGGCCAGGGTGACCCGGGCTCCCAGGCCGGTCAGCTGCGCTTCGAGTTCCGGAGCACCCGGTGCGTCGGGGCCTCGGCGGCTGACCAGCACAAGGTGTTCGGCTCCTTCTCGCGCCAGCCAGCGGGCCACCTGTGCCCCGAGCGCGCCGGTGCCGCCGGTGACCAGCACCGTCCCTCGAGGGCTCCACGGCGAGTCGCTCTCCGGGGCACGGCCGGCGCGCACCAGTCGGCGTACCGACACTCCTGAGGGGCGCACCGCCGCCTGGTCCTCGCCCGTCGTCGCGGCGAGCAGCGCCCGCAGGCCCGCCCCGGCGCGGACGTCCATCGTCTCGGGCAGGTCGACGAGTCCGCCCCAGCGGTCGGGATGCTCCACACCGGCCACCAGGCCCAGCCCCCAGACCAGTGCCTGCGCGGTGCTCGCGAGGGGCTCGCCGTCGCTGACGGCCACGGCGCCACGCGTGGCGCACCACAGGGGGGCGGTCAGGCCGGCGTCGCCGAGCGCCTGCAGCAGGGCGACCGTGCCGGTGAAGCCGGCCGGGACGACGGGACTCGGCCGTTCGTCCAGCGCCAGCAGCGACAGCACACCGTCCACGGGGGTGTCCACGGCGTCCCGGAGCCGGGCGGCGAGTGTCTGCCTGCCGGTGCCGGCGGCGTCCACCTCGACTTGCACGACCCGGGCGCCCGCGGCCGTCAGCGCGGCCACGCATCCGCCGGCCCAGTCCGGCCGCACGCCGTGGAGCGGGAGCACCACGAGCCAGGTACCGGACAGCGAAGCCGCCGGTGTCCCGGACACCGGCCGCCAGGCGATCCGGTAGCGCCACGAGTCCGCGGCCGACGCCTCGCGCTGCTGTCGCCGGTAGGCGGAGAGCACGGACATCACGGTACGCAGCGCCTCCGGGTCCCGGTCCGCGTCCGGTGACAGCGTCCGACCGAGTTCGTCCACGTCGCCGCTGTCCACCGCTGTCCAGAAAGCGTCGTCGGCCGGTGCCTGCCCGCCGCTCGGCAGCCAGTACCGCTGCCGCTGGAACGGATAGGTCGGCAGGTCCACCAGGCGCGCGTCCGAGCCGGCGAAGGACTTCGACCAGTTCAACTCGACGCCTCGCACGTACGCCTGGGCCAGTGCCGTCAGGAACCGGTCCGGACCGCCGTCGTCGCGGCGCAGCGACCCGATCACGGCGGCGGTGCCGACGCTCTCCTGTACGGCGGCCGTGAGCACGGGGTGCGGGCTCACCTCGATGAACGCGCCGATGCCGGACTCGGCGAGTCCGCGCACGACCTCGTCGAGGCGCACGGTTCGGCGCAGATTGCGGTACCAGTACTCGGCGTCCATGGCGGTGGTGTCGATCGGCTCGCCGGTGACCGTGGAGTGGAGCGGTATCTCCGCCGGGCGAGGGGTGATCGGCGCCAGAACGGTCAGCAGTTGTTCGCGGACCTCCTCGACGTGGGCCGAGTGAGAGGCGTAGTCGACGGCGACCCGGCTGACCCGCACCCCGTCGGCCTCGCACCGGGCGAGCAGTCCGTCGAGGGCCTCGGGATCACCGGACAGCACGACCGAGCTCGGCCCGTTGACCGCCGCGACGGACAGCCGCTCCCCCCAGGTCTCGGCGCGGGCTCGGACCTGGTCGAGCGGGAGGGCGACGGAGACCATGCCGCCCCTGCCGGACAGCGTCGCCAGGGCCCGGCTGCGCAGGGCGACGACACGCGCGGCGTCCGGCAACGACAGCGCGCCCGCCACGTAGGCGGCGGCGATCTCACCCTGGGAGTGTCCGGCCACCGCGGCGGGACGTACGCCGTGGGAGCGCCACAGCGCGGCGAGTCCAGCCATCATGGCGAACAGGGCGGGCTGGACGACGTCCACGCGGTCCAGGTCGCGCCCGTCGCGCAGCACGTCCGTCAGGGACCAGTCGATGTACGGCTCCAGCGCCTCGGCGCACGCCTCGATCTCCTGCCGGAAGACCGGGGAGGAGTCGAGCAGTTCCGAGGCCATCCCGGGCCACTGGGAGCCCTGGCCGGGGAACACGAACGCGACCTGTCCGCCGGTGTCGGCCACGCCCTGGACCACGGACGGGCTGGCCTCGCCCTCGGCGAGCGCGGCCAGCCCGCGGCGCATCGCGGCCGAGCCCGTACCGAGGACGACCGCCCGGTGCTCGAACGCCCGACGTGTGGTGGCGAGCGAGTACCCGATGTCCTGTACGGCGGAGTGGGCGGTCGGCAGCAGACGTGCGGCCTGGGCCCGCAGTGCGGGCTCGGTGCGCGCGGACAGGATCCACGGCAGCGGCGCCGCGGCGTCGGCCCGCACGTCGGTCGACGCGTTCCTCGGCACGTCGGCCCGGCCGCCGGCCCGCGCGTCGGCCGGAGCCTGTTCCAGGACGACGTGCGCGTTGGTACCACCGATCCCGAACGAGGACACGGCGGCGCGGCGCGGACGGTGTTCCTCGGGCCAGGGCCGGGTCTCGGTCAGCAGCCGTAGGGAACCGGCGGACCAGTCCACGTGGGATGTCGGTGTGTCGGCGTGCAGAGTCCGGGGAAGGGTCGCGTGCCGCAGGGCGAGCACGGTCTTGATGATCCCGGCGACACCGGCGGCGGCCTGGGTGTGGCCGATGTTCGACTTGACCGATCCGAGCCAGAGCGGGCGCTCCCGGTCCCGGCCGTAGGTCGCCAGCAGCGCTTGTGCCTCGATCGGGTCGCCCAGGGCCGTGCCGGTGCCGTGCGCCTCCACCACGTCCACGTCCGGCCCCGAGAGCCGGGCCGCCGCGAGCGCCTGGCGGATCACCCGCTGCTGGGCGGGTCCGTTCGGCGCGGTCATCCCGTTGGAGGCGCCGTCCTGGTTGACCGCCGACCCGCGGATCACCGCGTACACGGTGTGCCCGTTGCGCCGGGCGTCCGACAACCGCTCCACGAGCAGCATGCCCACGCCCTCGGCCCAGCCGGTCCCGTCGGCGCCCTCGGCGAACGACTTGCACCGGCCGTCGGGGGACAGCGCGCGCTGTCTGCTGAACTCGACGAAGAGACTGGGCCTCGACATCACCGTGGCTCCGCCCGCCAGCGCCAGCGAGCATTCGCCGTTGCGCAGCGCCTGCGCGGCCAGGTGCAGCGCCACCAGCGAGGACGAGCACGCGGTGTCGACGGTCACCGCAGGACCTTCCAGTCCGAACGTGTAGGCCACGCGGCCGGAGGCGACACCGCCCGCGCTGCCGATGCCGACGTACGCCTCCAGTTCTTCGGGCACCTCGCGCAGTCGTGAGCCGTAGTCGTGGTGCATCATCCCGGCGAAGACCCCGGTCTGGCTGCCGCGCACCGTCTCCGGGTCGATGCCGGCCCGTTCGAACGCCTCCCAGGAGGTTTCCAGGAGCAGCCGCTGCTGCGGGTCGGTGGAGAGGGCCTCGCGCGGGCTGATGCCGAAGAACTGCGGGTCGAAGTCGGCGGAGTCGTAGAGGAAGCCGCCGGTGCGCGTGTAGGTCTTGCCGGGCCGGTCGGGATCGGGGTGGTACAGCTCGTCGATGTCCCAGCCCCGGTCGGTGGGGAACTCGTCGATGGCGTCCCCGCCCCTGAGCAGTAGCTCCCACAGGTCCTCGGGGGATCGCACACCGCCCGGGAACCGGCACGCCATGCCGATGATCGCGATCGGTTCGTCGGCCGCCGGCACCGCGCCGGGGCCTCGCGTGGCCGGGACTTCCTCGCCGGGCGGCCGGCCACCGAGCAGTTCGCCGCGCAGGTGGGTGGCGAGCGCGAGCGGGGTGGGGTGGTCGAACACGACGGAGGCGGGTATGCGCAGCCCGGTTGCCGCACCCAGTCTGTTCCTCAGCTGGACCGCGCTGAGTGAGTCGAACCCGATCTCGTTGAAGGGCTGGTCCATGCGGACGGCGTCGGGCCGGTCATGGCCGAGCACCTGAGCCGTCTGCCGCTGCACCAGTTCCGTCACCGTCCGTTCGCGCGCGGCCTGCGGGAGGGCGGCCAGGCGTTCCGCCAGGCTCGGCCCGGCCGCGTCGTCGTCCACCACGCGCCGTGCGGGTGCCGGTATCAGGCCGCGCAGCAGCGGGCTGTTCTCGGCCGGGCGGGCGGCGGCAGTGTCCAGCCGGGCGGTCACCAGTACGGCGTCCGGCCGGCCGAGGCCGGCGTCGAAGAGCGCGAGGCCGTGCGAGGTGGAGAGGGCGGCGACGCCGCTCCGGGCGAGCCGTCGCCGCAGCTCGGTCGGGTCGAGGCGCTCGGTGATCCCGCCGGCTTCGGCCCACAGGCCCCACGCGAGCGACTGGGCCGCCAGCCCCTGGCCGCGACGCAGTTCGGCGAGCGCGTCCAGGAACGCGTTCGCCGCCCCGTAGCTGCTCTGGCCCGGGTTGCCCAGTGTCCCGACCACGGAGGAGAACAGGATGAACGCCGACAGGTCGCACTCGCGGGTGAGCTCGTGCAGCCACCACGCGGCGTCCGCTTTCGGCCGCAGCACCCGGTCCATCCGCTCGTCGGTCAGCGACGAGATCACACCGTCGTCGAGCACGCCCGCCGCGTGGACCACCGCGACGAGGGGGTGCTCCGCCGCCACCGTCGCCAGCAGCGCGGCCAGGGCGGCCCGGTCGGAGACATCGCACGCCGCGACGCGGACCTCGGCGCCCAGGGCGGTCAGCTCGGCCTCCAGAGCGGCCGCGTTGTCGCCCTCCGGGCCGCGCCGGCTCGCCAGCAGCAGGTGCCGTGCACCGTGCCGGGTGACGAGATGACGGGCGACCAGACTGCCCAGCGCGCCGGGAGCTCCTGTGATCAGGATGGTGCCCTCAGGGTCCATCGGAGGTACGGCGAGGGTGCCGCCCGGGTCGATCCGCGATCCGGAGGCGGTGGCGCCGGGGTCCGTCGGCGGTACGGCGGTTTCCGCGGGCGCCGGTTCCAGCCGGGGTGCCCTGACCGTTCCCTGCCGTATCACGAGTTGGGGTTCGCCCAGGTCGAGCGCGGCCGGTAGAACGGCGCCTGTCGCCTCGTGGTCGTCGAGGTCCGCCAGTACGAACCGGTCCGGGTGTTCGGCCTGGGCGGAGCGGACAAGTCCCCACACCGGGGCCGCGGCCACGTTGTCACCGGGCCCCATGACACCTCGCGTCACGATCACGAGCCGTGCGCCGGAAAGCCGCTCGTCCGTGATCCAGGACCGCAGCAGCGAAAGGACCCAGTGGGCCGATTCGTGCAGGCCGGTGACCACGTCCCCGGATGCCGGGCAGACCGCGAGCACCACGTCCGGCGCGGCCCCGGCCGCCGCGTCGAGGTCCGCGAAGGGTTCGCCGGGCAGGGCGCCGCTCACGCCGATGACCGCCCACCGCGCGGTGGAAGGTGTCGTCACCGCCGGAGTCCGCTCCACCCAGTTCACGCGGTAGAGCGAGTCCACCCGCGAACCGGGCCGCTCCCCCGCCGGCGGTCGGGTGCTCAGCGAGTCCACCGAGATCACCGGTGCGCCGCTGCGGTCCACGGCCGTCAGCGCCGTCCCGCCGGTCCCGGTGGGGCGCAGCCGGACGCGGAGGACCGAGGCGCCGGTGGCGTGCAGGCGGAAACCGTTCCAGGAGAACGGCACGAGCGGCGTGCCGTTCTCGACAGCGGCCAGTTCGATGACGTGCAGCGCCGCGTCCAGCAGTGCCGGGTGCACGCCGAACCCGTCCGTTTCCACGCCGTGCGGCAGCTCGACCTCGGCGAACAGCTCGGCGTCGCGCCGCCACGCCTTGCGCAGGCCCCGGAAGGCCGGCCCGTAATCGAGGCCGATGTCCGCGAACCGCTCGTACAGCCCGTCCATTTCGACCGGCTCGGCGTCGACCGGCGGCCAGGACAGCGCTGCCACCGGGTACGGGCCGGCGGAGGTCGCGAGGGCGCCCTCGGCGTGCAGCCGCCATTCCCCGTCGGCCGATCGGGAGTGCACGGTCAGTGCACGGCGTCCGGTCCCGTCCGCCGCTCCCACCCGCACCTGCACCCTGGTGCCGCCCTCCGGCAGCACCAGGGGCGCCTGGAGGACCAGTTCCTCGACGAGGTCACACCCGGCCCGGTCGCCCGCCCACACCGCCAGCTCCATCAGCGCCGCTCCCGGAACCACCACCGAGCCCAGCACCGTGTGATCGGCGAGCCATGGATGCGTGGCCCGGGACCAGTCGCCGGTCAGCACCAGGCCCTCGCCGTCGGCGAGGACGAGGCAACCGCTCAGCAGCGGGTGATCGGCCGGGTCCGCCGTGGGCGCGGTGCCCTGCTCCAGCCAGTAACGGCGGTGCTGGAAGGCGTAGGTGGGCAGGTCGATCCGGCGCCCGCCGGAGACCGCCGGGGTCCAGTCGACCGGTATGCCCCGCACCTGTGCCTCGGCCAGCGACGTCAGGAACCGCTGCGGCCCGCCGTCGTCGCGTCGCAGTGAGGGGATCACCGCACCCGGCACACCGGCCGCGTCCACGATGTCCTGGACCGCGGGCATCAGCACCGGGTGCGGGCTCACCTCGACGAAATGCGTCAGCCCCTGGGAGACCAGATCCCGTACGGTCTCCGCGAATCGCACCGGTTCGCGCAGGTTGCGGTACCAGTAGGCGGCGTCGAGGGTCGAGGTGTCGTGCCGTCGGCCGGTGACGGTGGAGTGGAAGGGGACCGTGGCCGCCCTGGGTGCGACGGCGGCGAGGGCGGTCTCGAGTTCCTCCCGGAGGGGTTCGACGTGTGCCGAGTGGTAGGCGATGTCCGTGGCGCGGACGCGCCGACCCGGCCTGCCTCGGCGGGAGAGCTCACGTTCGAGTTCGTCGAGGGAGGCGAGGTCTCCGGAGACGACCACCGACTGCGGGCCGTTGACCGCCGCGATCGACAGACCGTCGCCGAAGGGCTCCAGCAACTGCCGCACCTCGTCGGGTGGGAGCGCGACCGACAGCATCCCGCCCGCGCCGGACAGCGGGCGCAGGCGGGTGCTGCGTTCCGCCACGATCCGCGTCGCGTCGGCGAGGGAGAGCGCGCCCGCCACGCAGGCGGCGGCGATCTCGCCCTGGGAGTGTCCGACCACCGCGGCCGGGGTCACTCCGTACGAGCGCCACAGCTCGGCGAGGGACACCATGACCGCGAAGAGCGTCGGCTGGGCCACATCCACCCGGTCCAGGGCGGAGCCGTCCCGGACGACCTCGAGCAGGGACCAGTCGACGACCTGGCTGAGCGCCGTCGCGCACTCGGCCATCCGGTCGGCGAAAACCGGTGAGGCGTCGAGCAGTTCGGCTGCCATTCCGGCCCACGCCGCGCCCTGCCCGGGGAAGACGAAAACCACCCGGCGGTCCTCGCCGGCCGCGCCGGTCAGCACGCCCGGCACGTCCCGTCCCTCGGCCAGGCCCGCCAGTCCGGCCCGCAGGCGGGCGCGGTCCGCGCCGACGACGACGGCACGGTGCTCGAACACCGTGCGGGTGGTCGCCAGCGACAGGGCGACGTCCGCGACGTCCCGTTCGTCGACGGCGTCCAGCAGCCTGGCGGCCTGTGCGCGCAGTGCCCCGGGGGACTTGGCGGAGAGCGCCCACGGCACCGGTGCCCTCTCGTCCCGGCCGGCCGGCGCGGGGGTGTCGGCGGGCTGCGGGGCTTCGAGAACGACGTGCGCGTTGGTTCCGCTCACGCCGAACGAGGACACCGCCGCGCGCCGTGGCCGGTCGGTGCCCGGCCAGGGCTGTGGCTCGGTGAGCAGGCGCAGCGATCCGGTCGACCATTCGGCCTGGGACGTCGGCCGGTCGACATGGAGGGTGCGCGGCAGTACGCCGTACCGCATCGCCTGCACCATCTTGATGACGCCCGCCACGCCGGCGGCGGCCTGGGTGTGGCCGAGGTTGGACTTCACCGAGCCGAGCCACAGCGGGCGGTCCGCCGGCCGTCGTCGGCCGTAGGTGGCCAGCAGCGCCTGTACCTCAACCGGGTCACCGAGCCGGGTTCCGGTGCCGTGTCCTTCCACGGCGTCCACGTCGGGCGGTGTGAGACCCGCGTCGGCCAGCGCCCGCCGGATCACCCGTTGCTGGGCCATGCCGTTCGGCGCGGTCAGCCCGTTGGACGCGCCGTCCTGGTTGACGGCGGAGCCACGGAGCACGGCGAGGACCCGATGTCCGTTCCGCCGGGCGTCGGACAGCCGTTCCACCACCAGCATGCCGACACCCTCGGACCAGCCGGTGCCGTCGGCGGCGTCGGCGTAGGACTTGCACCGGCCGTCCGGGGACAGCGCGCCCTGCCTGCTGAACTCGATGAACGTGTGTGGCGTGGCCATCACGGCCACACCTCCCGCCAGAGCCAGTGAGCACTCACCGGACCGCAGCGCCTGCGCGGCCAGATGCAGCGCGACCAACGACGAGGAACACGCCGTGTCCACGGTGACCGCGGGCCCCTCGCAGCCGAGCACGTACGCCACCCGTCCGGAGGCGACGCTCGCCTGGTTGCCGATCAGCAGATGGCCTTCCAGGTCGTCGGGAGCGGACAGCAGTCTGCCCGCGTAGTCGTGGTACATGACCCCGGTGAAGACACCCGTGTCGCTGCCCCGCAGGGAGGCCGGGACGATCCCGGCGTGCTCCAGGCCCTCCCACGCCGTCTCCAGCAGGAGGCGCTGCTGTGGGTCGGTGGCCAGTGCCTCCCGTGGCCCGATGCCGAAGAAGGAGGCGTCGAAGTCAGCCGCGTCGTGGAGGAAACCGCCGTGGCGGGTATGGCTGGTGCCGGGCTTCGTCGGGTCCTCGTCGTGGAGCGCCGCGAGGTCCCATCCCCGGTCGGCGGGGAAGCCGGAGACCGCGTCGGTGCCCTCGACGACCAGTCGCCACAGGTCCTCCGGGGAGCGCACACCGCCTGGATAGCGGCAGGCCATACCGACGATGACGATCGGATCGTCGTCGGTGGCGGTGGCGGTGGCGGTGGCGGTGGCCACGAGGGTGCGGTCCGGCTCGCCGGCGGCGGACCCGGTTCCGGTGATCTCGTCCAGCAGGTGGCCCGCCAGCGCGCTGGGGGTCGGGTGCTCGAACACGACGGTGGCGGGAAGCCTGAGCCCGGTGACGGTGTGCAGCCGGTTGCGGAAATCGACGCCGGTGAGGGAGTCGAACCCGAGGTCCTTGAAGGAGCGGTCCGGGTCGAGGGTCCCCGGATCGGGGTGGCCGAGCAGGGCCGCGACCTCCGTGCGGACGAAGTCGAGTACGGCACGGGCGCGCTCGGGCTCGGGGCGGGCGAACAGACCGGGCAGGCCGTCGCCCGGTACGGGCGTGGACCGTGCGGGGTGACGGCGGGTGAGCCTGGCAGGCAGCACATGGGTGTGCCCGCCGGACAGGGCCGCGTCGAACAGCGCGAGTCCTTCCTCAGCGGTGATCACCCCCAGCCCGCCGCGTCGCACACGGGTTTCCTCGGCCGCGCTCAGATGCCCTGCCATGCCGAGGCCGTCGGCCCACAGTCCCCAGCCCAGGGACAGCGCCGGCCTGCCCTGAGCCCTGCGGTGCCGGGCGAAGGCGTCCAGGAACGCGTTGGCCGCGGCGTAGACCGCCTGTCCGGGGTTGCCGAGCGCGGCGACCGCGGAGGAGAACACGACGAACGCGGACAGACCGCGGTCGCGGGTCAGCCGGTCCAGGTGTACGACGGCGTCCACCTTGGGGCGCAGTACGGTGTCGATCTGCTCCGGGGTGATCGATGTGAGGACGGCATCGTCCAGCACACCGGCCGCGTGGACGACGGCGTCCAGGTCGGGCAGTGTCGCGAGCAGCTCCGCCAGCGCGTCCGGGTCCGCCGCGTCGCACGCCGCGACCGTCACGGTGGCGCCCGACCCGGTCAGCTCGGCTTCCAGTTCGGCCGCGCCGGGCGAGTTGCGGCCGCTGCGGCCGGCCAGGACGAGGTCGCGCACCCCGTGCGCGGTGACGAGGTGCCGGGCCAGGAGGCCGCCGAGGGCGCCGGTCCCGCCGGTGATCAGGACGGTGCCACTCAGGGTCCGTGCCTCGTCACCGGCGGGGCGGAGCCGGCGAACGCGTGGCACGAAGAGCCGGCCGTCGCGCAGCGCAGACTCCGGCTCGTCGGCGGCCCGGGTCAGCACTGCACGGACGTCCGCCCGGTCACCCGGCTGCGTGTCGATGAGCAGGAACCGTCCCGGATGTTCGAGCCGGGCCGTGCGTACCAGGCCCCAGACCGCCGCGCCCGACGGATCCTCGATCTCCGTGTCGTCCGACACGGCGACCGCGCCGCCGGTGAGCACCGCCAGTCTCGTACCCGCGAACCGTTCCTGCGCCAGCCAGTCCTGGATCAGGGCGGTCAGTCCGGCCGTCAGGGCGTGCGCCCGGCCGACCACGTCGGGCGAGGGCTGCTCGGACGTGCAGTCCACGAGCAGGACGTCCGCGGCGGGGATGCCGGCGTCGATACCGGCGGACAGGGTCGTCTCCGCGATCACTGGTGTCCGGACCCCGGCGGAGGTGTCCGTGCCGTCCGTGGCGTGGGGCACCCACTCGACGGTGTGCAGGGCGTCGGACACGCTCGTGTCCATGGCCAGCAGCGTCAGCGACGTCACGGCCAGAACCGGGTTCCCGGCGGTGTCGGAGACGGTCAGCGCCACGGTGTCGTCGCCGGTCGTGGTGAGCCGGACGCGCACCGCTGACGCGCCTACGGCGTACCGGGTCACGCCGGTGAAGGAGAAGGGCAGCAGACCGGTCCGGGCCCGGCCGAGCAGTCCGAGCACCACGGGGTGCAGACAGGGGTCGAGCAAGGCGGGGTGCAGATCGAACCGGCCGGGGTCGGCGGCCAGTTCGACCTCGGCGTAGACTTCGGCGCCGGATCGCCACGCGTTGCGCAGGCCCTGGAATCCGGGGCCGTAGTCGTAGCCGAGTTCGGCCAGCCGAGGGTAGGCGTCGGTCAGGTCCATGGGTTCCGCGCCGGCCGGCGGCCACTGTGCGGGCATGGGGAGCTGCGGTGCGGCGGTGCCGGTGTGCAGGGCGCCGGTGGCGTGCCGGGTCCAGTCGGTGTCGCGCCTGTCCCGGGCGAACACGGTGAACGGGTACTGGCCGGACGGGTCCACCGGCCGTACGACCACCTGGAGGTCCGTGCCGTCCGCCTCCGACACGATGAGCGGTTGTTCGACCGTGAGTTCGGCGAGGTGCCCGGCGCCGACCCGGTCGGCGACGTGCAGGGCGAGTTCGGCGAAGGCGACCGCGGGCAGCAGCTCCCGGCCGGCCACGACGTGTTCCGACAGCCACGGAGTGTCCTGGGCGGACAGTCGTCCGGTGGCCAGCCAGCCCTGCTCGTCGGCCAGTTCGGTGACGTCGGTCAGCCACGGATGCCCGGCCGCGGCCGCGGCGGCGCCGGTGAGCCAGAACCGCCGGCGCTGGAAGGGATAGGTCGGCAACTCGACCTGGCGCGGCTCCCGGCCGGTGAAGTACGCCGGCCAGTCGACCGGCACGCCCCGGGCGTTGAGGTGCGCGACGGCGATGGCGAGCGTCTCCGTCTCGGGCCAGTCGTGCCGGAGCGCGGGGACGGCGACGGCGGTGGCATCCGTGCCGGCGTCACCGGCCGGAACGGCGAGTACCGCGTCCGGCCCCAGCTCCAGATAACCCGTCGTGCCCTGGGCGTCGAGGTGGCGCAGGCCCGCCTCGAACCGGACGGTTTCGCGCACGTGCCGAGCCCAGTAGTCCGGTGATCCCAGTTGCTCGGCTGTCGCGAGGTCACCGGTCAGGTCGGAGACGACGGGGATGTGCGGGGCCGTGGCCGGGAGCTCGCCGAGCTCCCGGCGGAAGTCGTCAAGCATGGCGGCCATGTGCGGCGAGTGGAAGGCATGGCTGGACCGCAGCCGCCGTATCCGCCCGCCCAGTTGCTCGGCGATACGGCGCGCGGGCCCCTCGTCGCCCGAGATCACCACGGAGTTCGGGCCGTTGACCGCGGCGATGCCGACCGAGTCCTCGTGGCCGTCGAGCAGCGTGGCGACCTCCTCGGCGGGGGCGCGTACGGCGAACATCGCGCCTCCGGCGGGCAGCGCCTGCATCAGCCGTCCGCGCACCTCCACCAGCCGGACCGCGTCCGGCAGCGACAGGGCTCCGCCCACATGGGCGGCGACGATCCCGCCGACCGAGTGCCCCAGCAGGTGGTCCGGTCGCAGGCCCCAGTGCTCGACCAGCCGGAACAGTGCCACCTCCAGGGCGAACAACGCCGCCTGGGTGTAACGGGTCCGGTCGAGCAGTCCCGACCCGTCGGTGAACATCACCTCGCGCAACGAGCGGTCCAGATGCGGATCGAACAGCGCGCACACCTCGTCGAGCGCGTCGGCGAAGGCCGGGTAGGCGACGTACAGTCCGCTTCCCATGCCCACCCGTTGGCTGCCCTGGCCGGTGAACAGGAACGCCGTGCCTCCCGGGTTCTTCGCGCTGGTCCGCAGCACTCCCGGCGCGGCCCTGTCCTCGGCGAGCGCGGACAGTGCGGCCCGCAGTCCCGCCCGGTCCTCGGCCACGATCGCGGCACGCCGGGGGAAGGCGGTGCGGCTGATCGCCAGCGAAAAGGCGAGGTCGACCGGCTCGGCGTCGAGCGCTGACAGCCTCGCCGCCAGCTCTCGCAGGGCGTCGTCGTCCTTGGCGCTCAGCACGAGGGGTACGGCACCGGGTGCGGGGCGCGGCGGCTGCGGGCGCCCGTCGGCGGGCGGCTCCTGGAGGATCACGTGCGCGTTGGTGCCGCTGATGCCGAACGAGGACACGCCGGCCCGGCGCGGCCTGCCGGACGAGGGCCACGGCACGGCCTCGCGCAGCAGCGCGATGTCGCCCGTCGACCAGTCCACGTGCGGCGACGGTGCGTCCGCGTGCAGGGTCCTCGGCAGCGATCCGTGCCGCATGGCGGTGATCATCTTGATCAGGCCGGCGACACCGGCCGCGGCCTGGGAGTGTCCGATGTTGGACTTGAGCGAACCCAGCCACAGCGGACGTCCGGCAGGCCGGCCCTGGCCGTAGGTGGACAGCAGGGCCTCGGCCTCGATCGGGTCGCCGAGGGTGGTGCCGGTGCCGTGCGCCTCCACCGCGTCGATCTCGTGCGCCGCCAGACCGGCGGCGGCGAGGGCCTGGCGGATCAGGCTTTCCTGGGCGGCGACGTTGGGCGCGGTGAGTCCGTTGCTCGCGCCGTCGGAGTTGATCGCCGAGCCGGCCAGGACGGCGTGCACCCGATGGCCGTTCCGCCGCGCGTCGGACAGTCGTTCGAGGACCAGAAGGCCCGCGCCCTCGGCCCACGCGGTGCCGTCGGCGTTCGCCGAGAAGGGCTTGCAGCGGCCGTCCGGTGCCAGCCCGCGCTGACGGCTGAACTCCACGAACATACCCGGATTCGCCATGACCGTGACCCCGCCGGCGAGAGCCAGGGTGCACTCGCCCTGGCGCAGCGCCTGCGTCGCCAGGTGCACGGCCACCAGCGACGAGGAGCACGCGGTGTCCACGGTGACGGCCGGGCCGAGCAAGCCGAGCGTGTAGGCGATCCGGCCGGACAGGACGCTGACCGTGCTGCCGGTCAGCCGGTAGCCCTCGGAACCGCTGTCCGCGGCGTGCAGCCGGGGGCCGTACTCCTGGGAGGTCGCGCCGACGAAGACCCCCACGCGGCTGCCGCGCAGGGCAGTCGGGTCCGTACCGGTCCGCTCGATGCCTTCCCAGGACACCTCCAGCAGCAGGCGCTGCTGCGGATCCATCGCGGCGGCCTCACGTGGGCTGATGCCGAAGAAGTCGGCGTCGAACCGGTCGGCGTCGTGCAGAAAGCCGCCGTGCCGGGTGTAGGAGGTACCCGGGGTGTCGGGGTCGAGGTCGTACAGCCGCTCGAGGTCCCAGCCTCGGTCGGTGGGGAACGGTGTGATGGCGTCGCGGCCCTCGTCGACCAGCTGCCACAGGTCCTCGGGTGAGCGCACGCCGCCGGGGTAGCGGCAGGCCATGCCCACGACCACGATCGGGTCGTGAGGGGGCGGCGCGTCCGGGGCCGGGGCACCGGTGACCGGGGCGTCCGGGGCCGGGGCACCGGTGACCGGGGCGTCCGGGGCCGAGGCACCAGCGACCGGGGCGTCCGGGGCCGAGGCACCAGTGACCGGGGCGTCCGCCGGCGGAGCCGGGGCCACGGCCGGGCGGGTGAACGCGGGTAACGGTTCGGGCGGCCGCGTGCCGGCCAGTTCCTCGCGCAGGAAGCCCGCGAGCAGCGTCGGCGTCGGATACCGGAACAGCGCGCGGTAGGTCACGCGCAGACCGGTCGCCCTGCTCAGCCCGGCACTGATCTCCGTCAGGCCGACGGAGTCGACCCCGAGGTCGTCGAAGGCCAGCTCCGGGTCGATCGACTCGCCGGTGACGAAGCCCAGTTCGATCGCGACCTGAGTGCGGACCAGCTCCAGCAGGTCCTTCGGCGCGGCCCGCGGCTCGGGCGGCTTCTCGCCGACCCAGTGCCGCTGCCGGGTGAAGGTGTAGGTGGGGAGGTCGGTGAAGTCGGCCGGGCCACCGGTCAGTCCGGTCAGCCAGTCGGTCCCGGTGCCGGCCGACGGCCGGCCCTCCGCGAGGTCGGCCAGTCCACTCCGGTACTCCGCGAGGCTCGTGCCCCGTACGACGGCGCGGTGCTCGAAGTGTGTCCTGGTCAGGGCGAGCGACAGCCCGACGGCGCGGGGTTCCGCGTCGGGGTGGGCATCCAGCCAGGACAGCAGGGTGGACGCCTGGGCACGCAAGGCGTCCGGTGCGGGGGCCGAGACCAGCCACGGCACCTCCGCCTCGGAGGGGCTTCGCGGTGTGCTGTCGCGGGCCGGAGGTTCGGCGAGCACGAGGTGGCAGTTGGTGCCGCCCATGCCGAACGAGCTGACTCCGGCGAGGAGCCGTCGCCCGGACGGCCAGCCGCCCAGCTCGGTCTGCACCCGTAGGCACAGCTCGGACAGTGGGATCTCCGGGTTCGCCCGCTCGAAGTGGAGGCTGGGCGGCAGCTGACGATGCCGGATGCTCAGCACGACCTTGAGCAGGCCCGCGATGCCCGCCGCGCCCTCCAGATGGCCGATGTTGGTCTTGGCCGAGCCCACCGGCAGCGGCTGGTCGGGCGGGCGGTGCGCGCCGAGCGCCGCCCCGAGCGCCCGCGCCTCGACGGGGTCGCCCACCTTGGTGCCGGTGCCGTGCAGTTCGACGTACTGGATGTCCGAAGGGTCGACGCCCGCCTGCCGGTGCGCCTCTTCGAGGACCTGCCGCTGGGCCGCCGCGCTGGGCACGGTGAGCCGGGTGTCGCCGCCGTCGTTGTTGACGGCGCCGCCGAGGATGACGCTGTGGATCTCGTCGCCGTCGGCGAGGGCGTCGGACAGCGTCTTGAGCACCAGCAGCGCGCCGCCCTCACCGCGCGCATAGCCGTCGGCCCGCGCGTCGAAGGTGAAGCAGCGGCCACTGGGCGACAGTCCGCCGAACCTGGCCGCTCCAAGAGTGGTCTCGGCGAGGATGTTGAGGTTCACGCCGCCGGCGAGGGCGGTGGTGGACTCGCCCCGGCGCAGGCTCTCGCACGCGAGGTGCACGGCGACCAGCGAGGACGACTGGGCGGTGTCCACGGTCATGCTGGGGCCGCGCAGCCCGAGCGCGTGCGAGACGCGGTTGGCCATGACGCCCCGGCCGGTGCCCGCCATCGTGTGCTGGTCGATCGCGTCCGTACCTGCCTGGAGCAGCACGGTCGCGTAGTCGTCCCACATCGCGCCGACGTACACGCCCGTAGCGGTGCCGCGCAGCCGTGCCGGCACGATGCGTGCGTGTTCCAGTGCCTCCCAGCTCAGTTCCAGGAGCAGACGCTGCTGAGGGTCCATCGCTGCGGCCTCACGCGGGGAGACACCGAAGAACCCCGCGTCGAAGCCGGCGATGTCGTCGAGGAAGGCGCCGAAGCGGTGGGGCAGCGCGGTGCCGGCCCAGCGGTCCGGGGGCGCCTCCCCCACCGCGTCCCTGCCGTCGCGCAGCAGCTGCCAGTACTGGTCGGGCGTGGCGGCTTTCGGCAGTCTGCACGACATGCCCACCACGGCGATGGGTTCGCCGGTGGCGTCCGGATCGTTCGTCGTCTTCATGCCACCGGCTCCTGGCCTCGCTCGGAAACCGGTCCGTCAGCGCCGGAGTCCCGGTCACCGGTCGCGGCGACGGGCTGTACCGGCGGCGGCTCCTGCATGTACAACCGCCGGTGCGCGATCCGCCACGCCGTCCCCTCGCGGCGCAGCAGGTCGACGTAGTTACCCAGCCGGCGCAGTCCGAGCCGGCCGTCGCTGTAGAGGCCGGTGACGGTGAAGATCGAGTACACCTCGGCCGTGTCCGCGCCCAGCCTGGTGACCAGCAGATTGGAGGTGACGTGCCGCGAGTGGACGCCCTCCGTCTCCCGGTTGATCCGCCGAAGCTGGGCCAGCCCGTCGGTGATCTGCTTGCTGGTGGAGATCGTGGCGGGAAATCCCTCGGGTGCGGGGATCATCTCGAAGAGCGCGTCCGCCGTGTACAGAGTGCCGAGCGTCTCGAACTCGCCTGAGTCGAAGAGCAGCCCCGCCGCGACGACGACATCGGTGACGGCGGCCCGCTCGATCAGGGTCCGGGGGTCGAGCTGGGACGTCTCGCCTGGCTGCAGCCAACCGGTCTCGCTCACGGAGTCCTCCTCGTGTTGCTGTTCTGCTTGCCGTTGTACTTGTCGTTGTGCTGGAGCGCGGACAGCCAGGACCACACCGCCGCTGCCGTGGTGTCGGAGTGATCACCGACCATCGTGCAGTGGTCGCCGGGGACCTCACCGGCCTCGTGACCGGGCGGCCAGGAGGAGCGCCAGTCGGTGACGGCGGGCTCGTCCGGCGCGCCGGGGACGCAGTCCCGCGGCCGCAGGAACAAGGTCCGTGCGGCGACCGGGCCCGGCTGCCAGTCACGGAACAGGCGCCGGTAGCTGCCGTACGCGGTGATGGCGGTCGCGTCGGGCCGGGCGAAGGTCTCCCGGCGCACCACCAGTTCGTAGTTCATGGCGCGGCGCAACGCCGGGGACATGCCGTCGGGTAAATAGGTGTCGAGCAGTACCAGGGCGGAGGGCCGGACGCCGGCGGCTTCCAGTTGCTCGGTCACGGCGTGGGCGAGCCAGCCACCGGACGAGTAGCCGAGGATGACGACCGGCGCGTCACCACGGGCGTGCAGCACCTGCCGGACGAGCACCCCGACGAGGGCGTCGACCGTGGCCGCCAGCGGTTCACCGGCCCGGTAGCCCGGTATCGGGACCACCGCGAGGTCGGTGCGGCCCTGGAAGTAGTGGGCCAGCCGGGCGAACTGGATGGCCGGCTCTACGGGGGCGAACGGCGGGAAGGCGAACAGGGTTGGTCCGTGGCCGCCGCGGGCCATGTGTACGAGGCGGGCTGCCGGATGGAAGTCGGCAGGGTCGTCATAGGTCTCCCGCAGGCCCGCGGCCCCGACGCACAGCGACTCGATGGCCTGCATCTTTCCCGACAGGGCCAACCTGCGGTACAGCGCGTGCAGTTCGCCGCCCTCCTCGCTCCCGGTGTCCGGGCCGGTCAGCGTTTCCTCGCGCAGCAGCGTGGCCAGGTGCTCGGCGAGCGCGGCCGGCGTCTCGTGGTCGTAGATCAGGCCGGTGGGCAGCGGGTGGTCGGTCACCTCGGTCAGCCGGTTGCGCAGTCCGACCGCACGCAACGAGTCGAAGCCCAGTTCACGCAAGGCCCGTTCGGGCCCGATCGCGTCGGCCGAACCGTGCCCGAGTTCCGCGGCGACCTCCCGGCGCACGATGTCGAGCAGTGTGTCCCGCTGTTCCTGGCCGCTCTGTCCGGCCAGTCTGGCGCGCAGGTCGGACCGGACGGCGGGGGCGGTGGGGGCGGGTCGCGGGACCAGGCCGGTGATCAGCGGGCGGGGCCGGGCCGCGGTGTAACCGGTGGCGAACCGCGCCCAGTCCACGTCGGCGACGACCGGGGCCGGAGTGCCGCTCGCCACGGCCCGGTGCAGTGCGCGTACCGCCAGTTCGGGGTCCATCGGCCGCAGGCCCCGGACGGCGTAGCGGTCGCCGGCTCCTTCGGCCATGCCGGGGCCGGCCCACACGCCCCAGGCGATCGAGGTGGCGGCCCGGCCGCGCGCGTGCCGCCGTTGCGCCACGGCGTCGAGCACCGCGTTGGCCGCGCAGTAGCCGCCCTGCTCGCCGCTCCCCCACACCCCGGCGGCCGACGAGAACAGGACGAAGGCGTCGAGGTCGTCCTCGGCGGTCAGTTCGTCGAGCAGGACGGCCCCCGCGGACTTGGCCGACATCACCTCGGCGAGTTGCTCGGGGCAGGTCCGTGTGATCGGCAGGGCGGGTTGCGCGGCTCCCGCGGTGTGCACGACGGCCCGAACCGGGCTGCCGTCGGCGCGCAGTCCGGCCAGTACCGAGGCGAGCCGGTCGCGGTCGAGCACGTCGCAGGCCACGAGGTCGACCTGGGCGCCCAGCGCGATCAGTTCGTCACGCAGTGCCGGTGCGCCGGGTGCCTTCGGGCCGCGTCGGCCGAGCAGGACCAGGTGCTCGGCTCCGCTCTTCGCCAGCGACCGGGCCACGTGACTGCCGAGCCCACCGGTGCCGCCCGTGATCAGTACCGTCCCGGTGGGCCGCCACGGCTGCCGGCCCCCGGACACGGGGGTGCGGGTGAGACGGCGTACGTGACGGCCCGACGGCCGGATCGCGACCTGGTCCTCGCCGGGGTCGAGGGCGAGCACATCCGCCAGGGCGGCCAGGGCCGCGGCGTCCGGTGCGGCGGGCAGGTCGACCAGTCCGCCCCACCGTTCGGGGTGCTCCAGTCCCACCACCCTCGCCAACGCGGCGACCGCCGCGCCCGCCGGGCCGGTGACCGCTTCCCCGGACACCGATGCCGCGCCGGTGGTGACGCACCACAGGGGTGCGGTGAGGTCCGCGTCGCCGAGCGCCTGCGCCAGGACCAGAGTGGTGGCCAAGCCCGTCGGCACGGCCGTGAGTCCCGGGAGGGGTTCGGTGGCGTCGCCGAGCAGGGACACGATGCCGGTGGGCCGCGTGGGCAGCGCACCGAGGCGGTCGGCCAGTCCCGCCCGGTCGAGGTCGGCGACCGTCAGCCGCGTCACGTGGGCGCCGGCTGTGGTGAGGGCGGCGGCGACATCGCCGCCCGCGCCGTCCTGCGGGACGGCGAGCAGCCAGGTGCCGCCGAGGGCCGGGGCCGGACGCGCGGCCGGCAGCGGCTCCCAGGTGATCCCGTAGTGCCAGTCCGGCACCTCGTCGGTGGGCGCGGCGTACGGGAGCGTCGAGCCGAGCCAGTACCGCTCGCGTTGGAACGCGTACGTGGGCAGCTCGACGTGCCGGGGCCGGGCACCCTCGGTCCGACCGGGCTCCGGTGCGGGGCCGCCTCGCACGATCAGCCGGGCCAGCGCCCGCGTGAACGTCTCCGCCTGCCCCTCGTCCCGGCGCTGCGTGGCCACGAAGGCGGCGCGCCGAGGGTCCGGGACGCAGTCCTGCGCCAGCGACGACAGCACCGCGTCCGGGCCGATCTCCAGGTAGGTGTCGACACCTGTCGCGTCGAGTGCGCGCACCGCGTCGGCGAACCGCACCGTACGGCGCACGTTGTCGAGCCAGTACTCCGGCCTGCCCAGCTCCGCGCCGGACACCACACGGCCCCAGGTGGTGGACACGAACCCGGTGACCGGCTCGCCGAAGGACACCCCGGCCAGCACCTCGGCATACCGGTCGAGCATGGGGTCCATCAGCGACGAGTGGAAGGCGTGCGTCACGGCGAGCCGTGTGGTCTTCCAGCCCCGGGCGGACGCGGCGTGCTCCACGAGGGCCACGTCGCCCTCCGTGCCGGACACCACCACCGCGTCGGGTCCGTTCACGGCGGCGATGTCCACGGGCCGGTCCAGGTCGGTCAGCACCGCCAGCACGTCGGGCTCGCCCGCGCGCACCGCGCTCATGACGCCGCGGCCCGGCAGTTCCTGCATCAGCGAACCGCGCGCCGCGACCAACCGCGCCGCATCCGGCAAGGACAGTACGCCGGCCACGTGGGCGGCGGAGAGCTCGCCGAGCGAATGCCCGACCACGAAGTCCGCGGTCCGGCCGAACGACTCGTACAGCCGGTACAGCGCCACCTCCACGGCGAAGAGGGCGGGCTGCGCGAAGCCGCTGAGGTCGAGCGTGGTGGCCTCGGGGGTGCCGGGTTCGGCGAAGACGATCTCGCGCAGCGGGGTGGGCAGGAGCGTCTCGAACCGGTCGCACAGCGCGTCGAACGTCTCGGCGAACACGGGGAACCGTTCGTACAGCTCACGCCCCATGCCGGGCCGCTGCGAGCCCTGCCCGGTGAACAGTGCCGCCGTCCGGGCTCGTCCGGCCACGCCGGTCACCACCCGGCCGGCGGGCGTCCCCTGGGACAACGAGCGCAGGCCCGCCAGGAGTTCAGCCCGGTCGTGGGCGGTGACCACGGCCCTGTGGTCGAACAGCGACCTGCTGGTGACCAGCGCACGGGCCACGTCGGGGACGGTCACTCCCGGGCGCCGGTCCAGGTGGTCGTACAGCTTCGCCGCCTGCGCGCGCAGCGCGGGCTCGCTCTTCGCCGACACGACGACCCACGGCAGCGGCGAAGGGCCGGGGGATTCCCCGTCCGTGGTGGTCGCGGTCGTCCCGGTGTCGGTCTCGTCCGTCGCGGGCGCTTCCTCGAGGACGACGTGTGCGTTGGTGCCGCTGATGCCGAACGAGGACACCGCGGTCCGCCTGGGCCTGCCGGTCTCGGGCCATTTCCGTTGTTCGCGCAGCAGCTCCACCGCACCGGCCGTCCAGTCGACATGGGACGACGGCTCTTCGACGTGCAGGGTACGGGGCAGTACGCCGTGCCGCATCGCCTGCACCATCTTGATCACCCCGGCCAGGCCTGCCGCCGCCTGGGTGTGTCCGAGGTTGGACTTCACCGATCCCAGGTACAGCGGCCGTCCGGCCGGCCGGTGCTGTCCGTAGGCGGCCAGCAGCGCGCGGGCCTCGATGGGGTCGCCGAGGCTGGTCCCGGTGCCGTGGGCCTCGACCGCGTCCACGTCCGCCGGCGACAGGCCCGCGCCGGCCAACGCCTGCTCGATCACGGCACGCTGCGCTGCACCGCTGGGCGCGGTGATGCCGTTGGAGTCGCCGTCCTGGTTGGTGGCGCTGCCCCGTACCACGGCCAGCACCGGGTGTCCGTGCCGCTGGGCGTCGGAGAGCCGCTCGATCAGCAGCAGGCCGGCGCCCTCGCTCCAGCCGATGCCGTCGGCGGTGTCGGCGAACGCCTTGGACCGGCCGTCCGGCGCCAGACCACCCTGCCGGGCGAACTCGGCGATCGGCGTCGGCGATCCCATCACGGTGACTCCGCCGACCAGCGCGAGGTCGCACTCGTGCTCCCGCAGTGAGCGGACGCCGAGGTGCAGGGCGACGAGCGAGGAGGAGCAGGCGGTGTCCAGGGTGACGGCGGAGCCGGCCAGCCCGAGGGTGTAGGAGATCCGGCCGGACAGCATGGAGGTCGAACTGCCGGTGACCGCGTCGCCCTCCGACCCGTCGGAGGTGCCCATGGTGCTGGGCACGTAGCCGGTGAAGGCGCCGCCGACCAGCACGTCGGTGCGGCTGCCACGCAGGGTCGAGGGATCGATCCCGGCCCGCTCGACGGCCTCCCACGCGATCTCCAGCAGCAGTCGCTGCTGGGGGTCCATCCCGGCCGCCTCCTTCGGCGAGATGCTGAAGAACTCCGGGTCGAACCCGCTCGCTTCGTGGAGGAATCCGCCCTGGTCGGGTCCGGTGCCAGGTGGCTGCCAGCCGCGGTCGGCGGGGAACGCGGAGATGGCGTCGGTGCCGTCGGTGACCAGTTCCCACAGCAGTTCCGGCGAGTCGGCGCCGCCGGGGTAGCGGCAGGACATGCCGACGATCGCCACGGGTTCCAGCGGGCGGGCCCGGGCGTCGGTGAGCAGTCGCCGGGCGTGTTGGAGTTGTGCGGCGGTCTCCCGCAGGAGGCGCCGGAGACGGTCGTCCTGGGACATGGTCGCTCCTCGGTCGGTACGTCGGCCCGGTGGTGCTGTCAGGAGATGCCGAAGTTGTCGTTCAGGTACCGGAACATCTCCTCGTCGTCGGCGCCGTCCGGGATCACGTCGGCCGCCTCGCCACCCGGGGCGGCGGCGGTCCAGTTCGCCACCAGTGCGGTCAGGCGGACGGTGACCCGGGCCCGCGCCTCGGCGGTGAAAGCGGTGGTGTTCAGACCCGCTTCCAGGCGGTCCAGTTCGGCGAAGGTGGCGAGCGGCAGTCCGGCGTCGTCCGTCTGCGCGAGTTCGGAGTGCAGTCGGCGGGCGAGGTCCTGCGGGGTCGGGTGCTCGAAGACCACGGTGGTCGGCAGGCGCAGTCCGGTGGCGGCGTTGAGGCGGTTGCGCAGTTCGACGGACATCAGCGAGTCGAAGCCCAGGCCGCGGAAACTGCGGTCGGTCTCGACCGCTTCCGGTTCCGGCTGGCGCAACACGCCGGCGGCTCGTTCGCGCACCAGGTCGAGCAGGATGTCCTCCTGTTCGGCCGGGGAGTGCGCGGCCAGCCGTTCCCGCAGCGGAGCCGCCCGGTCCGGGTCGTCGGCGCGGAGGCCGTCGGCGAAATCCGCGACGAGCGGGCTCGGCCGCAGGGCCGTGAACGCGGGGATGAACAGCGGCCAGTCCAGGTCCGCCACCACCGACGTCGGCGTGCCGTCCGCGATGGCTCGGCGCAGCGCGGTGATCGCCGGGCCGGGGGACATGGCCCTCACCCCGAGCCGGTGGAACAGCTCCCGCAGTTCGTCCGGGGTGTCCGACAGACCGGTCTCGGTCCAGCTCCCCCAGGCGATCGACGTGGCCGGGCGTCCGGCGGCCCGGCGCCGTTCCGCCAGGGCGTCGAGGTGGGCGTTGGCCGCGCTGTATGCGCAGTGGCCGCCCCCGCCCAGTACGCCGGAGAGCGATGCCATCAGGACGAAGGCGTCCAGTGGGGTGTCGGCGAGCAGGGCGTCCAGGTGGGCCGCGCCCATCGCCTTGCCGGTCACCACCTCGGCGAACTGCGCGACCGTCGTCTCCGAGACCGGCATGTGGTCGCCGCTCACGGCGGCGCAGTGCACCACCGCGCGCAGTGGTGCCTCCTCGGGAATCCTGGCGAGGACCTCGGCGAGCCCGGCGAGATCGGCCGTGTCACAGGCTTCGAACGCGACGGTGGCGCCGGACTCGGCCAGTTCGGCGGCCAGTTCGGCGGCACCCGGCGCCTCGGCGCCCCTGCGGCTCAGCAGCACCATGTGCCGGGCGCCGTTGCGAGCCGCCCACCGGGCCACATGTGAGCCCAGCGCGCCGGTGCCGCCGGTGACCAGGACGGTGTCGCGTGGCCGCCACGGCTCGCCCTCGCGCTCCGAGGCACCGGCCCTGACCAGTCTGCGGGCCGTCGCGCCCGCCGCGGTCAGGGCGATCTGGTCCTCACCGGTCCCTCCGGCCAGGACTGCGGTCAGCCGAGCCTCGGCGGCGGGTTCGGACGCGGCGGGCAGATCGACCAGGCCCGCCCACAGCCTCGGGTGTTCCTGTGCGACCGCGAGTCCCAGGCCCCAGATCTGCGCCTGCGCGGGGCTGGGCGCCCGATCGGTGGCGGATGTCGCGCCCCAGGTCAGGCACCACAGTTTCGCCGTGCTCCTGGCCTCCGCCGTCATGGCCTGCACAAGGGCCAGCGTCAACGCCACGCCGGTGTGGAGCGCGGGGTGGTCGGGGTGGGGTTCCTCGGCCAGGGCCAGCAGTGACACCACGCCGGCGACCGGCTGGGGGCCGCCGAGTGCGTTCCGCAGCGGTTCGCTGATCCGTCGGCGCCGTGCGTCGTACGGTGACAGTGTCACCGTCCTGACCTCGGCGCCGCCGCCCGCCAGACGGGCGAGCACGGCTTGGACCCGTTCGTCCTGCTCGTGCGCCTCCGGTAGGACGACCACCCAGGTGCCCTGTGGGGTCCGTGTCCCGGTCGGCGCCAGTGGCGTCCACGTGATCCGGTACCGCCAGGAGTCCACAGCGGCCTGCTCCTGTGCCTGCCGGCGCCAGGCGGTGATGGCGGGCAGCGCCGCCTTCAGCGGGGTGTCACCCGTGACACCGAGCAGCCGGGTCAGCGCGGGCAGGTCGCCACGGTCCACGGGGTCCCAGAACGGCCGGGCCGCCACGTCCGTCGTCAGTGCCGCGGGCGCGCTCTCCTCGCGTCCGCTCTCGTCGGCCAGCCAGTAGCGCTTGCGCTGGAAGGCGTAGGTGGGCAGGTCGACGACCTCGGCGTCGGCGAAGGCGGCGCGCCAGTCGACGTCGCCCCCGCGCACATGGACCTCGGCGACGGCGGACAGGAACTGCTCCCGGCCGCCGTGGCCGCGCCGCAGCGTGCCGACCACCGCGGCGTCCCGGCCCGACTCGTCGATCAGGTCCTGTATGCCCATGGTCAGCACGGGCTGCGGGCCGACCTCCACGAACAGGCCGTTTCCCGCGTCGAGCAGCGCGCGTACGGTGGTGTCCAGCCTGACGGGTCGGCGCAGGTTGCGGAACCAGTAGCCGGCGTCGAGACCCGATGTGTCCTGCCGGCTGCCGGTGACCGTGGAGTAGAAGGAGATCTCGGGCGTAGCGCGCGGTGCGATGTCCGCGAGGGACTCCTCGATCTCGTCCCGGAGCAGGTCGACGTGGCCCGAGTGCGCGGCGAAATCCACGCCCGGGACCCGCCAGCGCAGCATGCCCCGGCGGGAGAGCTCGCGCTCGAACTCGTCGAGGGCGTCGGCGTCGCCGGAGACCGTCACGGCTGCCGGCCCGTTGACCGCCGCGATCCACAGGCGCTCGTGCCACGGCTTCAGCAGCTGTGCCGTCTCGTCGGCCGACGCCACCGTGGAGAGCATTCCGCCGCGGCCGCGCAGCCGCCGTAGCAACCTACTGCGCAGGGCTACCACACGCGCCGCGTCCGGTAAGGACAGCGCCCCAGACACGCAGGCGGCCGCGATCTCGCCCTGGGAGTGTCCGACCACGGCGGCAGGCCTCACCCCGTACGACAGCCACAGGCTCGCCAGCGACACCATGGTCGCGAACAGCACCGGCTGGAGGACATCCGCCCGGTCGAGTCCCGGCGCGCCGTCGGCGCCGCGTACCACGTCGAGCAGCGACCAGTCGACGTATGCGCCGACCGCGGTCGCGCACTCGGCCATCCGGGCGGCGAACACCGGTTCCGTGTCCAGCAGTTCGCGAGCCATCCCGTCCCACTCCGTGCCCTGGCCGGGGAAGACCAGGACCGGCCGCCGTGCCGCCTGCGCCCGGCGTCCCCGGATGAGGCGAACGCCGTGCCCGGACTCCTCGGCCACCGCGCCCAGACTCTCCAGGAGGGACGTCCGGTCGTTCCCGATGACGACAGCACGGTGATCGTGGGCCGTGCGGGTCACCGCCAGCGAGTAACCGATGTCGGCCGGGCGCGGGTCGTGTGCGAGCACGTGCGCGCGCAGCCGCTCGGCCTGGGCGCGCAGCCCGTCCGACGAGCGGGCCGAGATCATCCAGGGCACGACGACGTCCGGTGTACGGCGTCGCACGGCGGGGGCGTGCGCCCGTCCGGGACCGGAGTCCGGTAACGCCTGTCCGGACAGGGCAGTCGTCGGTGTCTGCTCGGGCAGGTCCGCCGACGGCGCCTGTTCCCGTACGGTCGTCCGCGGCGCCTCTTCGAGTACGACATGGGCGTTGGTGCCGCTCACTCCGAACGACGAAACGCCCGCCCGCCGCGGCCGGTCCGTCTCCGGCCACGGCTGTGGAGCGGTGAGCAGCCGGACCGCACCGCCGGACCAGTCCACCTGGTCGCTGGGCTCGTCCACGTGCAGGGTGCCCGGCAGCACCCCGTGCCGCATCGCGAGCACCGTCTTGATCACGCCGGCCACGCCCGCCGCCGCCTGTGTGTGGCCGAGGTTCGACTTGACCGACCCGAGCCACAGCGGCCGATCGGCCGGCCGGTCCCGGCCGTACGTGGCCAGCAGCGTGCGTGCCTCGACGGGGTCGCCGAGCCTGGTGCCGGTGCCGTGCCCCTCCACCGTGTCGATGTCGTCCAGGGCGAGTCCGGCCGCGGCCACCGCCGCCTCGATGACCTGTTGCTGCGCCGTCCCGTTCGGGGCGGTGAGGCCGTTGGACGCGCCGTCGGAGTTGACCGAGGAGCCGCGCACGACGGCCAGTACCCGGTGTCCGTTGCGCCGCGCATCCGAGAGCCGTTCCACCAGCAGCGCGCCGGCCCCCTCGCTCCAGCCGGTTCCGTCGGCCGCGGCGGCGTAGGACTTGCAGCGCCCGTCCGGTGCCAGGCCGCCGTGCTGGGCGAACGCGGAGAAGATGGTCGGAGTGGACATCACCGACACTCCGCCGACCAGGGCCAGGTCGCACTCGCCCGAGCGCAGGGAATGTGCCGCCAGGTGCAGAGCGACCAGTGAGGAGGAACAGGCGGTGTCCACGGTCATCGAGGGGCCGCGCAGACCGAAGGTGTAGGAGACGCGTCCCGAGACGACACTGGCCGAGGCTCCGGTGATGAGGTGCCCGGTGAGGTCGGTCGGCACGGGGACGGCGGAAAGGGCGTAGTCGGAACCCATCATCCCGGCGAACACCCCGGTGCGGCTGCCCCGCAGCGACTCGGGGTCGATACCCGCTCGTTCGAAGGTCTCCCAGGCGATCTCCAGCAGCAGTCGCTGCTGCGGATCCGTGGCAAGCGCCTCGCGCGGTGCGATGCCGAAAAAACCGGCGTCGAACTCGTCGGCGCCGGCCAGGAACCCACCGCGGCGGACGGGGACCGTCGTGGGCTCACCGGGCTCGGCGGTGTTCTGTGACTCGAGCGGCCAGCCGCGGTCGGCCGGAAACTCTGACACGACGTCCCGGCCCTCCGTCACCACTCGCCACAGCTCTTCCGGTGAGTCCGCCCCACCGGGGAAACGGCAACCCATCCCGATGATGGCGATCGGCTCGCGCAGGCGTTCCTCGCTCACCCGAAGGCGTTCGGTAGTCAGGTCGAGTTCCGTGGTGACCCGTTTGAGATAGTCGAGGAGTTTATCGTTGCCCACCATCCGAGCCCTCCAACACACGAACGAGCATGTCTTTTGCACAGGGCAGGTCACAGCGCATATTCTGCGCGAGGAGCACGACCCGGCCGGCCGCCCTCTGCACAAAAGGGCAGCCACTTCCGACGAAAAGGGCAGCCTCTCTCGAAAAAAGGGCAACCCAACTGGATTCCATTGCCCTTGAAGGGCATTTTCGCAGGTGAACGGCGTAGAACGAGTCCGGACCGATGGCCGGCACCGCCCCTTCCACAAGAGTTTGCAGACGATCCGTCGCCACGTCAATCAACAAAATCCGGACGAGAAGGCAAACCATTGCCGCCAGTTCGGTGTGAGCCACCTCACTCACCTTGCTCTGCCTTTTCCGTCATCGAAGGCGATAGCGTGCATCGGTATCGACCCGTAATAAAGCGGCTTTACGGAGGCGCACATGGCGACTGATCACCAACAATGCCCGGTTGCCGTAATCGGTGCGGGTGTCATGGGCACGGCCATCGCGACGACCGTATTGGGCAGCGGGCTGCCGGTCGTCCTTCTCGATGTCGGACAGGCCGAGCTGGACCGGGCCGAGCGCACGATCGAAATCCAGCTGCGGCACGCCCGGATGATGGACGCGCTGCCTTCCGGTCGCGCGCCGGGTCGGCTCGTCACCACCACATCGTCGAGCGCGCTGGCCGGTGCGCGCGCCGTCGTCGAGGCCGTCGTCGAGCACGAGGCCACCAAGGTCGGGGTCCTCACCGATGTCGCCGGCATCGTGGACGCCGACACCCCCCTGATCTCCAACACATCGGGCATCCCGATCGACACGCTCGCCGATCCGCTGCCCCGGCCCCAGCAGCTGATCGGCACGCACTTCATGAACCCGGCTTACCTCATCGACCTGGTCGAGGTGATTCGGGGTCGACGCACGGACGAGGCCACGGTGACAGCGGTGACCGAGCTGCTGGCCGCGCTGAACCGCCGGGCCGTCGTGGTACGCGACTCCCCCGGGTTCGTCACCAGCAGGCTGCTGCACCCGATGCTCAACGATGCCGCGCGCCTGGTCGACGAGGACGTGGCCACGGCGGAGGATGTCGACAGGCTGATGGTGGGCTGTCTCGGGCACCGGACCGGACCACTGCGCACCGCCGATCTGATCGGCCTCGACAACCTCGTCGATTCACTGGCGGCGCTGTACGAGCGTACCGGTGAACAACGCTACCGACCGTGCGAACAACTTCTGGCCAAGGTCCACGACGGGCACCTTGGCCAGAAGTCGGGGCGCGGCTTCTACGACTACAGGGAGGCACTCTCATGACGAAGCACCAGGGACCGGGTACGGACTCGGCCATCGAGGAGACCTTGAGGTCGTACCTGGCGGACAGGCTGAAGACCGAGGTGTCGGTCGAGCAGGACCTGTTCGAGTCCGGTCTGGTCAGCTCAATGTTCGCGATGGAGCTGGTGGTCCATCTGGAGAAGACGTTCGAGGTGTCGATCCTGGGCAACGACCTGCGACTGGCCAACTTCCGGACCATCAGGTCGATGGCGACGCTGGTGCGGGGGTTGCGAGACGGTGACGACCGTGGATGACCACCTCGCCGACGTCCGGGCGCTGGTCGGTGATCTCGTCGGCGACCGGGCCGACGCCTGGGACCTGGCCGGCGAGCTGCCCCGCACGGTGCTGCGTGAGCTGGGCGGCCGGGGGGCGCTGTGCGCGCAGGTGTCCGCGGAGTACGGCGGGCTCGGTCTGAGCAGCCTGGCCAACGGCGAACTCACCGCGCACACCGGCAGCTTGTGCAGTTCGGTACGCAGTGTACAGACCTCGCAGGGGATGGCGGCCTGGGCCATCGCCCGGTTGGGCACCTCCGAGCAGCGGCGTTCCTACCTGACGGAGCTGACGAGCGGCGGTCTCGCGGCCATGGCCTTCAGCGAGCCCGGCGCGGGCAGTGACCTGTCCGCCATCGAGACCCGTATCGAACCGGACGGTGACGAGGTCGTGGTGACGGGCCGGAAGGTCTGGGTCACGGCGGGTGCGTACGCCGATCTGATCGTGGTCGTCGGCCGGTTCGGGACGGACGCGGCGGTGGTCGTCGTACCCGCCACCGCACAAGGTGTCCATGTGGAGCGCGTTCCGGACCCGGTCGGCTGCCGGGCCGCCGGTCACGCCGATGTCCGTCTCGACTCGGTCAGGCTGCCGGCGGGCGCGGTGCTGGGCGGCGGCGGGCAGGCGCTGGGGATGGTGGTCACCACGGCGCTGACGTACGGTCGGATGTCGGTGGCCTGGGGGTGCGTCGGCATCCTGCGCGCCTGTCTGCGCGAGTCGACCGCGCACGCGAGGTCACGCTCACAGTTCGGCAAACCGCTCGCCGAGCACCAGTTGGTGGCCAGGCGTCTCGCCGAACTCCTGGTCGCCGAACAGGTGGCGACCAGGACCTGTGAGCACGCCAGCGGATGCTGGGACTCGGGAGATCCCGAGCTGGCCGCGCAGGCCGTGCTCGCCAAGCACGTCAGCTCGGGCAACGCGGCCCGGGGGGCGGCATCGGCCGTGCAGTTGCTGGCCTCCCGCGCCGCACAGGACGGCACACCGGTGGCGCGCGCCTACCGGGACGCCAAGCTCATGGAAATCATCGAGGGGACCACCGAGATCTGCCAGATCGTGCTGGCCCAGCACGCGATGGCCACCGCGGGGAGGAATCGTGGCTGACCAGACCGTACCGGTGAAGTGCCTTGTCTGGGACCTGGACAACACCCTGTGGCGCGGAACCCTCCTCGAAGGGGACGACATCCGGCTGCCGGACGCGGTGCGCGAGGTGATCGTCACCCTCGACTCGCGCGGCATCCTCCAGTCGGTGGCCAGCAAGAACGACCACGCCCCGACCTGGCGGGAGCTGGAACGGCTCGGTGTCGCCGAGTACTTCCTCCTGCCGGAGATCGGCTGGGGACCCAAGTCCGAGTCGGTACGCCGGATCGCGGAGGAACTGCGTTTCGCGCACACGGCCGTGGCCTTCGTCGACGACCAGCCCGCGGAACGCGCGGAGGTCGCCTTCCATCTGCCCGAGGTGCGCTGCTATTCGCACGAACAAGTACTCGATCTGCCCGGCCTGCCCGAGTTCACGCCGTCCTCGGTCACCGAGGACTCCCGTCAGCGGCGCCACATGTACCAGGCCAACTTCCGGCGGACGGCCGAGCGGTCGGTCTTCACCGGCCCGGACGAGGACTTCCTGCGCTCACTGGAACTGATCATGCGGATCACCGCGGCCGGCCCGGACGACCTGGCGAGGGTGGAGGAACTGACCCTGCGCACCAGCCAGATGAACGCGACCGGTGTGCACTACTCCGACTCCGTACTGCGCGAGCTGTGTGCCGACCCCGCGCACGACGTCCTGGTGATCAGCATGGCGGACCGGTTCGGTCCGCACGGAGCGGTGGGAGTACTGCTGCTCGCCCGGAACGCCGGGTTCTGGCACCTCAAGCTGCTGGCCACGTCCTGCCGGGTAGTGTCGTTCGGGGCCGGCGCCGTGCTCCTCAACTGGCTGATCGACCGGGCCTTCGAGGCGGGGGTACATCTCGTCGCGGACTTCCGGCCCACCGAACGCAACCGGATGATGGAGATCGCCTACCGCTTTGCGGGATTCACCACCGACCCGTGCGCGTGCGCGTCGGGGCACGGCTCCCCGACGGACCCTGACATACAGCGCCTGCACCTCATACCGGATCACAGAAACGAACCGGACACCATGCGACTGGTGACCGAGGGCCTGCTCACCGGCCGATAGCGTCCGGGCGAGTGGAAGGGCTCGGCAACGAGTTGGCGCGGTCGCCGCGGTTCAGAGGGCGGGCAGCGGCCGCAGCCGGCGGGACGGCGCGCCGCCCGTCCGGACACTCCTCGTCGAACGGCCGGACGGCCACGGCACGGGCGGCCCGCCCCGGAAGTCCGCACCGGCCTGTCCGTCCACCAGGTCCGCGACGTACTCCGGGACCCGCCGCGGAGCTCGACCGGTGCCGCCACGCCACATCCACAGCACACCCCGACGCTCAGACGTAGAGGACCGCGACGTGACCTCCACTGACACAGACACCCTCTGGATCCGCCGCTTCCACCCGGCTTCGAAGCCGGCCCCGCATGCACCCGAAGCCGCCACGCTGGTGTGCTTTGCGCACGCCGGCGGCTCGGCCACCTCCTTCTACGGTTTGTCCCAGGCGCTGTCCGAGCGGCTGGACGTGGTGGCCGTGCAGTATCCGGGTCGGCAGGACAGACATCGCGAACCGGCCATCGAGGACCTGGTGGAGCTGGCCGACCGGTCCACCGCGGCACTCACCGAGGCACTGGGGACCGAACGCCCGCTCGCGCTGTTCGGTCACAGCATGGGGGCGTGCGTCGCCTTCGAGGTGGCCCGGCGGCTGGAACGGCAGGCAGGCGTCACGCCGACGGCCCTGTTTGTCTCCGGCCACCAGGCGCCCTCCCTGTACCGTGCGGACAATCTGCATCTGCAAGGAGACGACGCCCTGCTACGGGACATCCGCGCGCTGAACGGCACCGCACCACACGTATTGGACGACGAGGACGTCGTCGGACTCTTCCTGTCGTCCCTGCGCGCGGACTACAAGGCGATCGGCACCTACCGCGCCGCGCGGAGCGCCACCGTCAGCTGCCCCGTCGTCGCGCTGACCGGCGACGCCGACCCCAAGACCACGGTGGAGGAGGCCCGGGCCTGGCAGGACCACACCACGGGCAGCTTCGCACTGAGGATCTTCTCCGGCGGTCACTTCTTCGTGTCGGACCAGACGGAGGGGGTCGCCGACGTACTCTGGCAGCACCTGACGACCGGCACGCATGCGCGACAGCAATCGGACACCTCGCCGACCGCCCATCCCTGAGGCCGGACGCCGGCGGCGGTGACCGGCTTCGTACCGGCGGCAGCCCGTCGGCGAGGGCAGGAGCTGGTGCAGCTCCCCCTCGATCGCAGAAGAAGCGGTAACAGGTGGGAGGCAGGTGCACGAGGCGGGGGTTGCCGGTCGGGCGGCGGCCCTCGGCGTCGGCGGCCTCAGGCCTGGGTCAGCGCCGGCACCGCTACCACGCGGGCGGTGTCATGGGCCTGGTTCGGAGGCGTAATCCGTCGAGTGCGCCAGGCGGGGCCGATGGGCGGGTGGTGGCCGCGGTACTGGAGGCGCTGCGCCGCCGGCGGCCGCTCCACGGGCACCCTGAAGGGGCTGCGGGAAGTGACCGGGCAGTTTCTGGCCGACACCCACGGGCAGCCGGGCGCGGTGGCGCTGCCGGTGCCAGTGCCGGTGCCGGTGCCGTTCAACCGGCTGGTACGGGTCCTGGCCGACCTGCTGGAGCATCCGGGCCGGCCGGCCCGCGCCGCCACCACCACACCGGTTGGGCCTTCACACCGACGGTGGCGCTGCGGCTGGGTGAGCTGGTGCAGGGTCGTCACCACCCGGCTGGAGGTCATGGCCATCAGCGAGTACGCAAGGCCGGTGTGCCCGGAACTCACCATCGCCCTGGACGTGGCGACCCGGTCGGTGGTGGCGGCCGTGCTGCGCGAGGAGAGCACCCAGGCCGTGGACCGGCCCTGCTGCTGACGTGCGCAGGCCCGCGCCGAGCGCCAGGCCGAAGAGAAGCGTCCGTGAGCGAGATCCGTGCCATCCACGCCGAGCACCATGGCGCCTACGGCGCTCCGCGCGTCCATGCCGAGCTACGTGCAAGGGGACGGAGGATCAGCCGCAAGCGCGTCACCCGACTGATGCGGACCAACCACATCGTCGGCCGGCACCTGGCTGTGGCTGCTCGTGGCGGCCCGGTCCACGGCGTCGTCACAACGCCTGCCGTCGTACTCCAGTTTCTGACGCTCGATTCCTTCCGCCGCAAAACCCGCAGCCAGGGCCACCCGGCAAGAGGCCGGGTTGTTGGCCCGATGTCCCAAACCCCTGCACGCTCTACCGGTAGGGCAGCCAGGCGCCAGCCAGCAGACGATGATGTTCCCTCCGTAGGATGCGAAACGCCTTGCCCCCGGCAGCTTCAACGCTGAGCCGAAGCTCAGGAGTTGTCACCGGCGACGCCGGATGAGCTGGCGGAGAGGACCGGCCGAGGCACGTTGGTTGTCACCGATCAGGCATCCCACTTGTCACAACCGCCCGTTCGGCAGACTTTCTGTCACCTGTACCGAAGATCCTGAGTTCCCGGATACCCCAGCGATGCCGTGCTCAGGGCTGAGCCCTTCCACAGCGAGGCGGAAGAGGCGGTCGGCCTGGGTCTCGGGATCCTTGTGGTGCTCGGTGGCCAGGGCGATGCCGACGGCGAGGGTCAGCAGGTCGTGAAAGGTGACGTGCGGCGCAACCGCCTTGTCGCGAATGGCCCGCTGGAGCAGGGGAGTTCCGGCCGCTGCCATTCTGTTGCCACAGGACTGCGGGGAGGGGTCCTCGGTGGGGGGCTCGTAGCTGAGGGTGTTGGCGAATCCGCGGGCTGAGACGGCGTAGAGGACGAGGGCGTGGAGCCACTCCAGGAGTGCGGTGCGGCCGTCCTCGGTCGCACTCAGCCGGTGGGCGCGCTCGCACAGGCCCTCGATACGCTCCTGGAAGACGGCTTCGAGCAGGGCGCGGCGGGTGGGGAAGTGACGGCGCACGGTCGCCGAACCGACGCCTGCGGTGCGGGCGATCTGCTCCTGGGATGCCTCGGCGCCGTGCGCGGCGACCTCGGCTTCGGCGACGGCGAGGATGCGCTGGTAGTTGCGTCGGGCGTCCGAGCGCTGACCGGTCATGATCTCCTCATTGCTAAACGGCGGGCCCCGCCATATCTTAGCGGCAGACAAAGCGGCGGGCCCCGCCGTTTTCTTTCTCCGGTCCGTGAGGAACAGCAACCATGCCCATCAACAGCGATACCGTCCTCGTCACCGGAGCCACCGGCCGGCAAGGCGGGGCCACGGCCCGCGCACTCCTGGCCGCCGAGGTGCCCGTACGTGCACTCGTACGCGATCCGCGGTCGAAGCCCGCCCAGGCGATCGAGGCGCTGGGCGCCGAGCTGGTGCGGGGGGATCTTTCCGACCGGGCCTCCCTCGGCCCAGCGGTCGAGGGGGTCCGCGCGGTGTTCTCGGTGCAGATGCCGCCGATGACCGAGACCGGCGTGGACTTCGCGGGCGAGCTCGCCCAGGCCACCAACCTGGTGGACGCGGCGAAGGCTGAGGGAGTACGGCAGTTCGTGCAGTCCTCGACCAGTGGAGTCGGTGAGCACACCCGGGTCGCCGGCTGGGCCGAGGGCCGCTGGGCGGCGATGGCGGACTACTTCCACACCAAGCAGGCGATCATGGAGGTGGTGCGTGGTGCGGGCTTTGCCCGCTGGACGGTGATCAAGCCCGCCTTCTTCATGGAGAACCTGCCCCTGCTGGCGCCGAGGGGGCCGCGCGGCGGACTGCTGACGGTACTGAAGCCGGAGACCGAACTGGCCCTGGTGGCCGTGCGGGACATCGGCACGGCTGCGGCGCACGCTCTTCGAGACCCTGACCGGTTCCACCAGGTGGAACTGGAACTGGCCGGTGACCTGCGCACGATGGAGCAGATCGCGCAGACCTTGTCCGCCGCCTGGGGCGTGGCCGTGACCGCACCCTCCATGAGCCTGGAAGAGGCCCTCGACGCGGGCATGCCGACGTGGGGAGCCGGACACGAGTGGAACAACGCGGTCCTCCAGCCCGCCCGGCCCGAGTTTGCCCGAGAGTTGGGCATCCCGGTCACCACCTTCGCCGAGTGGGCGGATGAGCAGCTGACACCCGTGTCCGGCTAGGGCGTATCCGGCGCTGTGACGCTCGGCAGCGCCCGCCGGGGCGGACTGGGGCGAGAAGTTGAAGTGGCCCTGCCCCGGTATCCCCGCCGCGGTGGTTGCCGGATTCGCCGGGCACCCGTTGGCCGGCCTGCCGTTCTTCGCTCCGGAGACGGCGACGACCGACCACCGACATGCCCACCGCAACCGCTGCCTGGTCGAAACCAACGGTGACAGCAAGCCTGCCTGTATGACAACTAACGTGCTCCGGCTCAGACGCCGGGGACGAGGCGCTTGTGCGGGAGCCGGCCTACAGCTCGATCTCGATGTGCTCCATGTCGGTGAACTCCTCGCCGATCAGCTCGCGGATACGGGCCAGAGTCTTCGGCGCGCGCCTCACCGCCTCGTCTCGGGCCTCGGGCGATGACGCCAGGGTGCACGGTTCCCGCCCCTGACGGCCGAGCATGACCGGATGCACCTGGCCGGCGAGATCAGCGCCGACCATGTCGACCACCGGTCCCGGATGATCTGCGGCACCTCGTGGATGACGGCCTGGACGACGATGCCCGTGACCTGCGCCCGGAGGCGAGGACCTCGTTGACGCGCTCGGCCAGCACGGCGGCAACCAGCCGGTCCAGTGGTGCGCCACGCGGGGCTTGAGCAGCGCACGTGCAGGCGTTCACTGCCGCCGATGCCCACCGGCTCCACATGCCGGGCCACGGCCTCGCCGGCCGCAGGAGACCACCAGGCCACGAGATCGCTGAACCAGTCCGGCCTCGTCAGGGACATACGCCGCACTCTCCTCTCGTCACGCCCCCTGGTGCCGGTTCCGGTGTACGGCAGGCGGTGCCCACCAGGACGGCCGGGCGGTGTCTTCCTCTGCACGCGGCACCGCTCCGCTGGAGTCCCTTGCCTCACTCAGCCAGGTGCGGCGCGCGAGTTCACGTTCCGAGATGCCTTCGGCCTCACGGAACTCGATGAGGGCTCTCGCCAGCCGTGTCGAATCCTCTCCACTCATGACCGCAGTATGTCGCCGAGCTCGGGCCGGTATGGCCCTCTTGCTCGGTCCGTATGCGCCGATGGCGCAGTCAGCCGACTGGTTGGTCGGCCCCCGCCGCCACGATCAGTCGGGCGGCGTTGGTGACCGAGGAGTCCACGAAGAACTCGGCAATCGGGACTTGCACCGTGAACACACTCTTGAGGCGGGAAACGAGCCGCAGCGCGGCCAGAGAGTGGAAACCCAGCGCAAAGATGTCCGTCCGCAGGTCGATCGTCGGTACTTTGAGCACCTCACAGTAGACCTCCGCGACCTTGACTTCGAGCTCGCCGCCCTGCGCTTCCTCGGGGGCGACACGCTCGCGGCTCTGCAGCGCGAGCAAGGCTGCTTGGTCGACCTTGCCGTGCGAGGTGAGCGGGAACCGTTCAACTACTGAGATGTGAGCCGGAACCAGGTGTGGGGGAAGCTGGGTACGAACGTACGCCGCGACTGTTGCCTCGTCGGCGTACGCACCGATCAGGAACGCGATCAGCTCGAGCTCGGCCGCTGGATCGGCCTCGGTGCGCCGAGGCACGACCAGGCTGCGCTCCACGTCCGGATGGCCGTCGAGTACCGATTCGATCTCGGCGAGCTCGACCCGGTGGCCGCGCAGTTTGAGCTGACGGTCCACGCGGCCGAGGAATTCGAGGTCACCTTCGGTGGTCCATCGGCCTTGGTCGCCGGTGCGATACATACGTGCGCCCGGCTCGGCCGCGAAGGGGTCCGCCAAGAAGCGCTCGGCGGTCTGCTCGGGCCGGTTGAGCAAGCCGTCACAGACGCCGGGGCCGGCCAGGTAGATCTCCCCTGGCACGCCGCGTCCAACCGGTGCGAGCAAGGCGTCGAGCACGTAGACGGCGGCGTGCGGCATGGGGCGTCCGATCGGCAGCGCCTCGCGGTCGAAGTCAGCACCAGGCTGGTAGGTCGTGCTGGTCACCGCCGTTTCGGTGAGCCCATAGACATTGGTGAGCGGAATCCCGAAGGCCAACCAGCGCTGGTAGACCTCGATCGGCGCGCGTTCGCCGCCGACCAGCACGCGCCGCAAGGTTTGCGGAATGGGGACAACAGACGGGTCGATCAGGCGCACTACTTCGATCCAGTAAGCGGTGGGGAGCTCACATAGAGTGATCTCGCGCTCTCCGAGGAGGTGCAGCATTTCTTCCGGGCTGGTCCGGCCGAGCACGCCATCGAAGAAGACGACGCAGCCACCGGCCAGCCAGGTGGGGAAGAGCTCCTCGACATGTACGTCGAAGGTCATCGCGGCGAGCTGCAGCATCCTGTCTTCCGGGCCCAATCCGAATGTGTCCACCGCGGCACGGGTGAACGCAGTCAGGTTGACATGGGTGACGAGGGTGCCCTTGGGCACGCCCGTCGAGCCGGAGGTGAACGGGACGTACGCGACCTGACGGCCTGGCACAGCGATGTCCTCGAGATCTTCACCGGACTGGGCCTCGATCGAGGAAACAACCGCCGGATCGTCGAGGGCGAGCACGTGGTGGGCCCCGGCAAAGTCCTCGGCAAGGTCCACGACCGTGAGCACCAGGCGGGGCGCGGTCTCGGCGAGGACATGGGCCTTGCGGCTGCCGGGCGCGTCCGGAGCCACCGGGACGTAGGCCCCGCCCGCCTTCAGCACGGCGAGCACGGCGGACGGCCAGGAGGAGCCATGGGGCAAGGCGAGCGCCACCCGCTCGCCCGTGCGAAGACCCAGCTGACGCAGATGCCGCGCGAGCCGGTTGGCCTGGCTGTTGAGCTGTGCGTAACTGACTGGAGTACCGTCTTCACGCTCGATCGCCGGCACATCTGGGCTCTGTCGGACCCGTCGCTCGAACAGCGCGTGCAGGGTGGCCGGCTCGTCCCCCGGCACGGGCCGGCCGGTGAGCTCCCAATCGGGCGCGGCGTCGGTCGACGTGCGAAGCGCTCCCAGCGGGAACTCTGGGTGGGACACGGCCTCGCCGAGCAGCGCCAGGAAGCTCTCGGCCATTGCCTCGATGGTGCCCGGGTCGAACAGCGCACTGTCGTATTCAAACTGAAGGCTCAGCTCCCCCAGCGCGTCCACAGCGCCCAGACCGAGACGGAGCCGGGCCCCGCCATTGGACAACTCGTATAGCTCCGTCACCGCGCAGCCCGGCAGCGTGGCCTCGAACTCCGTGGACTGCTCGAAGGAGTACGCCGTCTGGAAGAGCGGGGTCTCATGCGAGGTGCGTTGGGAGTCGACCCGTTTGACAAGCTCGGTGAAAGGCACGTCTTGTGAGGAGAGCGCGTCGAAAGTACTCAGCTGGAGTTCGCGGACCAGGGAGGCGAAGGACACGTCCGCGTCCAGCCGCAGTCGCAACGGCATGGTGTTGGCGAACAGCCCGATGAGCGACTGGTACTCGGACCGGGTCCGGCCGGCCAGAGGCGTTCCGATCAGCAGGTCGTCCTGACGGGTGTAGCGGGCCAGCAGCACGCCCCAGACACCGCCGAGCATCGCGAAGGGCGTGACCCCGAGCCGCTTGGCGCATACGTAGGTATCGACCCGAAGCTGCTCCGGCACCACTGTCGTGAACTCATCCCCCCGGTAGTCCCGGGACGCTCCTGAACTGTGATCGACCGGCAGTGCAAGGGTCGTCGTCGCACCGGCCAGTTCCCGGGCCCACGCGTCGAGCGCGTCGCCGTACCCGCCGTCCTCGGTGAGGCGCCGCTGTTCGGCCGCGAAGTCGCGGTACTGCAGGGTGAGGTCAGGCAGGTCGGGCTCATCGCCCGCGTGCCATGCGGTGTAGAGCGCGGCGAACTCGGTCCAGAACAGACGCAGCGACCAGCCGTCCGCAACGATGTGGTGCATGTTGAGGAAGAACGCGTAGGCGTCCTCCTCAAGTCGTAGCGCAGCAGCCCGCAGCAGCGGGCCGTGCGCGAGGTCGAAGGGCTCGCGAGCGGCGGTCTCGACGAACACACGCCACTCGTCGGGCCGGGAGCGAAAGTCGAACACAGGCAGCTCGAAGGGATGCGGCGGATCTGTGACGAGGTACAGTTCACCGTTTTCCTCGCCCACCCGGGAGCGCAGCACCTCATGCCGACGCACGATCTCGGTCACGCAGCGCGCGGCGAGTTCCGTGTCCAACGCGCCACGCAGTCGGATCACCATCGGTATTCCGTAAACGCTGCGGCCCGGGGCGAGTTGTTCGGCAATCCAGATCTGCTCCTGCAGGAGGGAGATCCTCTCGGTCTGTCGGGTGCCCATGGGTGCTCCGGTCAGGTGCGTGGCCTTCGGAGTAGTGGTTGACTCGGTCATCGTGATCCGCTCTTCCTGACAGTCGGCTAGTAACCGAGTTCCTGGTCGACCAGGCCGATCGGCTCGAGGCCGTTCGCCAGTCGACGAATGTTGCGCCGGACCAGGTCGACGAAGGGTCCGAGTGCGTGGTCCAGATCGCCCGCGCAGTGCGCGGTGATCACACAGGTGGGAAGGGACCACAGCGGGTGCTCCGGAGGAAGCGGCTCGGGGTCGGTGACATCCAGGCCGGCGCCGGCGATCCACCCGGAGGTCAGCGCACGAACGAGGTCATCTGTGATGACGAGCCCGCCGCGCGCCACGTTCACCAGGCACGCGTCCCGACGCATGGACCTGAGTCTGACCGCGTCGATCAGCCCGGCCGTCTCCGCGGTCAGCGGCGCCGCGAGGAAGACCACACGGGCCTCGGGCAGCCATTCGTCGAGGCGATCGGGCGTGCCGACCTCGGCGCCCGCCATCGGGGCGCCGCTGCGGCACACCACCTTGGGGCGGACCCTGAACGGGCGCAGCAGTGCGAGCAATGCCCGGGCGACCCCGCCGCCGCCCACCACAAGGACCTCGGCGTTCGTCAGCCCGATGGCGGGGCGCGGCAGCCAGGCACCGGCCCTCACGGAGGCAGTGCCCTGACGCAGCACGGTCAGCGCGAGCATGAGGGCGTGTTCAGCCACCAGCTCGGACTGGACGCCCACGGCCCGGCTCCAGCGGATCCGCCGATCCATGAGCGGCAGGTAGCTTTCGACGCCGCTGCTCGCCAGCTGAACCCAGCGCACCGACGGCGCGCGCTCCAGTGCGGCCGCCAGCACCGAGGGCTGCTCGCCGGTCCAGATCAAGCCCTGAGCCCGGGCCGGCGGAGACAGTCGAACGCCTGAATCATGCAGCGCTGTCATGAGATCGGCGGGCGCCGGCTGCGGAAGCACTGCCACTGGCAGGTCGGGAGGCATGGTCACCAGCCACTGCCCGGCTTACCCACCGCCGTGGCGTCCGCCGTCGCGCCGGCCAGCGCTGCCACTCCGCGTACCGAATACGCGTCGAAGACCTCGCGCGGACCGAGGCTGATGCCCAAGTGTTTGCGGACCCAGCTGATCAGCCGCAACATGAACAGCGAATCCCCACCCAGGTCAAGCAGGTTGTCGAGCACACCGATCTCGTCGAGTCCCAGGAGCTCCGCCGCGGTGGCGCCGATGCGCCGCTCGATCTCACCTGCCGGCGGCACGAACTCGGTGGGCAGGTCGGGCCGACGCTTCGGCGGCTGCGGAAGCATCGCGTGGTCGATCTTCCGATGCGTCGTCAGCGGAAACTCGTCCAGCCGGATCAGCGCTGAGGGGATCAGATGGGTCGGCAGTTCGTCGGCGAGGAAGGAACGCAGCTCACCGACGCTCACCGTGTTTCGGTCAACAGTCACGTAGCCGATCAGACGCTGCTCACCCGACGCGTCCCGTCCAGTCGTGACCAGGGCTTGACGCACCGCTGGGTGCCGGCCGAGCGCAGCCTCGATCTCGCCTGGTTCGACGCGATAGCCACGCACCTTGACTTGCTGGTCGCTGCGACCGAGGAATTGCAGCCGACCGTCGGGAAGACGGCGTACCCGATCGCCGGTGCGGTACAACCTGGCCCCCGGAATCCCCGAGTAGCGGTCGGCGACGAACCGCTCGGCGGTGACGTCGGGTTTGCCCAGGTAACCGCGTGCCAGCGAGTCACCGCCAATGAGCAGCTCGCCCTCGGCATCCGCGGGAACGAGTTCGAGCCGCTCGTCGACGACGAACATGCGGGTTCCGGCGATGGCATCGCCCATGGACAACACCCCGTCCTTGGGTGCTTGTCCGGGCGGCACGCTCCAGTATGACGCGGTCGCAGTGGTCTCGGTCGGCCCGTAGACGTGCACCAGCCGAAGGCGGAAGCGGTTCCAATGCTGGACGGCTTCGGGCATGGCGCGGTCTCCTCCCATGACCACCAGGCGCAGCGACGGGGGCAGTGCCCCGGCGGTGTCCACGAGGTGGCGAACCAGCAGGTGCCAGTGCGCGGTCTGCATCTCCAGCAGCGTGACGTCTCGCGCGGTGAGGAAGTCGAGCAGGGCCTCCACCGGGGAGAGCGCGACCCGGTCGGCCGGGAACACGCTTGTCCCGCCCTCCACGAGTGGGGGGAACAGCTCCTCGAGTGAGGCGGAGAACGCGGCGGCGGCCAGCATCAGGTAGCGATCACGCGGCCCCATGCCGAACTCGGCACTCGCGGCGGCTGCGAGATTCGCCAGGCCGAGATGGGTGATCATGACGCCTTTGGGCGCTCCGGTGGAACCTGAGGTGTAGATCACGCAGGCCAGATCGTCCGGCGCGGCTGCGAGGGCACCCGGGCGGGGAGCCAAGCGCCCTCGGTCCGGCGCAAGCGTCGTGACGGGCAAGCTGGTCGGCCCCTCATGCGCTCCGTCCACGATGAGAATCTTGATACCGGAGTCCGCCGCGAGGAAGCTCTTGCGCTGGTCGGGGTAGTCCGGGTCGATGGGCACGTAGGCCGCTCTCGCACGCAGCACGCCGAGAATCGCGACAAGCAGGTCGACGGAGTGACGCATCATGATGCCGACGCGATCTCCGGGAAGCACTCCCGCCTCCGCCAGGCGCGCCGCCATGTTCTCGGCTTCGGCGGCGAGTTCGGCGTAGGTCAGCGCCCGCTGGGCATCCTCGGTGGCGGGGGCGTGCGGCGTCACCCTTGCGTGCTGCCCAAGCAGGTGCGGGATGAGCCTCGGCGCGTCGTTTCGCGCTGATCGAACGTCGGCGTTCACGCAGCAGACTCCTCTGGGTTGGGCGACGTCGACGCCAAGGGGCCTGCGGCGGCGTCGACCTGCTCTGCCATCAGCTTCACCACGGGCGTGACGCCACTGCCCGGCAGCACCGGGGCGCCGAGGGCTGCGAACCCGGTCTCGAGTGCGGCCAGCGCGGTGACCAGGTCGAGCGGGTCGACGTGGCCGCAGTGACCGATCCGCACCACTTGGTCGGCCAGTTCTCCGTTGCCGGTGGTCAGCTGGACTCCTGTGTGCTCGACCACCGCATCGACCAGAGATTGAGCGCCGACTCCGGGTGGTGTGAACGCGGCCGTCACGATGCCGTTGCGCGCCACTTCTGGGGTGAGCAGCCGGAGTCCGAGGCCGCGCAAGCCCGCTCTGGCCATCCGGCCGAGCTCCGCATGCCGCCGGTGGCGCCGCTCCATGCCTTCAGCGAGTACCTGTTCGAGCGCCGCGGACAACTGGAGCAGCACGCCGACCGCCGGCGTCCAGGGGGTACGCGGGATGGAGTGGTTCAGGCTGTCACGCGTGATCGTCCAGTCGAAGTAGTACCGCATGTGCCTGGCCTCGGCGTGCCGGCGCCAGGCGCGCTCACTGACCGAGACGAAAGAGACCCCTGGCGGCGCCATCAGCGCCTTCTGAGTCCCGCCGACCACGACGTCCAACCCCCACGCGTCGGCCTGCATTTCGCAGCCGCCGGCCCCGGAGGCCGAGTCCACTATCGTCAGCACGTTGCGAGTCGCTCGCCCGAAGGCCTCAAGGTCGGTGACGACGCCTGTGGAGGTCTCGCAGTGCACGACGATCGCCGCGACGATCTGCGAGTCGGCCTCCAGACAGGCTTCGACAACGGCAGGGTCCGGCTCGCAACCCGGCGCGACGTCGAGCACGACGGTCTCGAGGCCGTAAGCGCGGCACAGCTCCACCCAGCGCCTTCCAAAGGCACCGTTGTCCACCACGAGTACCTTTTCCCCTGGACTGAAGAGGTTTTGCACCCCGCTCTCGAACGCACCGGTGGTGCTTGACGTGAAGACCAGCACGTCCCCCGCGGTACCGAGCACATGCCTGAGCCCGTCGATGATGCGTGTGAATATGCGTGCGAAGTCCACGGTGCGCTCGTCGACCATGGGATGCGTCGCCGCCGCGATGACCGCGGGGGGCAGCGGGGTCGGACCGGGTATGGCCAATCTGTCCTTGTAGATCATCTTCCTGATTCCTTCGTGCCGCGGTGGTCCGGCTTCGTCAAAGGCTCGTCCGCAGTCGAGTACCGCTCAGCTGACCGTCGCCTCACTGCCGCTGTCCGGCACGTGCGGTTCGTTCTGCACCTGTAGCTCTGGTTGCTCAACCTTGGTCAGGGCAAGGGCGAACAGTGCCGTGCCCACCACCGCGACCACAGCACAGCCCACCAGCACCGGGCGCAGGCCGAACATGATGCCCAGAGGGCCGGCTACGGCGAAGCCGACCGGCTGGGCGATCTCCGAGGCCATCAGATCGAAGGCGGCCACCCGGCCGAGTACCGCGCTCGGTACGGCTCGCTGCATGAGGGTCTGGAAGAACACTCCTTGCAGGCCGATCGCGCAGCCGGAGAGTACTGCGGCACCCGCCACCACCACCGTCGGCACGCCAGAGCCGAGGGCCAACGCCTCGAAGACGATCAGCGGTGGCAGCCACGCTATGAAGACCACCGGTTGCTTCGGCTTGATCCGCCCGGAGGTGAACTCCGCGCAGAGCACACCGATGGTCATGCAGGTGCCGATGACACCCCAAGCTGCGGGACCGCCCAGATGGGTGTCGGCCACCAACGGGCCGAGGACCGCGAGGGGAGCCAGCAGGACCAGCGAGAACAACGTCCACTGCAAGGTGAGCAGCCATAGCCAGGGGCGCTTTCGAAACTCCCGCCAGCCTTGCTTCAGCTGCGTGAGCGTTCCGCCTTCGTGATCCGGTTCGACTTCTCCCCGGGCGGGGATCTTGGCGAATATGAGACAGAGAGTGATGAAAGCCATCAGCACGCTCTCCACCAGGAAAGCGGCTCCCGAACCGTACGCCGCCACGACCAGTCCTGCCGCCGCAGGGGCCACCGTCCAAGCCAGCGAGGAAAAAGCGCCGACCAGCGCATTGGCCTCGTCCAGGTCTTCTCTCGCAACGACGTCCGGCATGATCGCCATGCTGGCCGGACCGAACAGCGCGTCAGCGCCGCCATACACGACGGCCAGAGCGAAGAACCAGGCGAGGGTCGCAGTATCCGTGAGGAGCCCTATCGCCAAGGTCGCCGCCGCGGCCAGGCGTACGATCGACGAAACGATGAGCAAAGCGGCACGCGGAAAGCGGTCCGCCGCGACGCCGGCAAACAGCGACAAGGCGAGCGAAACCGCCGCCTGGACTCCGAGGACAAGGCCGAGGTCACTCGCAGAACCAGTGGTGTGGAGGATACCGAAGCTCTCCGCGACCGGCAGGAAGCCGTTGGCCATGCTGGAGCCCAGTCGGGCGGCCAATAGGCAGGTGAAGTTTCGGTCAGTCAGCAGCCTTCTGCGTTTGCTTCGGCGTCCTTTTTTGTCGGAGACCTCTACATCGCTCATTGCGTCTCTTTCCGCGCGTGCTGGTTTCAGGTCCCGACACGAGGGCTAGGTGATGGTTTCTTCGGGTCCGGTCGGGCGGCGGTCCATACCGAGGGGGCCCTCAAGAGGTTGTCGCCTCGACCAGGGACTTGGGCCGCATGTCCGTCCAGTTCCGTTTCACGTACTGCAGGCAGTCCTCTCGCCCGGCTTCGCCGTGCACTACGGTCCAGCCCTTGGGCACGGTGATGGCGGCGGGCCACAACGAGTGTTGTCCCTCAGCATTGACCAGCACCAGGTACACGCCGTCCTGGTCCTCGAACGGATTCGCCACTGCTTTCACTCCCCTAGGTAAGTTGTCATCATTCGTCAACGGCCGCTCAACTCGATATGCGTGCCGAATTCATGGGCAATAGGGAACTTATGCAACCCGCAGCACGTCGACCGTGCTGATCGGCGCATCCGGGTCCACGGCAAGAGCGGCCAGCATCCGCCGGTAACCGTCGGCCACGTGCTGTGCGGTCTCCGGTTCGAACATGTCGAGCTGGTATTCCAGGAACGCATCCATCCCGGCCGGCTCCTTGTCCGGGCCGAAGTTCTCCCGCAGGCTCAACGCCAAGTCGAACATGGAGCTGCCGGCGTCGATGTCCACGGGCACGTCGGTCAATCCGTCGAACTTGAGCCCGGCGTCGGTGTTGTCCTCCAGGGTCAACATCACCTGGAAAAGCGGGTGACGGGTCCGCGAGCGGGCAGGATTGAGTTCCCTGACCAGGCGATCGAAGGGGATGTCCTGGTTGTCGTAGGCATCAAGGGCAACGGCCTGGACCCGCTTGACCAGGTCTCGCAGACTCGGGTCGCCGGAGACGTCGACGCGGAATACCAGCATATTGACGAAGTACCCGACGAGATCGGTCAGCGCATCATCCATGCGGCCGGCCACAGGTGAGCCGATCGGAATGTCGGCGCCCGCACCGAGCTTGCTCAGCAGCGCCGCAAACCCGGCCTGCAATACCATGAACATGGTCGCACTTTCGGTGCGGGCGACCTCGGCCAGTGCCGTATGCAGATCGGCGTCGAGGGTGAACTCGATGGTGCCCCCGGCGAAGTCGGACATCGGTGGGCGCGGGTGATCCACCGGCAACCGCAGTTCCTGGGGAATGCCGTCGAGCACCGAACGCCAGTGCGCGAGCTGTCTCGACGCCAGGCTGTCCGGGTCCTCCTCGCGGCCCAGCAACCGCCTCTGCCAGAGTGCGTAGTCGGCGTACTGGACAGGCAGCGGCGGCATATTCGGCTCGGCACCACGGCGCCGCGCCGCGTAGGCACGGGCGAGGTCTCGGGTGAGCGGCCCGAGCGACCAGCCATCGCTGACGATGTGGTGCATCGATATGAGCAGCACGTGCTCCTGCGGCCCCAGTGCGAACAGCCATGCCCGAAGAGGCAGGTCGTGCACAAGGTCGAACGGGTGCTCCGAGGCCTCGTGCATCGCCTCGTACACGTCTTGCTCGGCAAGCTCCTCGTACTCCAGTCTCACCGCGTATTCCGAGATGTCCAGGACAACCTGGTGCGGCCCGCCCTCACCGTCCCGGATCACCGTGCGAAGCGATTCATGTCGCTGCACGACGTCCCGCAATGCCTCCTCAAGGGCTGTGCGGTCCAGCTGCCCCGTCAGCCGCGAAGCGAGCTGCATGGTGTATATCGAGTTGCCCGGATTCATCTGATGGATGAACCACAGTCCGAGCTGACCAAACGACAGAGGGATCATGACTGGTCCCACATAATGTTGGCGCTTCGGGAGGATCGGAGCGCGCGGTGCCGCCCGACAAGAGGCTGCTCGCCTCGGTCCGATCGGTCATGCAAACGGCTTGACACAATCATCAAGATCCCTACTGCTCTGTGCCGTGGGTCAGCGGACCATCGGGAGGAGTGCCGGCCGGGTGATGACGGCGACCTGACCAGAGTCGATCTGCGCCGCGAGCAACGCCGCGGTAGGCGCCTGGAACAGGGCCTTGATACCGATCTCTACACCCATGACACTGCGGATCCGGCTCAGCAGACGCACCGCGTGCAGAGACCGGCCGCCGAGTTCGAAGAAGCTCTCGTCCACGCCGACCGCAGAGAGGTCCAGCACCTCGCTGATCAGCTTGCACAGTTGCTGCTCGCGCGCGGTGCCCGGGCTGCGATCGGGGACAGATGTACGGTCGTCCGGAGCAGGCAGGTTACGCCGGTCCACCTTGCCGTTCGTGGTCAACGGCAGGTTCTGCAAGCGCACCACGGCAGACGGGACCATGTAACCGGGCAACTGTGACGCGGCGTGGGCGAGGATCTCCTCGTTGGGCGCCTGGGCCACTACGTAGGCGACGACTTGCCGCAGCCCCGGCCTGTCTTCGCGTACCACCACGGCGGTCTGTTCCACATCTGGGTGCGCTGCGATCACGTTCTCGATCTCGCCGAGCTCGATCCGGAAGCCGTTCATCTTGACCTGGTCGTCCCGGCGCCCGACGAACTCAAGATTCCCGTCGCTGCGCCAGCGGGCCCGATCTCCGGTGCGATACATCCGCCCCCCGGCCGGGCCGAAGGGACAGGCAACGAAGCTGGCCGCAGTGACGTCGGGTCGGCTGAGATATCCGCGGGCCAGCCCAGCGCCGCCAAGGTACAGCTCGCCCGCCACGCCCACCGGCAGCGGCTGCAGGCCCTCGTCCAGGACGAAGATCTGGGTGCCGGCGATCGGCCGGCCGATGGGTGGCGGTTCGTTCCCCTCGTTCCCCGTCAACGGGCCGATCAGCGTTGCGCACACCGTGGCCTCGGTAGGCCCGTAAGCGTTGAACACACTGCAACGGCCGGACCAGCGTGCGGCGAGGTCGGCGGTCAGGCTTTCCCCGGCAACCACGATGGTCAGGTCCGCGGGCAGATCCTCGTCGGGGGAGAGCGAGGCGAGTACCGAGGGCGGCAGGGTTACGTGCGTCACGGTCTCTCGGACAAGCACTGCTTCGAACGAACCCCCGACGAAATCGTGAAGGCCCGGGACGAACACCGCCGTAGCGCCGCTGAGCAGGGCCATACAGAGCTCCGAGACGGAGGCGTCGAAACTTGGACTGGCGAATTGCAGGACCCTGCTGTCGGACCGTACGCCGAATGCCTCGATCTGCGCGCCGGAGAGCCCAGCGAGGCCCTCGTGCGTGACCGTCACGCCCTTCGGTGTCCCGGTCGAACCGGAGGTGTAAATGACGTATGCCGGGTGCGCGAGGGTGAGTGGGTGCGACCGCTGTGCGTCGGAAAGGTTCGATGCGTCCGCGTCCGCGTCACGCCCGGTCTGCTGTTCGTCGAGGACCAGGATCGGCGTCGTCCAGGGCTGGGCCGTGGCGCCGGCGGCATCGGTCAGCAGCAGGGCGGGGCGCGCGTCGCCGACGATGTACTCGATTCGCTTGGCCGGATAGGCCGGGTCGAGCGGTAGGAACGCGGCACCCGCCTTGCTGATCGCGAGGATGGCCAGGACGAGGAGCGGGCCGCTGGGCAACGCGACCCCCACCAGCTTCTCGGGTCCCATTCCGCGGGCAACCAGGGCTCTGGCAAGCCGGTTGGCCCGCTCGTTGAGTTGTCGGTAGCTCCACCGCGCTTCGCCGCAGGAGACCGCGCATGCGTCGGGGCGCCGCGCGACCTGGGCCTCGAAGAGCGAGGGGAGGACGACAGGATCGTATGACGCGCCGTCTCCGCTCTGCTGCGTTGCCAGCAGAGCGTGCTCCTCCTTTGAGGCCAGTGGAATCTCGCACAGCGGTCGGTTCGGCGAGCGGACCGCGTTGGCGAGGAAGGTGGTGTAGTGCGTCGCGATGCGGCGGATCGTCTCCGGCGCGAACAGGTCGGTCGCGTACTCGATTTCCGCTTCGAGTCGGCCGTCCCGCTCAACGACCTCGATACTCAGGTCAAGTTTGCTGGCGGTGCGCGGTGGCGGTGCGGCGCCCTCGATGGTCAGTCCCGCGACGTGTATGGACTCCTCAAGCGCCTCGTCGTAGATGAACGCCGTCTGGAACAGCGGATTGCGGCTCGGGTCGCGTGGCGTACGAAGTCGCTCGATGACCTTCTCGATCGGCGCTTCCTGATTGGCGAGACCTTCGATGGAAGCCCGGCGTGTCTGGTCGACCAGGCCGTGGAAGGTCTGACCTCGCTCTGGGCGTACCCGGAGGGCCAGGACATTGACGAACATGCCGATCATTTCCTCGGTGCCCGGCTCGGTCCGGCCGGCCATGGCGGTGCCCACCAGCAGGTCCTCTTGGCCTGCGTAGCGGCCGAGAACGGCAGCCCAGCCAGCGAGCATGACCACGTAGGGGGTGACGCTCCAGCGGCGGGCCGCCTCCGCGAGTTCGACGCCCAGCGAAGCCGGCAATGTGAAGGAGTGGCTGGCGCCATGGAAGCTCATGCGTGAGGGACGCTGGTAATCGGTGGGCAGTTCAAGTGTGAAGGACGCGTCCCTGAGCTGAGTACACCAGTGCTCGACCTGACTGTCCAACAGGCCCTCGGCGAGCGAGCGCCGTTGCGCAACGGCGTACTGCCCGTAGGCGAAAGGCAGCACGGGGAGCTCGGGTGTGCGGCCCTCGGCCCCCGCGGCAAGAAGTTCGGCAAGCTCCTGGACCAACACGCCGGCCGAGACTCCGTCGAAGATCAGGTGATGTATGTCCACCAGCAGGCGGTGATCCGCGGGACCAAGGCGGTACAAGCCGAACCGCACGAGCGGCCCATGCAAGAGGTCGAACGGAGCTGCCGTCGCGGCGCTCACCCGCTCAGTCATCTCCTGCTCCGAGGCCACATCCTGTGGATCGAGTCGTACGGGGCGTGCGGGGACGACGACGAACCGGGGCGAGCCAGACGCGATGGAGACCACAGAGTGCAGCACTTCGTGCCGTTCAACGATATGGGTCAGAGCCACCTCGAGCAGCCCGGGGTCCAACTCGCCGCGCAGGGCGAACACAACCGGGGCCCCGTAGTGCGAGCCCGCATCGGCGAGCTGCTCGGAGACCCAGATCCGCTCCTGTGCCAGGGAAAGGGGGAAATCGCTGTCAACGCGGCGGTTCTGGCTGTCTTTCGGTTGCATCGCAGAGTCTTGGGTAGTCGACACTGACGTCTCCCAGTCGTTTCCAGGTAGGGTCCGTCCGGCCGCGAGGGGCCGAGGCTCTGTAGGTCGTCAATGGATCACTCGCGCGTCGTGGCTGATTCTGCGATCGCGCGACTTCCGCAGGTCGCGCGCCACGTTCAGCCTCTTGAGCCAGCGGTCCGTGCCGTCGAAGCGGGCAGTGAATGGCACCCTGCCGTGCACGATCTTGTAGTTGTCCAGGAAGAGCAGTTCACCCGGTTCGAGCACGTAGTCTCGTATGTTGCGATCGACCTCCGCGACGATGGCCTTCATTGCGCGGACGCTGTCCGGGACGGCGTATGCGTCCTCCATGAAGAATGGATCGATGCGTAGATAGGGTGCTTCGCGGTCGCCGAAGAGGATTGCGACTCGGTCGGGCTCGCTGTCCTTGGCCATGATCCATTCATAGCTGCGCGAGAGCAGCTCGCGTTCGCGCGTCGACATCTCCCGGTCCTCTTCGTCGTGGTGCGGCAGATGCGAGCGGTCGGGCCTGATCGGGTACCGCTCCTGACACAGCAGGTCCCTGATCTCACCAGTGAGCTCGAGGTCGTCGACCGAGGCGAAGGTCGTTGCCACCCGGTCGTGGTTGCGTAGACAGGCCAGGCCGAGGTAGTCGGCCCGCAGCGGGTGGAAGGCCTCCTCGGTGTGCCAGGTCAGCAGTTCTTCGCTGCCAGAGCCGAGCTGCTCATTTTCGTGACCCTTGATCGGAAAGATGTCGTGCATGATCCGGCCGTCCTGCTGTGTCGCCCAGGCGATGGGGTCGCCCAGCAGGGATGCGCAGAGCATGAAGTACACCTCCGCGGGAAGCGTGGACGCTCGGCCAACGTGGGAACGCCAGTGCTCGGGAGTGGGCCCGATGGCGACGTCGTCAATCCGGAAGCCGCGGATGGACAGCACGCCACCGGAAGCCTCCAGGCGGAACGCGTTCAACTCCGCCCGCAGCCGCTGCGGCAGCTCGTGTGCGTACACAGCGCACTGCCGGACGAACTCCGGGTCACTGATCGATTGGAACTTCGCCGTGAGCGAAGCGAGTACTTCGTTGACTGTCTTCAACTCAATGTCTGAGAGTTCAATGCTCTGCATGTTCGTCAGGGTTCCTTTCCGCCTCACGGTTGGGGACTCGCGGCGAACTCAGCGCCCAAAATGTCCAGACCTTTGCTCAGTTGACTGCGATCGCCGCCGAAACCGAGCCGGACGCGGCGCGGGTGGTCGAATGCCCGGCCGGGGACGAGCAGTATGTTGCTGGTCTCTCCCAGCCGACGGCACAGCTCGGTCGTGTCCCGCCACGGGCGTAGTTGCGGGAACGCCGTCACCCCGCCGAGGGGCAGCGGTAGGTCGACACGATCCTCGTGCCGCGCGGCCCAGTCGGCCAACAGGCGTCGGTTGGCCTTGGCGTTCTTCAGCCTGGGAGCGATGAAGACGTCTGCACGCTGCACGACGCGCAGCGCTATGTACTCGAGAAGCGGAGAGAGGCTGAGGGTGATGCGGTCGCGCAGGTTGGTCATCGCCCGCAGAAGCTCCGGGTCGGCCATGCACCATCCGAAACGCATGCCGGGTAGACCAAAAGCTTTTGAAAAGGTTCCGATCGACACAGTGCGCGGATAGGTCAGTCCGGGGTCCGGCAGCGGTGCGTCACCGTAGACCAGGTCCGTAAAAGCACCGTCCCACAGGAGATAGGCGCCAACATTGTCAGCAATCTCAAGCAGGCGACGGAAACCCGCAAGGTCGAGTGTCGCGCCGGTCGGGTTGTGCGGAAAGTTGACCACAATAACCTTTGTGCGCGCAGTGACGAGCCTCGCAAGTTCTTCCACGTCAGGCCGGAATTTATCCTCCTCGCGCAGCCGCCAGCGCAGAACTTCACACCCCATGGACTCTGCGACGGATACGTGCGAGTGGTAGGCCGGGTGCAGGGCGACGACTTGGTCACCTGGCTCGAGGAGGGTCTGGAGCGCGACGTAGATGGCCTCGCTGCCACCGTGCGTGAGCATCACCCTGCGCGCGTCACCGTCTCCCCAGCGCGAGGCGATGGCCTCGCGCAGGTCGTCCCGGCCCAGGCACGGACTGTCCCGGAAAACGATCTCGTCCAAATCACCAGGCTCGATGCCGGCGAGTTGTCGCACCTGGCCGAGCGAGTAGTCAAGAACCCCACTCGACCCGATGTCTATCGCAGCGTCATGATAGTGGTCGCGCATCCAGTCTTCGAGCAATGCCCCATCAAAATTCATTGTTCTCCAGAACCTTGTCCGCGCGACCCGAGAACCGCGACCCCATACAGAGATCACAAGAGGTAAGTAGATTCAGTTCGGCAGAGATGCTGATCTCGCGTTTCTGGTCCAACGACTGTGATTCCTCAAACTCCCAGATCGAGGGTGTGAGGTCTTCTGTGGAGCAATGTATGTCCTCTCCGACACGGGCAGTTGACAGATATTGCCCGCTGCGGGATCTGCGTTGCTGCCCATGCGTCGATGAGTCGGGTGCCCCATCTGCCGATAGCCGACATCGAGGAGGAAGAGGGCTTCCGTAGCGTGGTGAGCAACACGCTCCAGACACCACCGATCTTCAAGTGGTGTTGCAGGTCAGGGCGGTTGAGTGTGAGGCATGTCCGGCGAGGCACCCCTCGACGATGTCGGGCCAGTACTGGATCGGTCTCGGCTTGCTTTTCACCGCAGGGCTGTCGGCCCGTTCCCAGGTGCCGTGGTGCGGCTTGAGCGCTACGACGTAGGGCGGGCCGGCCTCGCGTAGCGCGAGGTACTGGTCGTCACTGACCGGGTAGGCGCAGTCGGCGGCCACGGCCCGGCAGGCGAAGCCCGCCTCTTCGGCCCGGGCCACGCGGGTGGCGGACGGTTGCGGCTTGGTGCGGAAGGCCGGGACAGACCGGTCGCGGGTCAAGTGGTGGGCGGGCGTGTACGGCTGTGCGTGCAGCGGGTAGTACACGCGGCCGTCGGTCCACACCGTGGTCACCGTGACGATGCCGTTGTCCGTCTTGCCCAGTCGGCCCGGCCACTGCCGGCCCACATGCGCGGTGGCCGTGCCGTCCTTGCGGTCCCCACAGTCGTCGATCACGATGACCCCGCCGTCGTGCGGTACCGTCGCCGGCTGCTCGCGATGGTGCTGGGGTACCGGGAGCCGGCCGGAACAGAGCTGCGGAAGGCGTTGTACGAGGCGTCCGCGCGCTCGTTCGCCCTGACCGGCGAACTGCCCTTCCGGGCCTGGCTATTCGCGCTCGGGCCGCGATACCACGTACTCCTCCTCTCGATGCACAACATGGTCAGCGACGGCTGGTCGCGCCAGCTGCTCGCCCGCTACCCCTCCCGCGCCTACGCGGCGCGACGGCGCGGTGTCACACCGGATACGCCGAGGCTTCCCGTGAGTTACGCGGACTACGTCGGCATGCCCGAGAAGCTGCGGCTGCCGGTGGGCCGGCCGCATCGGCCGGTGTCCGACGGGGTCTGCGGCACGATCACGTTCGGCGTGGACGAAGGGGTTGCACACGGCGCTGACCGAGGTGGCCCGGGCCGAGGGCGCGACGCTGTTCAAGGTCCACAGCCTTCTTCCGGCCCCCAGCCAGGACGACGCAGCCGCCCCAACAGAGCATGACCCAACTCCAGTTCAGCCGCTCCGCGCGAGACCGTGCCCTCTCGAACCCCGGCCGCGGCAGCGACGAGCCTGATCCCACCATGCCCCAGCGACAGCGCTTCCGCCCCTATGGCCAGCCGACGCTGACGCTCGTCCAGATGCGGCGACAACACCTGGACCTGCGTAGCCAGGACGGCCTCGATCCCCTCCGGTCTCCCCATAGCAGAACAAAGTGTCTCGCAGCCGGAGGCCACGACCTGTTTCCCGGCAAGCCCTTGACGACCAAACCCCACCGAAAAATCGAGGCTAAAGCCGAAGACCCAGAATCGACTGTTGTCGATCGTTGCCCAATACTCGATCAATATTGCTGCGTCATCTGCCGTCGTCGATTCGGCTGTTAAGGTCACGGAGCGCGATTCCGAGCAAACTCCGTGACAGCGAAGGTGATTTCCTTGGTGGACATGCGAGCAGGGTTCGACTATGACAGCCATGACCCGGCGATAGCGGTGGATCCGTTTCCGACCTATGCGAAACTTCGCGAATCCTGCCCGGTGCAGTGGAGCCGCGCCTGGGACGGCTATTGGGTCGCGACCGGCCACCGTGAGGTCTCCTCGGCGGCCCGCGATGCCCGGACCTTCCAAACCGCGCAGGACAGGGCGGACGGCACGGTGCAGGGTGTGACCATTCCCTCACTCGGGCAGAGCAACCGGATGATACCGCTGGAACTCGACTCGCCGGAGTGCCTGAAGTACCGCAAGCTGATCTCCGTGTTCTATTCCCCGAAGCGGGTCGCCGCGCGCGCCGGCGAGGTCCGGCAGTTGGCGGCGGCTTGTATCGACGAGGTGATCGAGCGCGGCGAGTGTGACATCGTTCTGGCGATGACCGAGAAGCTGCCCAGCATTCTGACCATGCGGGACATCGGACTGCCGGAGGAGCGGTGGTTCGACATCGACTCCCTGCTCTACCGGGCGCTTTTCGCCGCTCCGCACGATCCGTCGACAGCCCGCGAATGCGCGCAACTGATCTGCCTGGAGCTGGTGGAAGCACTCGACGCGCAACGGGACGGCGACAAGCGGGGGCTGCTCGGGCACCTGGCGACCCGTGAGGTCGACGGAGCACCGGTACCGGACGATGACATCATCTCGATGATGTATTTGCTGCTGCTCGGCATCCATCCGACGTCAAGCCTGACCGCGATCGCGCTCCGTACCCTCGCCCATCAGCCCGAGCTGCGGTCCCGGCTGATGTCCGACCGCTCGATGATCCGCACCGCCGTGGACGAGTTCCTGCGGTGGGTCTCGCCCGTTCAAAGCACGGGCCGGATTGCTACCGAGGACGTCGAACTCGGCGGGCAGCGCATCACCCGGGGCGAGCAGGTGCTGCTCGGGTGGGCCGCGGCGAACCGCGACGATTCCGTCTTCCCGGACTCGGACCGGATCGACCTGAACCGCGACGCTGGCCGCCACCTCGCTTTCGGCGCCGGCCAGCACTATTGCGTGGGCGCGGCCATGGTGCGAGAGATGTTCACGGCGATGCTGGAGGAGGTGTTCGACCGGATACCGGACTACACCGTCGCCGATGACGCGGCGATCGAATGGTTTCCGGATCTGACCCCCGTATACGGGATCAAGGCTCTGCCGATACGGTTCGCGCCCGGCCGCTAAGCCGGGCGTCGGTCAAGACCGAGGAGTCGGCCAGGAAGTCGACGATCGGAATCTCCGTGACGAAGGCACTGTTCAGCCCTTCAGGATCTGCAGCAGCCGGGCGCCACCCCGGCCGACGAGCAGCACCCCGGCCATCTCCACCAGGTGCTGCAGCAACTGACTGCGGCGCTGTTGACTTGCTGTAGGGCTGCAAGTCGACCTTGACAGTGGAGGTCAGCTCCGACTGAGCGTTCAGGGCGCCCATTCGAGCAGGCGCTTCGCGCGGTAGGGGAGGTGTCCAGCTTGGCGAGGACGCCGATGGTGGCGACGTTCGGCAGGATCAACTGGTAGAGCCGCGCTATCTCCTCGGACAGGCCCGGGCTCTCCAGCCGCGCCTCGGTCACCAGTTGCACTCCGGTCCAGGCGCCCACGACCAGCCGTGCGATCTCCGCGGGGACCGCGTGCGGCAGCAACTCGCCGCGCTCCTCGGCCTCCACGAGCAGGTCCTCGAACAGGCAATCCAGTCCGGCCGGCGCGTGCCGCACATGCTGCGTGCCTTGGGGTAGACGGACAGCTCCGGCCGTCCCGGGCGGCACGTCAGTGGTTGACGTGGCCGCCGTCCATGGGGCGCCCCGCTGTCATCAGGCTCTTCAGGTCCCGGGCGTACTTGGTGACGAGGTCGCGCGTGACGCTCGGGATGTCCCCGTGCCCGGCGATCGCGCCGGCCAGGACGGCGGCGCGGAACCGGTCGGAGGGGATGACGGATCCGGGTACCGGGTCCTCCGGCTCCTTGAAGCCGTGCCGGATGGGAAGTGCCGCGTACTGCCGCTGTGCCTCGGGCAGGGCGCGCATCGCCGCCTCGAACCGCAGGTACCACTCGGCGTAGTCGTCCACCCGCTCGATGGCGTGGCCGTCCTGCGCGAGCCAGTCGACGATGGCGTCGAGGGAGACGCCGTCGTCGTTGGGGTTCACGAGGCTGAACGTCCGGTATCCGGACGGGGCTTCAGAGGTGCCGCGGCCCCCCAGCGCCACCACGGCGGCGGCGGTGAAGTCGACCGGCAGGCCGTCGTAGTGGGCGCGTTCGCCGTCCGCACGGTAGAAGCTGCGCGGCGCGACCCCGGTGGCGAGCACGCTGAACAGGAGGCGGCTGAACACATCGGTGACGTTGAGCTGTCCGCCGTACCGGCTGTGCGCGAGGATCATGCTGGACCGGATGGTCGTGACCGGCAGTCCGCACAGGTCGTGCGCCTCCCGCAGCAGCACTTCGCCGGCCCATTTACTGGTCGCGTATCCGTTGGCGTAGCCACCGTCGACGTTCAGGGCCGGTATGGCGACGCGGACGTCGGTGTCCTCGTCGAGGGCCGGCCGGCAGGAGTCGGCGACCCCGACGCTGGAGATGTAGGTGATCGGCTTCGCCCGGCGGGTGAGGGCCAGCCGGATGAGTTCGGCGGTGCCGACGACGTTGGCGTCGAAGAGGTGCGGGTACGGCAGGAGGTGGTTCACCAGCGCACCGGCGTGGACGATCAGGTCGACCTCGTCGGCCAGCCGATCCCAGGCCGCCTCGTCCAGGCCGAGCCGCGGTTCCGCCATGTCACCCGCCACGACCTCGAGATGGACCGCGGCCAGTTCCTCGTACGTCCGCACCAGCTCCGGGTCGCCGCTGTCGAAGGCCGCGTCCAGCCGCTGCCGGGCCGCGGTGGCGTCCTTGCCGCGCACCAGGGCGATCAGCCGGCCGTCGGCCGGCGCCAGGTTGCGCAGCCATTCCAGGGCGAGGAAGCGGCCGAGGTAGCCGTTCGCGCCGGTCAGCAGCACGGTGCGCGGCTCCCGCTCGGCGCGGGGCAGCGCGGGGGCGTCGGCGAGGATGTGTGCGTCGAGGAACTTGTCAAGGGTGAGGTCCTTCGCGTGGACCTCGGTCACGCCCTCGCCGTGCACCGAGGCGAAGGTGGGCCGCCACACGGCCGTACCTCGGCGAGCAGGGCGCCCGGCGCCCGCGCCCCCTTCCTTGATCTCCACGATGCGGACCGTCATCTCCTTGAGCGTGACCGGTTCCAGGAACAGCTCGATCGGTACGTCGATCTCCAGCTCGTCGCGGAGCCGTCCGGCCAGATGCACGGACGTCAGCGAGTCGCCGCCCGCCTCGAGGTACGTCTTCTCCAGACCGGCGGGCCCGTCGAGATCCAGCGCCTCGATCACCAACTCGGCGACCCTGGCCTCCAGTTCCCTCCCCAGTGCGGGCGCCGCACTCTCGGCCGGCGCCTGAGCAGCCGGGCCGCGCAGCGTCAGGGCGCCGTAGCTCTCGCCCGCGAACGGGTACGACGGGAGCCGTACCCGGCGCACCTCGACGTCGAGCGTCGGCCAGGTCACCTCCTCGCCGCGCAGCCACGCCTCCCCCGACGGATCCCGCACCGGATCCGGGTGGCCCTCGGCCAGTGCCATGAGCTTGTCCGACGCCTCCTGCACGTCGGCGGCGACCACGTAGGCACGCACGGGCATCCCGACCCGGCCGGTGCGCAGGGTGTGCGCGACATCGGTGAGGGCGGGGGCGTCGGCCTCGCGCAGACGTGCCGCCAAACGTGATGCTGCGAGAGCGAGTTGATGCCTCGTGCGGGCCGACAGCGGCAGGACCGCCGGGCGGGCGTCGGCCTTCGCGCGCGGCTCGCGTGCCGGTGCCTCCTCCACCACCACGTGCACGTTCGTGCCGCCCATGCCGACCGACGTCACGCCGGCCAGCCGGGGCAGGTCCGGCCTGCACGGCCAGTGACGGGTCTCGGTCACCAGCCGCAGCGGCGAGTCCCGCAGGGCGGCCATCGGGCTCGTGACGTTCACCGTCGGGGCCAGGGTGGCGTGCTCCAGCATCAGGACCGTCTTGATCAGCGCCGCCACACCGGCCGCCGCGTCGGCGTGCCCGATGTTCGACTTCACCGAACCGAGCGCGATGCCGACGCCGCCTTCGAGGCCGGCTCGGGCGGTGAACGCCGCGCTCGCCGCCGCCAGTTCGATCCGGTCGCCCAGCTCGGTCCCGGTCCCGTGCGCCTCCACGTACTGCGCCGCCGACGGCTCCAGCCCCGCCGCCGTCCACGCCTCGGTGATCGCGGCCGTCTGCCGGTCCACGCCCGGAGCGGTGAAGCCGACCTTGCCGGCCCCGTCGTTGGTGACGGCCGTGCCCCGTATCACCGCGCGCACCGGGTCGCCGTCGGCGAGTGCGTCCTCCAGCCGCCGCAGCACCAGCACGCCCACCCCGCTGCCCGGCACCGTGCCGGCCGCCTTCTCGTCGAAGGGGCGGCAGCGGCCGTCGGGGGAGGAGGTCCCACCCTGGTAGTAGACGTAGCCCTCCTTGCGCGGGGCGCCGATGGCGACGCCGCCCGCGAGTGCGGTGTCGCACTCGCCGAGCAGCAGGGCCTGGACGGCAACATGGACCGCCGTCAGCGAGGACGAACAGGCCGTCTGGACCATCATGCTCGGCCCGTCCAGGCCCAGCCGGTAGGAGATCCAGGGCGCCAGGAACTCGCGGTCGGTGAGGATACGCATCTGGAGCGCGCCGATCGACGCGGCGAGCGCCGGGTCCGTCTCGGCGGCCAGCGCGTGCTCCGTCGAACTGCCGCTCATGTAGACGCCGGTGCGGAACGGTGCGTTCAGCGGGGCGTACCCGGCGTCCTCCAGCGCCGACCAGGCGGTCTCCAGGAGCACCCGGTGCTGCGGGTCGAGGGCGGCGGCCTCGGTGCGGTTGAAGCCGAAGAGCTCGGCCTCGAAGCGGTCCGCGTCAGCGAGATGCCCCTGCACCGGGACGAACGCGGGATTGCGCAGCTCGGCCGGGTCAGCCCCGTCGGCGAGCAGTTCCTCCTCGGTGAACTCGGACAGCGAGCAGACGCCGTCGCGAAGGTTGGCCCAGTAGGCGTCGAGGTCGGGGGCGCCGGGGAAACGTCCGCTCATCCCCACGACGGCCACCGCTTGCTCAAGGTCGTGCTGTGTGGCTTCCTCGGTCGTCATCGCGTCGTGCCCTTCCTGGAACGGAGCTTGTGCAGGGCGGCCCGGCGGTCGCTGCCGCGCCGGGCCGCCTCCTGCTCGGCCGTCTGGTCGAGATGGGCAGCCACGGCGGCCACCGTCGGGTGCCGGAACAGGTCGGTCAGGGTGATGAAGTCCTGGTACTCCGGGTGTTTCTGGAGCGCCGCGTGGACGGCCGGCAGCCGTATCGAATTGCCGCCCAAGTCGAAGAAGTTGTCGTGGAAGCCGACCCGGTCCGGGGTCAGCACCTGCTGCCACACCCGGGCCACGCGCCGCTCGGCCGCGCTGTCCGGGGCCGTGTACGACCGGCTCAGCTCGGGGCGCGAGGAGGGGGGATCGGGCAGCGCAGTATCGTCCACCTTCCCATTCGTCGTCATGGGCATGCAGTCGAGGACAACGATGGGCGACGGTATCAAGTGCGCGGGCACGGGATCGGAAAGCGCCGATCGAACGTCTTCCTGCGTCACATCAGCCCCCGGTTCCCTTGCCTCGCACCCCACTACGGATTTTCCCATGTCAGGGTTACATCCCTATTAGCCTGCATGAGAGAGAGTCCTTCCGGCTGGTTATCTTGACGTTGAGGGATTTCCGGATCAGAGCGTATGGAGGTTCTGAATGAAGGTAGAAATGATCTCCCCTCACCAGGTGCTCAAAGAACGCCCCCGTGGTTAGCTCGTGCCAGGGTCGGCGATCCGCATGCTCGTCTTCGTCGCCGACGATTGTGGAACGGGGCAGTGCAACTGCGGCTCCATGCTGAAGCCATAGGTGTCCAACATCAGGGCATCGCTGCGGACGTAGGGAAGAACCAGATCTCTGAAAGTCCGGTCGGCGGCCAACTCCGGGCCCGTGCCTCCCAACCCGACCAGGGTGTCCATTAACAGTCCTCGGCGTCGTTCTCGGCCTCGGCGGGCGGCGGGCGGCGGGTAGCTGGCTGCGTTGCGGGTGCCCGAAGCGAATAGATGCGCCACTCGGGTGCCGCCCGCCTGGAAGACTCGGGCAGTCTCCAGGGCTACCAAGGCGCCCATACTGTGCCCGAATAATGTGATGGGGCGCTCATCCGACACACGGAGGCCGATCCGCAGGTCAACTCCACCGTCACCGCCGCTCCCCTCCCTCTAAACGCTGGCGCCGTGCTCGCAGCGCGCGAGCGCGCCTGGCCGATGCCGCTCGCCCGACCACAGCCGAACCAACGTCCGAGGGCACGCCGTCACGGATCAGCGTTGCCTGCGCCGCCACCGTGGTATGCGAGAACAGGGCAACAACCGAGAGCCGAACTCCCGTACGTCGCTCAAGGGCGTTCTGAAGCTCAAAGAGCTTGACCGAGTGGCCGCCCAGATCGAAGAAATTCACCTCGATCGGAACGTTTTCCCGCTTCAGCACCTCGGCCCACGCCGCCGACACCCGTCCCGTCGTGTCGTCCGTGGGGGCGGCGGCTACATCCTCTGTCTGGGAGTCCGGATAGGTTTCTGCCAGCACACTAAGACGTTTTCGGTCGATTTTGCCGTTGACAGTCACAGGAAACCGATCGAGCACATGAATCCAGTTCGGAACCATGGCTTGCGGCAGCCTGCGGGCCACATGCTCGCGGATTGGTTCTGGAGAAATGTCAGGAGGCGACAGGACGAACCCGACAAGCTGGGTCCGCTCCACGTTCGTCACCACGACGGCCTCGCTGACCCCTGGTGCAGTACGCAGATGAGCCTCGACTGCGCCGAGCTCGATCCGGTGGCCACGGATCTTAACTTGTTGATCGCGGCGGCCGAGGAATTCCAACTCACCATCGTCGTTCCACAGGGCGAGGTCCCCCGTGCGGTACATCTTGGCACCCTCGACGTCGGTGAAAGGGTCGCCGATGAAAGCCTGGGCAGTCGCTTCAGGGCGGCCGAAGTATCCTCGAGCTACCCCTGCGCCGGCGATGAACAACTCGCCGCTTACACCGCGTGGGACCGGCTCCAGCTCCTCATTCAGCACGTATAGGCGGACACCAGGCACCGGCCCGCCGATGGATATCGGTCCAGGGGCCTCATAACGGCGGAAGCTAGCCCATACAGTGGCCTCGGTCGGGCCGTACTCGTTGACCAGGGCGACTGTGCGGCCGAGCAAGGCGAAATGGCGTTCCACCAATGCCTCAGCTAGCGACTCGCCGGCCACGATCACCGTATCCAGCGCATCCAGCCGCCGGCCCTGCCGTGTCGCCGCGTCTAGCAGTGCGCTGTAGAGGAGCGGTACACACAGCAGCCGGGTCACCTGCCAGCGTTCCACCAGGCGGGCCAGCCGCTCAGGATCGCGGATTTCATCAGATGCAGCTACGACTAAGCATCCCCCCGCGGTCAAGGTCCCCCACACCCCGGCAACCGAGGAATCGAAGGCCAAGGGGGACACAAGCAAGAAGACTGGAGCGCCGGGATACACCGCGCGGCGTGCCCAAGTGGAAGCGGACAGCTGACTGTGCTCGACCAGGACGCCTTTGGGCTCGCCAGTGCTGCCCGAGGTGTAGATGATGTAGGCGGCGTCATCGGGTGTCACCGTGACTGCCGCCGCCGTGGTCCCTTCTCCTTCTCGGGCGTCCTCCGCTCGAATGGCCGGGCATGTGAGCGTGGGCAGTCGGTCAGACGTGCCGTCTGCGACGATCACGGCAGACACGCCCGCGTCAGCGAACACATCAGCGATCCGCTGATCAGGGTGGGCCGGGTCTGCCGGGACGTACGCGGCACCGGCGTACAGGATTCCGAGCACGGCGGCAATCATCGCGTTCGAAGGTTCAACGAGCACACCGATTCGCTCGCCTCTGCCCGCACCTGCCGCACGGACAGACGCTGCGATGCGTCTGGCCCAAGCGTCGAGCTCGCCGTAGCTCAGCTCGGTGCCCCTGCTCCGAACGGCGACCCTCAGCGGATCACTGCCGGCTATCCGGGCCACGACTGCATGGACTGGGCTGAGCTCCTCGTGTGGAGCGTTCGACACAAAGTTCTGTTCTGGCAAGGTCATCAGGATTCCCACACTAATTCTCGGCTGGTGCTGCTCGGATCATGGCGTGCCAACAGGCATCGGTGTGTCCAAGCAGTTCAGTCCACAACCCGGCTAGCGTGCCAACGGATCAGGTACTACCGGTATCAACTCCCGAAAACAGACTGCATTCCTACGGACAAGAGTGGTGGGCGAACATGGGCAGTACACGCTCATCGGATGGTCACTGAACTCCGCTCAGACCGGAGAGGATTCACTCTGGCATCCGTTCACCCCAGCGTCAATGCCGCAAGAAGGGCCGGCGAGGCGGCGCGCAATATGTGTCCAGAAGAGCGCAATAACTGTCAACCGTGCTTTGCTGGCGACACTTGACGCCAGCTCGCGGACATGGCTAGCCTGTCTCGATATTCTATCGCCGGCACAGTGCTTAACTCCCGTATATTATTCACAATCCGGCGGGCTGTAACGGGAGGATCCGGTGTGCGCGAGCAAGAAGGCCAAAAATATCCGATCGTTGTGAACGGTGAAGAACAGTACTCCATCCGGCCGCTTGATCAGGCTGTTCCGGCGGGCTGGAACAGAATCGGAGTTCGAGGGAGACGCAATACTGTCCCAACCATATCGCGAAGATATGGATCGCCCGCGACTTCATCCGATTCTTCTTCCCTGAAACCCTGGGTGGAACGGAGCTGACGGTGCCAATCAACCACAGCGCCAGTAGTTTTACCAGCACGATTTCCGGTACTTTTTCGGGTACTCTATGCGCTCGCGGCAACCTGACTCTTGACTACGAGCAGATACGGTGCGAAGCAACGATCACGCTGCCTTCGCTTTCCGGGCGGGCCAGGCTATGGCGGGTGGCCAGCCGGCCCTGTCCGAACTGAACACCTCGTTTGAGTTACTGGACGACACTGTTCGGCGATCCAGGCGCTGTCCCGTACCTCGTGGTCCGGCTCGACCGCCGGCGTCAGGCCGATGCTGGGGAATTCCGTTACAGCAATATTCGACGCAGAGTCATTTCTTCGATGCGGTGGACTGGAGGATCTTCCATGCGCACTCCCCATATGACGAATCTTTCTCACCTGCTCGATCCCGAACATGCAGCGGAGCCATACTCATTCTATGCCGAGTTACGTACAAAATCACCGGTGCAGTGGGATGAGTGGATGCAGACCTGGGCGGTGTTCGGCCATCCAGAAATCCTCGACCTCTCGAAGGACAGGCGTCTTTCTGTAGCCAGAATATCGGATTTCTACGAGAGCTTTCCCGAACAGGCCCGTGGCGATGTTGCACTGCTGGCTCGCACACTGTCAGACATGATGCTGTTCAATGATCCGCCGCATCACACCCGGCTACGCCGACTGATCAGGCCGAGCCTTTCTCCCCGCCTCGCCCGGGAACTACGATTCCATGTCCAGGAGTTGGCCGACGAACTGCTCGACAAGGTCCTGCCGAGCGGGCGCATGGACATCATTCACGACTTCTCGGAACCGCTCAGCCGTGGCGTCATCGCGAAACTGGCAGGCGTATCCGACGACGCCACCCACCTCCTGGAGAGCTGGCAGGGGCTGTTGCATGAGTTCTTCACCCAGTCCGACTCCCAGAACGCGCGGATACAGGCACTGAGGGAGTCCTTCGACCGCACTGCCACCGCTCGTCGAAACAGCACGGCCGACGACTTCTTTAGCCGGATGATCAGTCCCCAACTCCGGGCAGCCGACTACACCGAGGACGAAGTCTTCGCCAACCTCCTGCTGCTCATCGACGCGGGGCAGGCGACTACCACACATCTGATCGGGAACGCGGTCCTCGCCCTGTTGAACAACGGCGAGCAAACTCAGCGGCTGCGCAGAGATCCTGAGCTGATTACACCCGCCACGCACGAACTGATGAGATACGACAGTTCGGTCCAGTTCACCACTCGGAAGGCGCTCGCCGACATCGACCTCGGTGAGCACATGATCCGAGCTGGCCAGTCGGTGACCCTGGTTCTTGGTTCAGGGAATCGTGACCCCCGCCGCTACACCGACCCGGACATATTGGATGTCTCCCGACCGGCCGCTGATCACCTGTCGTTCGGGCACGGCATCCACTACTGCCTGGGCGCCTCACTAGCTCTCACCGAGATCGATGTCGCACTGCGGGCGCTGCTGCGTCGGACCACCAACTGGAAGTGCGAGGTGGCGCAGCCCGAGTGGCTCGAAAGCATCAACTTCCGCTTCCTTGCATCCCTTCCGATCACTTTTGAGGCAATCGACTGACCTGTGGGCTGCCTCTGAGAAGAGAGCACTTTCTCCGCGCCCTCTCCGTCGTTCTTGCCGCGCATCCTGTGTTGCGCAGTTCGTTCGAGTTGTCGGCCGAGCTGGCCCCTGTTGATCAGAAACTCATCGCGGCGGGTCTCGGCGGCGAGTTCGGTCTGGTTCCGGGCCCGGTGCTGTCTGGGCAGGCTGTGCTTGAGGTCGGCGTGACCACGGCCGTCGGTGGCGGCCTGCTGCGCGACCTGCTCGCCGGACAGACCCCCATGATCCTGCGCTGGGACAAGGAGATCTACGCCGTTCCCGCTCTGGCCGGCTCAGCGGTCACCGCCGTCTTGCTGCACCTGGGTCAATACACTGCATGGGCCGGCACCCTGGCCGCGCTCGGCGCTGTCGCGCTGCGCCTGCTGGCCCTGGGCCACCACTGGACAGCGCCCCGGGCCCGGCGCTCCACACCGGCGGAGGGTGGACCGTCGGCGTAGCGTCGCGACCACCTGGATCGAGCGCACCTACCACCGTCGCCGGCCAGAGACGCCTGGCCCGACTGAGCCCTGTCGAGTACGAGACCTTCATGACCCCAGCCGCAGCCCAGGCTGTATAAACCCCGCTGTCACCCAAGCCTGCGGCGGTCCCATCCGCCGCCCGGCCCGGCCGCACCCACGACACCACCGCCGCCCGCCACGACCACCTCCTGGCCCACCTGCGCGCCGCCGGCCTCGGGGCCCTGGCGGACCTGGGCTTCCGCGGTCTGGTCAACGACGTACTCGACCGCGTGATCGTCACCGGCTTCCACGCCACCCGCGCCCACAAGCGCACCCCGGCCAGAAGATCGCCAACCGCGTCCTCACCAACGGACGCGCACCGGTCGAGCCCGGCTTCGCCCACCTCAAGAATTGGCGGTTCCTCACCGAACTCCGCACCGACCGGCCCGCGCCACCTGCCTCCGGCCTGCCCTGCTCGCTGAGGGATCCGCTCAGCAGGCAGTCGCCCACGACGAATTGGAGTGCCCCGGTACCGGGCGTACCGGTCCTTTGCCAGTGCCCCATTGAGCCGCCCCCGTCCGGTCCCCTGGAACCGGTGTGTGTCAGGGCTGAATGGTTTCCAGGTCCTCGAGGAGGCTGGAGCGGGTCGGCTGCCACCCGAGGGCATCGCGGGTGTGGGTGCTGGACGCCGGCTGGTCCATGGCGAAGATCGGGCCGAACGGGCCGAAGTTCTCCTGCGGAACCTCCTCGACCGGCAGGCCCAGTCGCCGGCCGATGACTGTGGCGATGTCCCGCACCGCGTCGCCCTCGTCGGCGACGGCGTGCCAGGCCGTCCCGGCAGGTGCGGACTCAAGGGCCAGCCTGAACAGGACGGCTGCGTCGAGCGCGTGCACGGCCGGCCAGCGCTGGGTGCCGTCGCCCGGGTAGCCGGCCACCCCGGTGCGGCGCGCTTGATCGGTCAACAGGCCGGCGAATCCGCCCTGGCCCTCGTTGTGGACCGTGCGCGGCATGCGGACAGCCATGCTGCGCACACCGCGCGAGGCGAGGTCCAGCAGCGCGTTGACCGAACGGCCCCGACCGCCCACCGGTCCGTCGGTCGGCAACGGATCGGCCTCGGTGGAGGCGCGTCCCGGCACCCAGGGCGTCCCGGAGACCGTGACGATCGGGCGGTCGCTTCCGATGAGTTCCTGCCCCAGCGTGGCGAGAGCGGCGCTCTCCTCAGCGATGGCCTGCGCGAGAGCGTCCGGACTGCTGTAGTCGCGTCCGAACGCCAGACTGATCACGCCGTCGCACTGCCCTGCGCCGGACCGCAGGAGATCGAGGTCCGCCAGGTTTCCTCGCAGCACCTTGGCACCAGCGCTTTCAAGAGCCTGCGCGGAGCCGTCCGAGCGAGCCAGTGCGAGAACGGTGTGGCCGTTGCCGAGGAGTTCGGCGACGACGGCGGAGCCGATGGTGCCCGTACCGCCGGTGACGAAGACATGCATGAGCTCTCCCTGAAAGTGATGGGACTCCTGTCCCATCACTGACCCTACACGGTGACGGGACAGGTGTCCCATCACCTATCCTGGTCGCATGGCTAGATGGCAACCGGGGGCGACCCAGCGACTCGTCGTTGCGGCCGTCGACCTATTCACCGAGCAGGGGTACGACGCCACCACGGTGACGCAGATCGCCGAGCGCGCCGGCGTCACCAAGAGCACCTTCTTCCGGCACTTCTCCGACAAGCGCGAGCTGCTGGTCGCCGGCCAGGAGACGCTCAGCAGGCTGCTCGCCGATGGCATTACCGAGGCCCCTGCCAGCGCCAGCCCGCTCCAGGCGGTAGCAGCCGGCCTGGAGCGCGCGTCCAGCGTCATGGGCCCAGCGAACCGCGAACTCGGCCCCCGCCTCAAAGCAGCCGTGGCAGCCAGCACCGAACTGCAAGAGCGCGACGCCCTCAAGAGCGTCGGTCTCGCGGCCGCCATGACAGCCGCGCTCATCGCCCGCGGCGTCGCCGAGCCGACCGCGCACCTCGCGGGCGAGCTGGGAGTCCTCGCGTTCAAACGGGGATACGCCCAGTGGTCTGAAGGCGATCGTGATGACACGGAAGGGCTCGCGCCACACGCACTGGCAGCCCTGGAAGACCTGCGTGCGGCAACCGCATCGCTGGGCTGATCCATGCCGCTCGGCTGTCGGCGCCATGGTCACTGCGGCGCCCGTCGACTGCCTCCGAGACGCCCTGCTCTTCCTGACAGACCTCCAAGCCAATCGCTGGCAGATGACCTACTTGGCGGAGGCTCGGTGGTGCGCGCCGGGTGGACGCGGTGCGGTGGAGTGGTCACGGGTGGATGCGCGGACCCACGCCCGTCGATGGATACTCGTGCCGGCCGGCGGCCAATGATCATGGCGTAGCTCGTCGGGCAGGTCCGGCTCCGGCGGGATGCCGGGTTCGGCTGCGCCCACGACCGGCCCCCGCCTACGGTCGGTTCGATCAGCGTCGCCCCGAGCGGGGTGAGCTCGTACTCGACGCGGGGTGTTGGGAAACACTGAAGGGCCGACGCCCCGTCAGACGGGGCACTGGCCGGTGGAGACCGTCACAGTGGCACTGACGACCACCTGTGGAGCTTCCTGTGATCCGCTGACCGCGAGACCCAAGGCAACCACGGAAGGCACCCGCGTCGGCACGACAGCGCGCGGGGGCCGTGCCACGGGTGGGTCGCCATCGGCCGCTCGCCTCTCGAGGTACCGGCCAGGTTCAGCGGTGCCGGTCGACGACGGCGTCGACGATGGCGGCCACTTCCGCGCGGTCGGTGGGCCGGAGGTCGACGGAGTTGTGGATGGAGAGTCCTTCGATCAGGGCGTCGAGGGCCCGGGCGGTAAGGGGGTCGAAGTGTCTGGCCAGCGAGTCCCGGCTGGCTTGCATCCAGGACCTCATCACAGTGCGCACTTCGGGGTGCCGGGTGGCGAAGGCGTAGAGCTCGTAGCTGAGCAGGAGGTTGTGGTCGGTTCCCCAGACTTTGCCGCAGATGATCTCGACGACCGCCTCCTGTGCTTCCCGGGGTGACTGGGCGGCCTCCAGGAGGGCTCCGTAGCGCGTGGAGACGGACTCGGCGTGCCGGGTGAAGGCGTCGGCGAGCAGGTGCTGCATGTCGTCGAAGTAGTAGGTGAGGGAGCCGAGCGGTACCCCGGCCGCGTCGGCGATCTTGCGGAAGGTCACTTTGATCGCGCCGTGCTCGGCGATGACGTCGAGCGCGGCGTCGAGGATGCGTTCGCGGCGTCGGGGGTCGTTGGGGCCGCGGGTGCTGCCTGTCATCGCCGTTGTCTGCCTTGTCTTCTCGAACATTCATCCGGTGTGTACATTTGTGCATACTCGGTGGGTGCGCGGACTCGTTGCCTGCCTGTCCATTCTGTCGAATGCCAGCGGAGCCCCTTCTTGATAGACCGCGCCGTACGCCGACGCCGTCGTGCGCTGTTCCTGTTCTTCTTCCTCAACGGCATCGCGATGTCCTCCTGGGTCACGCGCACGCCGGACATCCGTGATCACCTGGGAGTGTCCACCGGGCAGATGGGACTGGTGCTCTTCGGGCTGTCGGTCGGCTCCATGGCCGGCATCCTGTGCTCCGGCCGCTTCGTGTCGAGGTTCGGCACCAGGCCCGTAACCGCACTCGCGACCCTGCTGGTCGTCGCGAGCGTGGCCATCATCGGGGTCGGCAGCGCCCTCGCCTCCGCGCCCCTGGTCACCGCGGGTCTGTGTGTGTTCGGCACGGGGATCGGGTCGGGCGAGGTAGCCATCAACGTGGACGGCGCCGACGTGGAACGGATCACCGGCACGGCCGTTCTGCCCACGCTGCACGGGTGCTTCAGCCTGGGCACCGTGATCGGCGGCCTGGCCGGAATGGCGGCAACCGCCGCGTCTTTCCCCGCCCACTGGCACCTGGCGGCAGTGGCCGTAGTGGCGGCCGCGATCTTCGCGTACGCCATCGGCGCCGTCCCCGCCAAGATTGGAATCCGCGCCGCACCGCCTGCCTCCGGGCCGACACAGCCTTCGAGGCCGCAGGTGTGGAGGGACCGCAGACTCCTGCTGATCGGGGCCATCGTCCTGGCCATGGCTCTCGCCGAGGGGGCCGCCAACGACTGGCTGCCGCTGCTCATGGTCGACGGCCACGGGCTCGACGCGGCGGCGGGCTCGCTCGTCTACGTGGGGTTCGCCGCGGCGATGACCCTGGGGCGTTTCAGCGGCACGTTCTTCCTCGACCGTTACGGCCGTGCGGCCGTTGTGCGGGCCAGCGCGATCTCCGGAGCCGTCGGCCTGTCCCTGGTCATCTTCTCCGACAGCTCCGCCGTGGCCGCGGCCGCCGTCCTGTTCTGGGGTCTGGGCGCGTCCCTGGGCTTCCCTGTGGCCCTGTCCGCCGCAGGCGATTCGGGGCCCGACGAGACCGCCCGTGTCAGTCTTGTGGCAACGATCGGTTACGTCGCCTTCCTGGTGGGGCCGCCCGCTCTCGGCTTCCTGGGCGATCACTACGGACTGCGTCCGGCGATGGTGGTGGTGCTGGCGTTCGTCGCCACAGCCGTCTTCATGGCCCCTGCCGCCGGTCCCCGCACACCTGTCACTGACTCCGTGCGCGTCTGACCGTCTCCGGCGCCCCCGCCCCCTGGGTACATGTCCGGCACGGCCCTCTCGGCCCCCAGTGAGATCCGGAGATCATCCATGAAGCACGCACACGGGTCGATCGGCGTCCTCCTCCGCCACGACATCCGTGCCGCCGATGTCATCGCCTTCGCGCGCGAAGCAGACGCCTACGGCTTCGGCGAGCTGTGGGCCGTCGAAGACCTCGGCGGGTGGGCTCCGGCGTCGGGCTACCGGACCGGTCTCGGGCAAGGTCGTGGACGGCGATGCGTTCAGGAAGCCGGGGCTCATGCGGCCTGTCAAGGTGATCTGGAAGCTGTCTGAGCAGCTGCTGACCTGCGTGACGAAGATCCGGAGGGCACTGGACGAGCGTTTGAGGACTCATGGAGTGTCGGTCGCCCGTAAGCGGGTGCTCGGAGCGTTGGTACCGGGCCCGATGCGACAGGGAGCGCTGGCCACGGCGTTCGAGGTTGCTCCGCGCACCATCACCGAGCTGGTGGATGGTCTGGAACGCGATGGCCCGGTGGAGCGACAAGGATCCCAAGGACCGGCGGGCTCGGCTGGTGTACCTCACCGCAGCGGGCCTGCGCGCGAACGAGCTGGCCATGACCGCTCGCGCGGAAGTGATCACGGAGATCTCCGCGGGCCTCTCCGCTGAGGAGCGCGTGGCGCTGCCTCGGATGCTCGGCGCCGTCAGCGAAGGTGTCACGGCGATGGCAGCCGCGCCGGGCGCGGATCCGGCCGCACGGTCACGCTGTCGGACGGTGAGACGGTGCGGTGCCGCGACCGCCGTGTGGACCGCGGGCATGACCTCCAGCCCCCTCACCGCCTTCATTCCCGGCGAGAGGGACCGGATCGGACGGCTGGTCGTCGACGCATACCTGCAAGTCAAGGGCGTCGCGGGAGTATTCACCGCCGGTGACACGCCGCCGTCGAGGCCGAGCCCGGCCACCTGACGACACAGAGCTGCCGGCACGCCGTCCCTCTGGGCAAATCCGCCGGGCGCAACGTCGCAGGCGATCTCCTGGGCCCGGAGCTGGTCCCCTTCGCGCCCAACCCGTACGTGACCTGCCTCGACCCCGGCCCCGCGGGAGCCGTCGTCACCTCCGGACGGGACTTCACCGACTGCGGCGCCGACGGTGCGGGGCGCAGGCGCCGGCGTTCCGTCAGTGGCCCCACGAGGGCAAGCACCAGAGGGACTGCTCCGACCACAGCGGCCGTCATGGCGGGCCCGGCGTGCCGGGTGGCCTCGACGAGGAAGACGTGAACCCCGCCAGGCCTGTGGTGGCCGGTGCGATCAGCAGCAGAACGTCACGTGCGGTCAGGCGCACGCGGGGCAGGCGCCGGTGGCCTACGACCGCCAGCAGGATCGCCGCGGCGAGCGCATAGCACAAGGCTTGTCCGGTGAAGACCGGATAGCCGACGTTGGGGGCGGAGACCGCGGTCGAGGTGCCGACGAGCAGCATCGCCGAGGCGGCGCCGATGGGGCGGTTGAGGCTCTCATGCGGCGTGCTGCGGTGACGCCGAGGGGGCAGCCGCAGTGGCCAGGACCTTGCGGGTGACGCGTTCGGCGAGGGCTGCGACCAGGGTCCGGGGGCGGCGGGGTGTCAGGTGTGCGGCCAGGGCGTTGCCGAGGCCGGGGGCGGCATAGCCACGGTCGCGCTCCAGTGCGCGCAGCGCGGCGCGTACGACGGGCTCTGGTGTGGTCATGGAGCCGGTGACCGCCGCCCGGCGGGTGCCGATGACGTCGAAGAAGGCGGTCTCGACGGGGCCGGGGCACAAGGTGAGCACGCGGATGCCACGTCGGCGGTACTCCTGACGCAGGGCAAGACTGAAGTTCAGCACGAACGCCTTGGCCGCACCATAGACGGCGAAGTACGGGGAAGGCTGGAAGGCCGCGTTGGAAGCGACGTTGAGGACTGAGCCGCGGCCGCGCTCCAGCATGCCGGGCAGCAGTTCATGGGTGAGGTCGACGAGTGCGACGACGTTGACCATCAACTGGTCGTGGTCGCGGGCCCCGGATATCTCCTCGAAGCGGCCGCACGTCCCGAAGCCGGCGTTGTTGACCAGCAGGTCGACGCTCAGACCGCATGCGTCCAGCTGGTGGGCGATGCGGCGGGCCGCGTCCGGCTCGGCGAGGTCCTGGGCCAGCACATGCGCGCGGACGCCGTGCTCGGCGATCAGGCGCTCGGCAAGGGCGGCAAGCCGGTCGCCGGAGCGCGCCACCAGGACCACGTCGTATCCCTGGGCGGCGAGCTGCGCGGCGAACTCCGCGCCGAGGCCGGACGACGCTCCGGTGATGAGGGCGGTGCTGTGCACAGGTTTCTCCTTTAGCGGTAGGTAACTGGGGTGAGTATGTATCAATAACTCGAAGAACTGCAACAGCATTGATGCAGTTCGAGTTGATGTCGCGTCACGGTTGTATGATGTCCCCGGACAAGAAGGTCCAGCAGGAGGCGTGATGGGTGAGACGGCGGGACGATCACTGCGGGCGGACGCGGAACGCAGCGTGCGCGCGATCCTGGAAGCGGCCGAGCGGGTGCTCGCCGAAGAACCCGGCGCTTCCATGGAGCAGATCGCCGCAGCCGCGGGAGTGGCCCGCACGACGATCCACCGGCGGTTCGCCAACCGGCAGGCGCTGATCGAGGCGTTGGCATCATCCGCCGCCCGCCGGCTCGCCCAGGCAGTGGACGACGGCAGGCCGGACACCGCGCCGCCGCTGGTCGCGATGCACCGGATCACGGCCAACGTGCTACAGGTCAAAAGCGCCTGGGCGTTCGCCCTGGAGCTGCCGACCGACCCGGACAGCGAGGCCGTCGCCCTCCACCAGGACATCGCCCGCCGCTGCATCACCGTGCTGAAGCGGGCCCAGGACGACAAACTCATCGACGAAGCGGCCGACCTCGACTGGGTGCGCCGGGTCTACTACGCGCTCATCGGGGAATCCCTGCGCGGCAACGCGGACGCCGACCCGGACGCCCTCGCCACCCGCATCATCGACACCCTGCTGCACGGCGCCCGCCCACGCTCCTGAGTCGAGAGCTGCCGCCAGGGCTTGCAGTCACCCCAGGTGCAGCACCGGGACGGGGCCGCGTCGGCGAGATGTCCCCCGCCCGGTTCAGCGGCCTGCGCCGGGCCATCCTCGGCCGCGCGGTGGCTCACCATCTCCGGCGGCACGGCGGTCGGCGCCACCTATCTGCTGGGCAGCCTGAGCGGCACAACGATCGGCCGGTCCGCGGCACTGCCGACCGCGGCCGGACAGCGGCTTCCCATGCAGCACCACACCGCCCAGGTCGATGTTTTCCTGCTCAAGCGTCGCCGGCGCGCATGCCGCGGCCCGCAGGGCTCGCCTCGACCCAGCGGGGCCCACATGCCAGACCGCTTCCATGCCTGCCGGTACACCCACACACGGCCCACGGCACCCGCCGCGAGTACGAGAATCGCGTCAACGCCGTCCCTGCTCCGGCCGGACTGCGATCGGTCGAGCGCTCCCCCGCGCCGCACACGGGCGTTCCGCGGTGCCTATTGGGCGGCGAGACCCTCGATCTCGACGAGCATCCGCGGATCGGACAGGGCTCTGACCTCGGCTAACAAGCTGGCCGGACGGCAGTTCGCTTCGGCCGGTACGTCCAGCACGACATCGTAGTTGGCGGTCACCGCATCGATGTCGACGCTGAAGATCCTGATCTGGACCAGATCGCTCAAGCGGAACCCCGCTCTGTCCAGCGTCTCGGCCAAGCGCTGGAAGGTCAGTCTGATCTGGCCACGGATGTCGCCGACGGCCGCGATGCCTCCTTCGTCGTCCCGAGCCTCGTGACCGGCGACTACGAGCCACCGCTGGGGCTGCTCGATGACCACCGCCCGATGGTAGGCCAGCTGGTCTCCGAAGAAACGCGGGTCGACATCCTCGCGGCGCATGCCTTCAGTGTGCCCCGGACGCCCGTGCCGGCACCGTCTGACGTGACCCGAACGGCGGGGCGCAACCCGTGCCGTCCGTCACTGGCCACCGTCGTCCGGTCCTTGCCGTCCTCTGACACAGCGACCTCGTAGTCGGCGACGCGTCCGTTCTGGCCTCCGCGCTGCGGGCTCATGATGCACGGGATGGCCGGTGATCGAGCACCTGACCGCGCAGCTCGGTGTCGAGGACCCGTCGGTGATGAAGCGGCACACCGAGGACGTTCGGACGGCCGGCCTGCTCGGGTCCCTGACGGACGTCCCTCAGACGCAGCACGTCTCCTTCGACCGGGTCCGTGCCTCCTCCGGTTCACCGCACTCAACGTACTCAGCAGCTCCACGCGGCCGCGGCGGAGATGGGCGTGTACGGCGTGCCCGTGGACCTTCCGACAGGTTGACGGTCCTCCGACCGCGGCACATCATGCCGGGGCAGCCACGGGCGGCAGTGGTCAGGATGCGGCGGGTACCTGCGCATCGAGACCGCGAGAGGCGACGAGCTGTGCACTGCCGTCGGCCAGCCGGTAGGACAGCCCCACCACGCCGAGACGGCCGGCGGCCACCCGCTCGGCCAGAACGCGGGAGCGTTCCAGTAGCAGGTCCACGGTGTGCTCGATGTGCTCGGCAAGGATCTCTTCTTCCAGGAAGCGTCCGGCGGCACGGGCCGCCAGCACGCTCGGGGTCACCCGTTCGACAACGTCACGGACGAAGCCGCCGGGCACCTGGCCACCGTCGGCGGCGGCGAGGGCGGCGGCGATGGCCCCGCACGAGTCGTGGCCGAGCACGACGACGAGCGGGGCGTCGAGCAGGCTGACGCCGTACTCGACGGAACCGAGGACTTCTGCACCAGCGACATGCCCAGCGGTGCGCACCACGAACAGGTCGCCCAGGCCGCGGTCGAAGATGATCTCGGCGGCCAGCCGGGAGTCGGAGCACCCGAACAGCACAGCGAAGGGCTGCTGGGACGGTGCAATCGCGGCGCGGCGGGTGGCGTCCTGGTTCGGGTGCTCGGGCATACCTGAGACGAAGCGCTGGTTACCGGCCATGAGCATCTCGAAGGCGTCGCGGGGCGTCGGGGTCTGGATCTCGGTCATGGCCGCAGCCTACGAGCCGGCACCAGCCGTCGCACTGACTGGTCCCGCCGGAGCTCGCCGGATCGGGCCACGCCGACGGCCTTGCGTGATCTCGGCCTTGAGGGTGCCCGACGCGGGCCTTGCAGGAAGCTGCCGCCTGGGTCCGTCCAGAACACGCGCCCGCTGATCACAGGCCGGGCCGAAGCGTGCTTCCCGACCGCCGTGCCCAGGCCACCGGACCAGAAGCAGGTGCCTCACGGAGATCCGGTCGCTACCAGAGTTCCGTCCCCAGCCCGGCGGGTCTCACGGACTCACGGCAGCAAAGACGGCAGTGCGGGCACGCGTCGACGCCGTCGGCGAGAGCCTGCCGGCCTGGTCGCGGGCTGCCGGAGCGGAACCCGCGCGGATAAGTCTCCGGGTGTGTGACGCGCTGGATCGCAACGTGCGGCCGATGAGCTTTCCCGAGCTCCGCTCCGGACAGGTGGATCAGCGCAGTCCGGCGAAGAGATCGTTCTCGGGTACGTCCGCGCCGGTGGCGTCCTGGACTCGTACGAAGGTCTCCATGCCCATCAACTCGCCGAACCTCTCCTTGCCCATCTTGAGGAAGAAGATG
>NZ_JAVRFH010000179.1:0-2507 GCF_031845825.1 Streptomyces lancefieldiae | reverse complement strand
GGAGTACTCTGCGTCCCTGACCAGTCCGGATGTCCTGGACTTGATAGCGATGACGCCGAGCGCACGCCACGTGAGCGGTGCAGACCTCAATGACGGCGGCGTCCTGCCCGATCAGATCACCGTCTCCGTGCTGGCCACCGCCTACCAGCCCCGGTGACCACAAGCGGGCGCACGCGCCTGCCGGCCGCCCGGCCCGGCGCCGCACCACACGGCAAGCGACGCGGACGCGGCTCCCGCTTCAAGAACATCGCCCCCCCGGTAGTCGGCACCGCGCACTTCGGGCGACAGGCGTACGTCTGCGGTTTCCTGAACGTGACTCGACCCGTCTCGACGCAGGCCGATCAGCTTCGGTGGAACCGGCGAGGCAGCGCCGGGGACACCCCCGCCCTCGCCCCCGCGCCGAGGAGCTGGCCGCCCCGGTCGTCGCGCCCACGCCCCGCCCCGGCGAGTACCAGCAGGCCGTCGTCGACGCCGGGGCCGTTTCGGTAGGAAGAAGGCGGTCCCGGCCGCTCCGAGCGGGCATGGTCACCCGGCCGCCGACGGCAGTGCCCTTGTGCAGTGGGGAGGCCGCCCCGGCCACGGCCGACCACCGGACAGGCGCTGCTCAGCGAGTCCGTCGGTGCCCCTCCATGAACGTGGCCGGGACCTTACGGTCCCGGCCACCGTGAGTGGGCGGGTGAGCCACCACCCGGGCCACGGGGTCCCTTGGCGCTGGTCGGAGCCAGATGAAGCCAGGGCCCACCCCTGGTGAGAAGGAGTGGATGTGCGGATCGTCGCAGTCTGGCCGTACAACGGCAAGCCCATGTGAGACAAGAACGAAGAAAGGGTCCTTGCGTGCGCGGCTCAGCACCACAGAATGCGAAGCGCGCTGCGGTGCTTCCTGCTTCTTTTCTTCCGGGTATCAGCAGAGCGTTCCGCTCTGGCCAGACATTCGGCCGCACTTGCCACTCAGCGGAGTTGATTCGAGACGCGACAGATACGAATTAAATCTCATCGGCCGGCCTTCGCGTGGGCCGATCGCTGGCACGATGCTGTCCACCGCGGCGCGACGGAGCCACCCGTCGAGCTGACGGCATTCACCGGAGCCAGAGCCACCGGGCCACCCCGGACAGCGGTGGGCAGACAGCCTGCACCGCCAGTGAGAAGAGAGGGCGTCGAATGCTGCGCCGATACCGGATACGCACCGCCATTGACCCACGTCAGCTGCCAGCACGAGCACCCTGGTAACGGGCATGTCGCGCACCGGGCGCCCGATGTCGCCGATTCCCGACCCGAACAGCCCGAAAGGGCGTCTGGCCGGCCAGTTCCGCGCCGGCCGTGGACGCCGCGGCCTGACCCAGGAACAGATGGCCGCCAAGGTCGGCACGTCCATCGGCACCGTGCAACGCGCCGAGTCCGGACGTGTCTTGCCGACACTTCCCATGGCGCTGGCCATCGCGACCGTCTGTCACCTGGATGAGGAGCACATCGAGAGCCTGTGGCGGAAGGCGTCGCGCCGCGGACGCAAGCCGCACCTGACCCGGGCCCGCCCGTTACGGCAGATCACGGACGCTGCTGAACTCGGGGTCGCGCTCGTGCGGGTCTGGGAGCTGAACGGCTGCCCCTCCGCACGGGAGATGGAGCGGCGAGTCAGGGAACGCGGCGAGTTCGGGTTTCTGTCCCACTCGGCAGCGTGGCGGATCCGGGAACGCGACCAGTCGGTCACCTCTGAGAAGCAGCTGTTCGCCTACCTCACCGCCTGTGAAGTCTCCGAGAAGAGCTTCCTTCTCTGGTCACTGACCTGGCACCGGGTATGCCGCGTGGAGAGCAGCAGCGAAGACACGGGGGACAACCGCCGGCGCAAACTACTGCACGCGGCTGCAGCTGAACGGCACCTCAAGGACCTCGGTCTCATCCCGCAGGAGCGCTTCCCGGGCAGCAGGGTCCCCTGGACAGTGCGGTGCCGACGGCGGAAGTGCCGGCAGATCAGCCGGATCCGCTACGCCGACGTCATAAGACACGGGCAGGGCTGCCTGGTCTGCGCAGCATCCTCCGCGGCTCCAGGCTCTGCACCCGACACCGGCCGCCCCCTGCACCAGCCCGGCACCACCGACCCGTAACCGGTCCGCGTCTGACGCAAGGCTCCCTGAAGACGTGGCAGCCGACAGACGGGAGCCGGCCCGCCCAGCACGATCCGGCCATCCCCATGCGCACGTTCCCCCACCCGAAAGGACCCTCTGGTGAGTGACCCCTCCAACCTGACCACCGCAGTGGTCACCATGACCACCGCGATGGGGCTGCTCCTCAGCGGCGGAGCAGTCTGGATCGCCGTCAAGAACGAGCGCCTGGGCGCCGCACTCCTCGTCGGGGTCGCCGTAGCCACGCTCTGGTACGTCGTGATCAGCGGCCCTGCCCAGTAGCCGGAATACTGCGTGCCTCTGTCCACGGACAGTGCGACATCCGGGCGAGCGGACAGCCACCCACGACCAGGAAGAAGGAGAGTGTGGGGTGAGGCTGGGGCAGAGGTC
>NZ_JAVRFH010000178.1:0-2527 GCF_031845825.1 Streptomyces lancefieldiae | reverse complement strand
ACACCACCGCCACTCTGTGTTCGGAAGCTCACCTCCCCAGCCAGGATGGAGGGGAGCCCTCGCCGACGCCCGTCGCGCCTGAAGCCTCCCGTGTCGTTCCCTCGCCGTCCCAGCCTCCGGAGGGCGCAACCACCCCTGCGGCTCCTAACGAGACTTCCTCCGAGCCCGAGGCAGTTGTCCGGGACGCATCCCCAGCGGCCGAGCCGGCTGAGGAGATCGAAAAACCCGGCCAAGCGAAGGCTTCGCCTGAGCCCCCAACTGCGGGCCGCCGCAGGAACGACGGTCCCGGCTTCACCGCGGCCTCTGCCGAGCCGGCTCTGAAGCCGCGCACTCGCAGGAAGGCTGCTGACACGAAGCCTCCGATGCAGGCCGCCGTGCTCAGTTCGTTCATAAAGCACAGGACAGAGCGCAACTGGCCGACTTGGTCTGGCCGCATCGAGGGGGAGACCAAGGCGAGGCTTCTCCAGAAGGCTGACGATGACGCCGAGTCTTCTGGGCGGAATCTCATGCCCGGGCACTACCTCGACGCCGCATTGAGGTTGGTGAAGGACTTGAGCCCTGAGGAGCTCGCGGCCATTGCCAACGAGTGGTTGATCGACAAGTGGTCCGGCGAGCATCCACCCGGCGTGAGCATTCAAGCTGGTGTGTCTCCGGACATGTACCAGTTCCTCAAGGGACTCAAGCGTCATCTACGCGGTCAGCGCGGAGCGGGCAGCGGGGGCCTCATCCTTGATGTGGTCTCGGCTTCGGTGGATCGCTTCCTTGATGCCGCCGACGAAGAAGGGCCCTTCCCTCCAGCTCGCTGAAGGTGACGCAAGAGGGGTGGCCCGGCCCAGGTGGTCGGGCCACCCCTCTTCTGTTGCCATTTCACTTATTCACCCACTTTCACACATGCGGTACGTCAGGCACTTTCACACGCGTCCACGCGTACGGCATGACGATCGGTCTGACCTCTCCACTACACACCGCGCGCATCCGCGACCTCACCCTCAATGGCACTGTCATGCCCACCGAACGGCCAACGTGCTCCTGACACGCCCACACCGCTACAGTCTCGACGCCCTATTTGCGCAGGTCTAAGCGGTTTTCATGGGCGGCCCTGATGAGCCTCCACCTGAAGATCAGACACACGGTGGTTCTGTCATTACCAAGACACGGCTGATCAGTGAGTAGGATGCTCTTGAATGAAAGCGAGGACTGATTCATGAGCACGGCGCCCAGCGGTTGGTCACTCCGCGCCCTGGCACAAGAAGCGCACGTCCTGCCCAAGGTGGCTCGAGACGCTGCCGAGGAAGGAGTGATCGATGCCCAGCACACCGTAGAGACTGACATTGTCCTTGTCCGCCTCTACGGGGCCTTGAAGCGCCTTGTCTGGCCCGAGGAGCGCCGGCCGGCGAACAAGGACCAGGGGCTCCGGGTCTGGGAAGCCATAACGATCGAGACCGCTCGAGCTGCGCTTCCAGATGAAATGCACGACGACACGGGCCTCTTCATTCACCAGACGGGTTGCGAACTCGTCTCCGGTCCGGGGCCGAAGGCCCTTGCGTTCTTCAAGTTTGCTGAACAGCCCTTCTACTACGCCCCGTTGGGTCGATGGTTCAACGAGCTACCGACCCGACGCCTTCTCGCAGACGAGGTCGCGGAGAAGGCCAAGGACTGACAGACCCATCACACGCCGAGTAGATCGGCCAAAATCCGCCCAACAGGGCGCAACGGAAACTGGCCCGGGACTCCGCAATCCCGGGCCAGTCGCGTCGAGGAGGTGAGCGTCGCTCCACATCCCTAGCTGAATACCCGCCGCGCGTCCGGCCTCCAACCTCCCCAGGCGGTGCCGGTTGGCGATGAGGGTTTCCCTGTTACTCCTCGACTGGAGCAGATCATAGCTACCCGTACGAGGGTCGGCTCAGTCATGCCTAAAGCAGGCAGCAGCCTACCCAAGAAGGCTCAATCTCCAGGCCCGGCGCCTTTGGCCACGGGCTTCTCAGCAGGGTCACCGCACCCGACTCTGGCCCTACAGCTCGGGCGCGCCATGCGCTTTCGGCTGCTGACTGCGGTCCGCGCCCTGCTGACCGATGGGCGCATCGCCGACCGCAAGGACGTCGTGCGCGTTTCCGCGCTCGTGCTGATGGCGAAGGCCAGCCGTGGCACCTGCCGCGTCGAGATCACTGCCCGGGAGCTGGGGCGCTGGCTCGGGGTGTCGGAGTCGACGGTTGACCACGAGGTTCTGCCAGTCCTTCGCGAAGTTGAAGCTGTCTCAGCGCGGGTGCTTCGTGGTGATGACGGTCTGCCGACCGGTGTCGAGTACCGGGTGGAGCCTCTGTGGGAGGCCCGGGGTGACGCTGGAGCGCCGTTGGCGCTGTCGAAGGTGGAGTTGGCGACGCTTCTGCGGTTCATCGAGGGGCTGTTCGCGCCGGGTTGGGGTGAGCAGTGTGCTACGCCTCCGGGTCTGCTGGTGGAACGCCGGGGGAGGGGGGCTGCGTCGGATCGCCTGGCTCTGGTCCTGTTGGCTCTGCATGCGCGGCCGGAT
>NZ_JAVRFH010000177.1:0-2591 GCF_031845825.1 Streptomyces lancefieldiae | reverse complement strand
TCAGCCCAGTCCTCCACACCGATCACCTCTTCCACCTGACTCCCATGGAGCCAGACTGATCACTCGATCACGGAAGGGGTCACTTTTCATCGACCGATAGGGGGTCACGGTTCAAGGAACGGCGACACGCGGACCTCGTACTTCTGCCAGCCCCTCACCGACGGCGTATAGGCATCGGTGAGCCGCTTGAAGACCACGCCCTCCATTCCCGGCCGACGGCACGGCCGATCCTGCTGGCCGCGCCTCGGTGCCGCTGCCCCGGCCTGTCATCCGCCTGCAACAGCGACTGCTGAGGCGGCTGGGCGATGAGCTGGCGGCCACGGGCGCCCTCCGCAGAGGGCGGGCTCCGCCGGGGTGCCGGACGCGAGGCCTTACGGGTACGGTCGGGCTCCACCGCGCGCTTGGAGAATGGTGCCGCCTTGGCAGGGAGGGGACGGAGGTGGACCGCAACAACGGATGGGTATACGGCGACGTCGGCTGGGGCGTGATGGGGAGGCAGGCGTCATGACAGCAGACCAGAGCGGGACCCCCGGGTCTGCACTGGGGGCCTGTGGACCGGCTGGGGCGGCCGGCTCCGCCCGGGAGCCGGAGCGTCCCTTACCCGAGTCCGGTAGCACCGCCGGTGCTGCCAGCTCCGCCCAGTCTGCGCCCGCGTCCGGCAGGACGGCCAGTACGGGCAGCCCCGCCGCAGCCGCACCGGGGACTAGTGGGTCGGCCGGTACGGGCAGCGCTGTCCGGGAGCCGGAGCGGCCCTTTCTGCAGCGCCCCCAGGGGATCATCGCGGTCATCGGGGGCGTGATCGCCGCTCTGGGCGGCGTCCTGGGGCTGGTGTTCCTGCTGTTCCCGGACCTCCAGCCCCGGCCCGAGTCAGGAGCGGAGGTGACGGTGGTGGACGTCGACCTGGCGAAGGAGGAGGAGATCCGGGCGGACTGGACCTCGGCCGGGGGAGAGGAGACGGGCGAGACGGCGCAGTGGAAGGCGTCGCTTGTCACCGTGGTCCTGCGCAACAGCGGGGAGAACCCCGCCCTGGTGTCGCAGGCGGAGTTCGACTTCAGCTCCATCACCCGGGTGGGATGCCCTTACGGGGCGGGCGGTCTGGAGGTGAAGGCCCGGTACGATGTCAAGGTCCCCACCACCGCCAAGGCGCCCTTTCAGCAGATCCGTAAGCTCAAGTACTCCCTTCCTCCGCACGAGCAGGAACGGATCGCCTTCACCGTGGGGCCGGAGACGGCCTTCGAGGGGAACCTGCCCAGCGTCTACACCTTCACGATCACCCTGCGCCTTGACGACGGCAGCAGCTTCACGACCCCGAAGATGACCTACATGGACCCCTTCGGCAGCGCGAGCGTGCTCGAGGCCGGGGAACAGGTCGTACAGCACGGTGAGAAAGGCAGCTTCACCACGGTGGCCTGCCTGAAGGAGCAGGAGCATCTGGCGCGTGAACTGAGCGAAGGTTCCTCGTACGTGTCGGCCGAGCTGAAGCGCTACAGCTCCAAGCTGACAGGTCTGGTCGGCCGGCTCCCCCAAGGCGCCTGATCCCGCCCCGGCCGGTACGCCGGCCATGAGCAGAAACGTCGAGCCCCGCGAACCGCGTACCGCACGACTGACACGTCAGATGGCAGAGCAACTGACGTTCTCGTGGCAGACGACATGACCAAGAAACGGTGTTGTCACGTTGGCTGACCGGCCTGGGATGATCTTGGAGTTGGTTGTGCCGGGGAGGGGTTCGCTCGTGTCGTCCGCGTCCGAGTCCCTACCTATCGCATTCCAGTTCCCGCCAGTGACAGTTTCCCGCCGCAGATCAGGGCTGGGTACGGCAGTGCTCAGCATCGGCTCCGGCAGCGTCCACGTCACCCCGGATCCCTTCCACCTCTACGAGTCGGGCCGCTGCCGCAGGTCCAGGAAACAGCGCAGCCGTACACCCGGCTCGCCGGGCTCGCGGGTGGTGCGGTCTGCCGGCGCGATCGCCCACTGTGCGGCGAGCAGGTCCTGGACCGCGAACGCTGTCTCGTCATTGGCGGCCGCGACCTCCACCACCGCAAGCCCCGGCTCCGCCACATGCCCGTCGTTGATCGGCCTCATACCCGGCACGACGCCCTGAAGCTCGCCGAAGTTCTCCCGTCCCGGGAGCGTCACCCGGACTGGGTACGGCGAAACATGCGTGCTGACCTTCTGCTGCGATTGCGTACCGCCTGATCAGCCTCGCATCCCTGGCAGCCGACCAGCGGCACACGTCCCACTGCCGTGTCCTGCAGGAGCACCGTGCCGCTCCGGTTCCGGTACGACCATCCACCCACACGGGCGGCGCACTCGCCGGAACCCGGGACAGCGCCCCCTCGGTGGCCGCTATCACCGGCTCATGCTCAAGACCATGCTGCGCGGCCTGGCCGCCGCCTCCCTCGCCGTCCTGCCCCTCACCGTCCCCGCGCCCGCGCCCGCGGCGGAGACGCTGCCGAGCTGGCTCTCCGGTTCCCGGTGCATCGGGGTTGTGGACGGTGATGGGCTCGTAGGGGACGGGCGGTGCTGTGTTGGAGACGATGACCTGCCGGATGTGGCGCAGCCGGGCGTCGTCCAGGTCGACGTCGAGCACC
>NZ_JAVRFH010000176.1:0-2606 GCF_031845825.1 Streptomyces lancefieldiae | reverse complement strand
GGATACGCCTCCGACCTCTTCGACCACGCCACCGTGGAACGGCTCGCCCGGCGCCTGTCCGTCCTGCTCACCGCGCTCGCCCACGACCCCGACCAGAACCTCGGCGCCGTCGACCTCCTCACCGACGAGGAACGGCGCCAACTGCTCCCCGTACCGGGCGAGGAGCGGCCGACCGCGGCACCCCGGCGCGTCGACCGGCTCTTCGAGGCGCAGGCGGCCCGTACGCCCGACGCGACCGCGCTCCTCTTCGGGGACGAACACGTCACCTACGGCGCCCTCGACGCACAGGCCACCCGTCTCACCCGCCGCCTCCACGCCCGTGGGGTGCGGGCCGGGGACATCGTCGCCGTCCACTTGGAGCGCGGGCCCGATCTGGTCCGTGCCCTGCTCGCCGTGCTCAAGGCCGGGGCGGCCTACACGCTGCTCGACCCGGACTTCCCCGGCGAGCGCCTGTCCGCCGTGCTCGCCCAGACCCGGGCCGCCGCCGTCGTCACCGCCCGGGACGCGCCCGGGTGGCTCGTGGCCACCGGCGTCCCGCTGGTCCACCCCGCCGCCTCCGACGCCGGCCCCGCTCCCGATCGCGAGCCCCTCGTCCGCATCGGCCCCGAGACCGCCGAGACACCCGCCTGTGTCATGTTCACCTCGGGTTCCACCGGCGTTCCCAAAGGCGTGGTGGCCCCGCACCGGGCACTCACCGGCACCCTCTCCGGCCAGGAGTACGCCCCCTTCGGCGCCGGCGAGACCTGGCTGCAGAGCGCGCCCATGTCCTGGGACGCCTTCGCCACCGAACTCCTCGGCCCGCTGTTGAACGGTGGCCGCGTGGTGCTCCAGCCGGGGCAGCGCCCCGACCCGGCCACCATGGCGGAACTGGTCGCCCGGCACGGCGTCACCGTCCTCAAGGCGTCGGCGAGCCTCTTCAACCACCTGCTCGACGAGCACCCCGAGGCGTTCCAGGGCCTGAACGCCGCCATGACCGGGGGCGAGGCCGCCTCCGTCACCCACGTCGCCCGGGTCCTCGAACGGTTCCCGCAGGTCCGCGTCACCAACGGGTACGGGCCCGCCGAGAGCATGGGCTTCACCACCACTCACACCGTCACCCCTGCCGACCTGAACGGTTCACCCATCCCGATCGGGACCCCCGTCCACGGCAAACACGCCCTCGTCCTCGACGACCGGCTCCGGCCGGTACCGCCGGGTGTGCCGGGAGAGCTGTACCTGTCCGGTGCCGGGCTCGCGCTCGGCTACCTGCACCGTCCCGCGGCCACCGCGGAGCGGTTCGTCGCGCACCCGTGCGGCGCACCCGGGGAGCGGGCCTACCGCACCGGCGACCTCGTACGCCGCCGGGCGGACGGCGTCCTCGAGTACCTCGGCCGTGCCGACGACCAGGTCAAGGTCCGGGGGTTCCGGATCGAGCCGGCCGAGATCGAATCCCACCTCACCGCACACCCCGACGTCCGACAGGCCGCCGCCCTGGTCCGGGAGGACCGCCCCGGTGACCGGCGCCTCGTCGCGTACGTGGTCCCCGCCCGCCCCGGAACGACCCCGGCCGGCCTGCGTGCCCACACCGCCGCACGGGTCCCCGACCACATGGTGCCGTCCGCGTTCGTCACCCTGGACGCCCTACCGCTCACCCCCAACGGCAAACTCGACCGCCGGGGCCTGCCCGCCCCCGAGTTCGCTCCGTCGCCCGTCGGCCGAGCCCCGCGCACCCCGCGCGAGGAGATCCTGTGCGGGCTGTTCGCCGAGATCCTCGGCGTCGGCGCGGTCGGCACCGACGACGGCTTCTTCGACCTCGGTGGCCACTCGCTGCTCGCCGCCCGGCTGATCACTCGTATCCGTGCCGCACTCGGTGTGGAGATGACCGTGCGCGACCTGTTCCGGGCTCCCACCCCCGCCGGTCTCGCCGGCCGACTCGACGCCGCCGTCCGGGCCCGGCCCGCGCTGCGCCCGATGCCCCGCCCCGAGGCACCGCCGCTCTCCTTCGCCCAGCAGCGGCTCTGGTTCTTCAGCCGCGTGGAGGGCGGCAGCCCCCTTTACAACGTGCCGTTCGCGCTCCGCCTGCGCGGCACCCTGGACGAGGATTCCCTCCGCCGGGCGCTGGGGGACGTCGTCGGGCGTCACGAGGCGCTGCGCACCCGCTTCCCGGAGTCGGACACCGGCCCCTGGCAGGACGTCCTGGCGGCCGAAGAGGCCGAAGTCCCCTGGGAGTCCGTCCCCACGGACCCGGACCGGCTGGCCTGCGACCTGAGCGAGGCGGCCCGCCGAGCCTTCGACCTGACCACCGGACTTCCGCTGCGGGCCGCCCTGTTCACGGTCGCCGACGACGACCACGTGCTTCTTCTCGTACTGCACCACATCATCTGCGACGGCTGGTCGATCGGGGCCCTCGCCCGCGAACTCGCCGACGGCTACACCGCCCGCACGACCGGCCGGGAGCCGGCCCGGCGGCCACTGCCGGTGCAGTACGCGGACTACACGCTGTGGCAGCAGGAGGTGCTGGGGCGTGTGGAGGACCGGGGGAGTGTCGCGTTCCGTCAGTTGGAGCACTGGAGGGGGGTGCTGGCGGGTCTGCCGGAGGAGGTGGCGTTGCCGGTGGACCGTGCGCG
>NZ_JAVRFH010000175.1:0-2643 GCF_031845825.1 Streptomyces lancefieldiae | reverse complement strand
CGCGACGGCTCCGGACGGCCGGGCGAGCGCATTGGCGCCCGCATCGCCCGGTCCGCGGCCCACTGCCGTCGCGCCCCGGCCGGAGCCTGCGGCGTTGACTTCCTCGGTCGTCCCATCCAACACCTCCACGATCGAGGTGTTGCGACGACCAGTTGAATGCACCCTGGGCTCCGTGATCGGTGTGTACGACCGCTCCGGCAAGGCTGCCGCGGGTGCGTTCGGCGGCGGTCAGAGCGTCGATGACGAGATCGGTGCGCATGTGGTCCGCGATCGCCCAGCCGGCCAGGCGGCGTGAGGCGAGGTCGATGACGGTGGCCAAATACAGGAACTTCCCGCCGTCCAGCGGGAGGTAGGTGATGTCGCCGACGTACTTCGTATTCGGCTCACGCGCGGTGAAGTCGCGGCCGATGAGATCCGGGGCCTTCGCCGCGATCGGGTCCGCGACCGTGGTGCGGTGCCTGCGGCGCAAGCGCACGCCCGCCAGACCGGCAGCCCGCATCAACCGCGCGATCCGCTTGTGGTTGACATGCTCACCCGCCTCGCGGAGCTCGGCCGTGATCCTGGGAACGCCGTAGGTGCCGTCCGACTCGCGGTGCACGGCCCGTATCCGGTCAGCGAGGCGAGCGTCGGCCGCCTGCCGGGCGGCCCGATCCGCGGCCGTCGCCCGCCAGTAATAGAAGCTGGAACGGGCGATGCCCACGATGGTGCACAGCCGCTTCACGCCGTAACGGCGCTGATGGTCGGCGACGAACTGGAAGCGGTTCACCAGCGCGTCTCCCCGGCGAAATACTTCGCCGCCTTCCGCAGGATCTCGCGCTCTTCCTCCAGTTCACGGACCTTCTTCCGCAGAGCGGCGTTCTCCGCCTCCAACGGCGCCGGCGGCTCGGCCGGCACCTCCGCCCGGCGCCCCCGGGGTCGGCTCGCTCCGGCCGCCCGGACCCAGTTCCGCAGGGTCTCGGGGTTGATACCCAGATCGGCGGCGACCTGCCTGATCGTCGCCTCGGGCCGCGACTGGTACAGCGCGACCGCGTCCGCCTTGAACTGCGGCGGATAGTTCTTCATGACCACGAGATGTCCGTTCTCAGATCCTCAGGATCCAGTGTCTCGTGTGTCCAGGATCAAGGGTCAAGGCCCCCCGCGACCACACCCGAACCTCCGTCCAGATGATCACCCGCTGCCGCTCGAACAGGATCCGGTTTGCCACAACGCACTCACCGGCCCTGCTGGGCCGGTGCCACGACTTGACCGCCGCCCGCACCCACCGCATCATCCGGATCTGCGAACGCCAGGGCATCCCTATCCTGGCCGACCGCGCCTACACGGGCGCTGGCCCCCTGGGTCACCACCGGACGCAGACGCCCGCCCCGCGGGCAGCTGACCCCGCCAGAACGGACCGTCAACCGGGCACTGGCCACATCCCGGGCACCCGTCGAACGCGGCATGGCGCGACTCAAGTCCTGGTGGATCTTCCGAAGATCGCCCTGGCCGCCGAGAGAGAACCGACGCCCGTCACGAAAGATCGCGGTTAGTCGGCATCCGCAACATCGATGCCGGTCACCAGCGGGCAACCCGGATCCAAACTTGCACCCTCCCTATTCTCGGCTTCACATGATGAAAACGGACGAGGCCGACTACGCCGAAGCCTTGGGCCCGTCCCCCGTGCGAGCTACGGAGAAGTGTCCACTGCCGGGTGACGATTCTGGGCTGCGGGATCCGTAGTTTCGGCGTCCGAAGGCACCATCACGATCGTGAGGTTTTGATGAAGCATCAGCACAACCGCGTTCGGCGTGTGACCACTCTGATCGCCGCACGAGCACTGCCCGCTGGCGCCGGCCCTATGATCCGGGTCCCGATCCGTGGCAAGCTCCTGCGAGGTCTGGCGCCGGTATCACAACCGGGATCACAGCCGTCGTCACCTTCGAGCCCGCCGCCTGATCAAGGCAGAAAAGGATCATAGGCCGTCTTATAGGCGCCTTACCTACAGGCTGTGTGCTTTTAGGGCTGCAGTGGAAGCTAACCGCTCATCCACTTCAGATCATGCGACAGCCTTTACTTAATGTAAGTCAACACTGGAGGAATAAATGCCCAAGAAGCGCTCGGCTGCATCCGTAGCCATACTTGCCTTTACAGGACTTGCTCTGTCTGTCATGGCGGCAACCCCGGCCTCTGCTGGGTCGTGCACTCAAAGCCAGGTCATCGCCGTTGAAACCATCGAGGGCCACTTCGCGATGGTGGACAGAATGGGTAGCGGGCGCGAGGACCGACTGATCAACAGGGATGATCTGCGAGTCGTCGCAAGCAATTCTTCCGTCCCGAACTCTGTGCGTTCCTCCGTAAACTATGTCCTGGCGGATGATGCGTTCTTCAACCGCATCGACCGCGTCCGCAACCCGCAGCTCGACGGCCTCATAAACGAGGATGACCTCCGCACAGTCTGCGGCTGATACAGGCCGGGCGGTCGTCGCTGGCCGCGCTTGACAGCCCTTAGCCTCGCCGTTTCACTTGGGTACGCCTGGCTTTGGGGCGGAAACGCGAAAGTGCCTTCCTGACCTGGGACGATGAACCTTGCTGAGGGGTTCTGTCGGTCCAGGCGGAGGGCACTTTCTACGTGCAGGGTATCGGGTTGCGTCCCAAGGTCCATGT
>NZ_JAVRFH010000174.1:0-2768 GCF_031845825.1 Streptomyces lancefieldiae | reverse complement strand
GGGGTGCCCCGGCCCCTTTCTTCCTCCGGGTCGATGACCTACTTGCCGCTGGGAGACAGCCACAGCGGCGCCGAAACGGACCGCGAGCGCTGGGGCTCACGCAGCGTTCGGTGACTGCACACCTCCTCGTCGGCCATCTGGTCCTCGATGCTGAAGCCCCGGTAGGCGACGATGTGCGCCAGCCGGTCGTCCTTCGCCCGCGCCGTCGCGGTGAAGCGGCGGTCGCCCACCAGCGCCGGACTGCCCGAGGAGTAGTCGATCATCATCAGCGTGCCCTCCGGCACCATCAGAATCTCGGCGATGGTCACGTCCGCCGCGCGAGCGGCCTTGCGGAACCATCCGGGGTTGGACGCCCAGTAGAGGTTCCCCTCGGTGTCGACAGCGACGGAGAGCGGGCTCACCGCCGTGCGTGCCAGCATGACCAGCTGCGGCCAGCGCCGGTCGGTCCACACCAGAGCAGCCCGGCCCACGACGGACTCCAGGACGTCGAGGGTGGGCAGGATGACCCCGCCCGCCTGATCGAGAGCCTGGTACAGGACCTCGGTGTCGGTGCCCCCGGTCGGACGCGGGAGACTGAATTCCGATCGGAGCGGCCAGGTGTCCACGTCTCCGTTGTGCGTGCCGATGAGCTGCCCCACCTGCAGCGGGCTGGAGTTGACCAGCGTCGTCCCGCCCTGGGTCGCCCAGCGGGTGTGACCGAGAGCGACCGGAGCCGCGTCGAGCGCGCTGTTGTAGGCGGGCTTCCACACGTCCCGGAACCGGCCCGGTCCCTTGATGATCCGCCAGCCGCCCGCCGTCACGTCGCGACGGTTGGTGACCGGACGCCGGTCGAGCTTCTTCGTCGCGGAGATGGCAACTGCCAGCCCCGCCGAGTCCTTACCCCGCTCCTCGGCCAGCTGGCCCAGGGCAACGCACATGATGGTGGCGCGGGTGGGGTCACAGGTCTGGTTTCGGACAACTCCGAACAGACCGCACATAGTTGTTCCTTTTCTGCCTCGATTCTCCGCGAGGAGACCAAGGTGTACTGCTCAAGCCGTCAGGCCGCGCCGCGCGCGGCCTGACGGGTACTGCATGGTGGGGTGTTCATCCGCCCACCCCAGAGGGCGGTGCGGATTTACCGGGACTCCGCCTTGACGAAGTCACCGTCGGGGATCTCCTCGGCGTCGGTGAACCAGCGGCGGGACGACTCGCCCGCGAGGTACACGTACGCCTCGATCTCGCTGCCGTCGGCAAGAGTCACGGTTCGGACCTTGCGGTCGTACATGTTGTTGCGACCCTCGCCCCGGTAGCCTTCGAGCCGGTCGAGCCGACGGAGCACGTCGGGCCACTGCTCGGGGTCCACGTCCATGACCTCGCCGACGACCTTCCGGCCGTCCCGCTGGATCGCGAAGGGGACACCGGAACCGAAGATCGCGTAGTCGTTCAGGATCGCGGGGCGCTCCTGAATCGTGGTGCCCTCCAGGATGCCGAAGTAGTTGCCCTGCCCGGCACGGAGCGTGCCATAGACGAAAACGGGCCTCTGCTCAGTGGTGAACACGGGTTCGCCACCTTTCTGGTACTGCTCGCCGGTCACCTTCTCCGGCGTTGATGACTCAACTCTACAGCACTATTTCCAATTATGCAACTCCCCTGATCAGCCACGCCTTCCGCTCCTCGTGTTGCGTAATTGGATTTACTGCCGTACCTTGAGTGTGTCGTCGGGCGTGAACACTCGCCGCCCGGCGGCCCTGTGAAGGAGCCGCCCACGTGTGGCTCGACCTCCGCTGCCCCCTCCCAGCACAGCGGAGGCACAGGCCCCGGGCGCGGCGCCCACTGCGCCGCGCCCGGACCGAACTCCCATGCAACCGGCCCTTCAATCAATGGAGTTGCCCATGCCGTTCATGATGAGCACCCGCGCTCTGGCCCGGCTCGACCACGCGGCACTCCGCGCGGCTGGCCAAAGGTCAGCAGAAGGCCGGCCGAGCCGGACCGGCGGCACGACAGCTCCGTACGCCGTCTTCGCCACCGCCGGCTATGCGCGCACCATGCTGCGCCACGTGCTCCGCCTGAGGCAGTGGGTCACCGTCATCAGCCAGGCCGACGACCTCCATCCCCTCATCGAAGGGGCAGTGAGCCCGGCCATCCGGCTGCAGATCCCGGCCGGAACCGTGTCCCGCGAGTTCCTGGCCGCCTACGACAGCACCCGGCATTTCGCCCTGAGCCCCATCGCCCCGTGCCCGCAGTGCGGAGCGCGCGTTCCGACGGTGTGCATCAACAACCTGGCCGACTACGGCGACTGGCTGCGTGGCGCCCAGGACCTCGCCGAGTCCCCGTTCTACCGCACCTCGCCCGCCCATCACGATGACTGCCCGCTCCCGCGTCAGCCACTGACGACGTAGTCGGGTCCGCAGCACCCCGCGTCGCGGCGCCCGAACGCGTCGCAGCGCCCGAATAGATCGAAGCAGTACCGATGACTCGCTCCCATCCCCCGCACCCGCTGCGGAAGCAGGCCGAACCGACCATCACCGTGGTGTCGGTGCCGGCCCCTGCACGACGCACCGAGAAGGAACAGATCTTCCACGACGGCCTCACCGAACACCTCTTGTTCGCGCTGCCGATCGCGATGCTCGAGATCAGCCGCATGCCACCGCACGCACTGGACCCGCTCCGGGCCATGGCGGCCGCGGCCATCGGGGGCCGCGGCGACGTTCTCCAGTTCCCGAGCAAAAAGCACACCGCCGAGGCGGGCCAGCCGTTGGACCTCGGTCTCGCCTACCTGGCGCTGATGA
>NZ_JAVRFH010000173.1:0-2781 GCF_031845825.1 Streptomyces lancefieldiae | reverse complement strand
CGGTCCGCAATTGGCGTCGGCGGTTCCTGGCCGGCCGGCTGGACGGGTTGGTGGACGAGCCCCGGTCGGGCCGGCCGCCCACCATCAGCGTCGACCAGGTGGAAGCGGTCGTGGTCAGCACGCTGGAGGAGATCCCGAAGAACGCCACCCACTGGTCGCGCAAGTCGATGGCCGACCGCAGTGGGCTGTCGAAATCGACTGTGGGCCGGATCTGGCGGAAGTTCCACCTCAAGCCTCACCTGACGGACACCTTCAAACTGTCGACGGACCCCTTCTTCGTGGAGAAGGTCTACGACGTGGTCGGGCTGTACTTCAACCCGCCCGAGGGCGCGGTAGTGCTGTCGGTGGACGAGAAATCCCAAATCCAGGCATTGGACCGGTCTCAGCCGGTGCTGCCCATGATGCCGGGCATGCCCGAGCGCCGCACCCATGACTACGTCCGCAACGGTCTGACCACCTTGTTCGCCGCCTTCGACGTCGCGACCGGAGAAGTCATCACCTCACTGCACCGCAGGCACCGGGCAGCGGAGTTCAAGAAGTTCCTCATCAAGATCGAAAAAGAGGTTCCCGGACACCTCCAGGTCCACCTCATCGTCGACAACTACGGCACCCACAAGACGCCGGCCATCAAGGCATGGCTGGCCAAACACCCCCGGCTCCACCTGCACTTCACGCCCACCGGGTCATCCTGGATCAACCAGGTGGAGAGGTGGTTCGGCTTCCTCGCCGACCAAAAGATCCGCCGCGGCTCCCACAAAAGCGTCCGCTCCCTGGAAGCCGACATCCGCGCGTGGGTCAAGCAATGGAACGAAAACCCAACACCGTTCACCTGGACCAAAACCGCCGAGGAAATCCTCGACTCACTCGCCCGCTTCTGCCAACGGATCTCTGGCGCAGGACACTAGCTAGAACAGCTCCGGGCAGCTGTCCCCGACGAGGCGCGCACCATCGGTGCCGCCGCCCGCTGGCAGCCCAAGACACCCAAGTAACGACGACGCATGGAGGAGGGCCCCCGCTCCGGCGGGGGCCACCGGCACACCGTACGGCGGAGGGCGGCATCCACATCGGGTGCCGCCCTCCGCCGCGTCCGCGACCGGTTCAGGTCCGGCGCCACCACCGGCGCCGGTCCCCGCCCGCCGGCCCCGGCCCCTCGACCGCGGGCTGACCCACCGGCACCCCGCCTCGAAAAGCCCCTGGGCGTCGAGGGCCCACCTCCATCGCGGGGCGGGGCGTTCTTGTGGGGTTCAGCAGGGAGCGGTGACGTTGCCGCAGTAGATCCAGCCGTAGAAGTCATAGGGGGTGCCGTTGCCGTCCACGTAGTGGACGTAGTACCAGCGGTTGCCGGAAGCGTTGTAAGCGTTGTGGCTCCACTCCATCGTCCGGCCAGCATCGGCCCATATGACCTGATCGCAAGTAGCCGCGTAGCACTTCCTGATCGGACCTCCGAGTGATGTGGTCTTGTACCAGGCGGCAGCAGAGACCTCGCCGGGGCTGGGGTTGCTCTGCGCGGCTGCGGCGGGGCTGGCGCTGACCCCGGTGGACAGTGCGGCGGCGACGGCGGCGACGGCGAGTGCGCGTCGGATTCGCATGGCGTTTCTCCCTTGGTTTGACTGAGTGGGATTCTCTCGTCGCAGCGTTGCGAGTACCTTGAATAAACCCCGAATAAAACGGTCACGGTGACCGTTCCCCGAACAGAAGCTGCTGTGACTGAACGCCGCAGCGGTGGTCACCACCACCCCCATCCGGAGCCCACCGAGGAGCCTGGCCTCTTGATCATTCTCCAGTTCACCGCAGTGGACTCGTTCCAGGACCCGTTTGATGCCAGCTCACCGAGCACCCGTGTTCGGAGAGTTCAGAAACAGGTTGTCAGGACAGCGACGACTCAGCAGCTTTTTGTGGGCTCGCCGCCGTAGGGGAAGGACACGTTCCCGCTGTAGACCCAGGCGCTCCAGTCGGAGGCGTAGAACCACTTCGTCCCGCGATCATAGTTGTAGTACACGCAGTACGCCTGAGCCCATCCCTGGGTCGCTGGCTTGTACCCGCCGCACTCCGAGTAGGGCCCTCCGCGGAAGGTAGTACCCGCCTGGTAGTGCATCGCGGTGCCGCCCATAACGTCCTTGTTCCAGTCGCAGTTAACTGCTGCTCCGGCCTGGGCTGGTGCGGCCATAGCCCCGACTGCAAGGGCAGCACTGACGGCAGCGGTCGCGAGGACTTGATGAATTCGCATTGAGGCTCCTTCTGAGCAGAGTGTGGTCTCAAGCCCAGCGGACCGTTTACTCGGCGTTGCGTGTCTCGCCAGTCATAGCGTTCGTCCCGCTGGGCATTGCAGAGCCTGGCGACGATAGGCGGGACGAGACAACGACAACCGGATGTCCCGGACAGATTCGGGCTGTCCGTGCTGGCCAGAGCCCTGTCCCGGACAGGTCCCGGACAGGGCGGAGAGACTCGTCGAGGCGTTCGCCCCTCCACGGGCAACCTCCTGGCGCCGGGCTCCGGGCTGGGGAAGCAAGGCGGGTCAAGGGAATCGGTGCGTGTCAGACGTCATCCGCTTACCGATCAGCGGGTTTGTGGGGTCGAACAAGGGTCTTGTTCGGGTGATCGGGGTGCGGTCGGTGCATGAAGGCAGGGCCTCGCGGTAGCTCGGGGTTGTCTTAAGACGTCATCCGCTTACCGATCAGCGGGTTTGTGGGGTCGAACAAGGGTCTTGTTCGGGTGATCGGGGTGCGGTCGGTGCATGAAGGCAGGGCCTCGCGGTAGCTCGGGGTTGTCTAAGCCAACGAG
>NZ_JAVRFH010000172.1:0-2794 GCF_031845825.1 Streptomyces lancefieldiae | reverse complement strand
GCCGTGGTGCGACCGAGCACCTCGCGCCCAGTACTCAGCGGCGAGCGCGGTGCTCGGCCGTGACGCGCTCCAACTCCGCCACCAGGGCGTTAGGGGTGGGCTGGGCCAGCGCCTCCTGCCGGAGCCGCTCGGCGCCGACGCGGAATGCGTTGTCCTCCAGCAGCCGGGTCAGGCACTCCTTGACCCGCGGTCCGGTAACCTCGTCCGGGGCGATCGACATCCCCGCCCCGGCCTCTCGCAACACGGTCCGCTTGGCGGGTGCGTCGACGCTGCACTCGATGACGATCTGCGGGACCCCGTGCACCAGCGGGCCGTGGAAGCTTCCCGTCCCGCCGTGGTGTACCACGGCGGAACAGGTCGGCACGATGATGTCCAGGGGCACGAAATCCACGACCCGGGTGTTCCGCGGAATTCTGTGAATCCGTTCGCGTTCCTCGCTCGACAGGGTGAGGACCAGCTCAATGTCGAGGTCGGCCAGCGAGTCCAGGATGTCCTGCACCTGCTTCTCCGAGACGGTCGGCATCTCGGGCTCCCACTGGCGGGACGAAAGGCCGAACGTCACCAGGACGCGTGGCGAGCGCGGCGCCTCGCAGAGCCAGGACGGCACGACAGAACGCCCGTTGTACTGCACATAGCGCTGCGAGAGCGTCTGCTCGTGGGGCTGCAGGCGGTACCTCTCGGGCATGACATTGATCTCGAAATCACCGGTGATCAGCTCCTCGCCGAAGTCACGCCCGTACTTCCGCGTCCATTCCGCGAACCAGTCGCGCAGCATGTCCGCGCGATCGCCCGGCGGTTGCCGCTCCTGCGCGCGCAGGAAGTCCTGTCGCATCCGCAGGGTGAGGTCGAACCAGAACAGCAGCCGCCCGTGCGCTGCCCCGACGACGTCCGCGGCCACTGCGCCCGAGCAGGTCAGCACATCGCACAGCACCAGGTCTGGCTGCCAGGAGCGGCAGTAGGTCACGAGGTCGTCGACCATCTCGTCGTTCAGCAGCCATGTCTGTGGTACCACGACGTGGTTGTAGATCCAGCTGATCTCCTCCCAGGACAGGCTCTGCCGGGGTGCCTTCCCGAGCTCGTACAGGGAGTTTTTCGAGAACGGCGCGGCGGGCGCCCCCGACACGTCCTCCCCCCGGATACGGCGGATGCGCTCCTCCACCGTCTCGCCCGAACCGACGGGAACCGCGGTCAGGCCGGCTTCCGTGATGGTGTCGAGGAATTCCGGTTCGCTGGCCACCCGTACATCGTGGCCCGCCGACCGCAGCGCCCAGGCGAGCGGCACCATCGGATAGAAATGTGTCTTCCACGGAATTGTCGCGAACAGCACTCGCAAGCGATCACCTCTTGTGGGACGGCCTGAGACCTGGGGCGGCTGTGACGGCGTGTGCGCCGCAACGGCCGGACGGCACGGGATTCACAAGCGCACCGGGAACGAGCGGAACAGCCGGGCGCCGCCGGGAATCAGCTCGCGGTACCTCAACTGGCTGCGGCTTACGGTGGCTTCCAGGGTGTCCCGCTGGAGCAACAGGTGATCGATGGCTATCTCGCCCTCGATGTTGGCGAGCGCCGCGCCGATGCAGCGGTGCGGGCCCGCGCCGAAGGCGAGGTGGCCCTCCCCACGCTTGACCACGCGCTCCACGTCGCACCGTTCCGGAACCTGGAAGTGGCGCGGGTCGAAATTGGCGGACTGGATGGATCCGGTCAGGGCGTCGCCCTTGCGGATGGGGACTCCGGCGAACTCCATGTCCTCGGTCGCATACCGCGGCCCCACGCTCGGGATGGGGTTCGCGACCCGCATCAGCTCCTCCATCGCGTGGGACATCATGTCCGGCTTGGCGCGCAGCAGGGCCAGCTGCTCCGGATTCTCCAGCAGGGTGAGCACCGCGTTCGGGATGAAGTGGGCAGTGGAGTGGTATCCGCCGTTCACCAGCACGGCCACCAGCGAGACGATCTCGGCATTGCTGAGCTGGTCGCCGTTGTCGTCCCTCGTCTGCACCAGAGCGGAGATCATGTCGTCCCTGGGCTCGGCCCGGCGTCGCTCGGTGAGACCCCTGGCGTACTCCAGAAGGCTTTGGCTGCTCGAGGCGAAGTCGGCGTCGGCGTTGGCGTACTCGTCCATCCACCTGCGCACCTGCGGCTGATCGGCCTCGTCGATCCCGATGAGTTCGCAGATGACGCCACCCGTCAAGGGGGTGGAATAGTCCTGGACGAGGTCACCGGACCCCTTGCGGGCCAGATCGTCGAGGAGCCGGGCGGAGAGCTCCTCGATACGCGGCCGCAGGGCCTTGATGCGCCGGACGGTGAAGGCGGGCGCCACCAGCCGACGCAGCCGGGCGTGGTTCTTTCCGTCCTGGAGCATCAGGTTGCTCGACAGGTATTCCACGACCTCTTCCGACACACCGAGGTGCGCGAGCATCTCCTGTGCCATGCCGGCCCCTTCGTAGCCCGGCACGTTGGCGGCGTTCACCACCAGCCGGGGATCGCTCAGCGCCGCTTTGATCTCCTCGCTGCGGGTGAGCAGCCAGACCGGCGGTCCGCCGGGGAACCCGACGCGCACGAGTGGCCCCAGTTCCCGCAGCCTGGCGAAGGCTCCGATGGGGTCTTCCACGAACTCGGGGTCCAGCAAGCTGACGATGGGCTTGGCCATCTCCGTCTCCTCAACGTTTCGACGTGCATGGGGCCGGGGTCCGGCACTCCTGTCGCCCCGGTTTCCTTGGTGATCCGACACGGGTCACCGGCTCGCGCCCGCACATGTCCGCTCGATCAGATCCAAGATCTCCGGCGCGCTGTCGAC
>NZ_JAVRFH010000171.1:0-2796 GCF_031845825.1 Streptomyces lancefieldiae | reverse complement strand
AGGACGGCGGCGAGGAGGGGGTGGCCGGCGGGGTCCTGCCCGGACCGGGCGACCCCGGCATCCGGACCGGACCGCTCCAGCCAGTACCGCCGCCGCTGGAACGGATACGTCGGCAGATCCCACCACACCGGCCCCGACGGCACCGACGGCACCTCCGTGCCCGGAACAGCAGCGGAACCAGAAGTGTCAGAGGCGTCAGAAGTGTCAGAGGCGTCAGAGACAGCGGGGGCAGCGGTGCCGGCAAGGGCAGCGGGGCCGGCGGTGGGGGTATCAAGGATCCCCCTCCAGTCAACACCCACCCCCCGGCACCACAACTGCGCCAACGCACCCACCGCCGTGAACTCCTCATCCCGCCCCCGACGCAACACCGGCACGAACACCGCCCCCTCACCCTCCACACACCCCGCCGCCAAACGCGACAACACCCCATCCGGCCCCAACTCCACAAACGACGACACCCCCCGCCGCTCCATCCCCCGCACCACATCAACAAACCGCACCGGCTCCCGCACATGCCCCACCCAGTAATCCACCGACCCCACATCCCCCACCGACACCACCGGCACCCGCGCCCCACCAAACCCCACACCCTCCACCACCCGCCGGAACTCCCCCAACACCGGATCCATCAACCCCGAATGAAACGCCCGCGACACCCGCAACCGACGCACCCCACGCCCCAACGCCTCAAACCCCGCCACCACCTCCAACACCTCATCCTCCACACCCGACAACACCACCGACCCCGGCCCATTCACCGCACCCAGCCACACACCCCCACCCAACAACGGCACCACCTCCTCCTCCGACGCCTCCACCGCCACCATCACCCCACCCACCGGCAACCCCTCCATCAACCCACCCCGCGCCCGCACCAACCCACACGCATCCTCAAGCGACAACACACCCGCCACATGCGCAGCCGCCACCTCACCCACCGAATGACCCCCCACACAATCCACCACCACACCCAACGACTCCACCCACCGGAACAACGCCACCTGCAACGCAAACAACCCCTGCTGCTGCCACACCGTCCGCTCCAACTCCCCCTCATCCCCACCCCACAACACCGACACCAACCCCTCATCCAACCCCGCCACCACCTCATCAAAAAACCCGGCAAACACCGGAAAACGCTCATACAACCCCCGCCCCATCCCCAACCACTGCGACCCCTGACCCGAAAACAACACCCCCACACCACCCGACACCACACCACCCGACACCACACCAAAACCACCACCACCACCAGCACCAGCACCAGCACCAGCACCAGCACCAGCACCAGCACCAGCACCAGCAGTCAACAACCCCGCCTCCCCACCCGACTCCGCCAACCGCCCCAAACCCGCCACCAAACCCCCCACATCCCCACCCCACACCACACCACGCCGCTCCAACTCCCCACGCCCCACCACCAGACCACGCCCCACCGACCACCGCTCCACCCCACCCGACAACAACCCACCCACACCCGACGCCAACTCACCCACCGCACCCGCCACACGCCCCGACAACACCAACGGCACCACACCCGCCACATCCCCCACCGGCCCCACCACCGGCTCCCCCACCGGCTCCCCCACCGGCGGCTCCTCCACAATCACATGCGCATTCGTCCCACTGATCCCGAACGACGACACCCCCGCCCGCCACGGCCGCCCCACCACCGGCCACGCCCGCTCCTCCACCACCAACTCCACCGCACCCGCCGACCAGTCCACCTCCGGCGACGGCACATCCACATGCAACGTCCGCGGCACCACCCCATACCGCATCGCCATCACCATCTTGATCACACCCGCCACCCCAGCAGCCGCCTGAGCATGCCCCAGATTCGACTTCACCGACCCCAACAACAACGGACGCCCCACCTCACGCCCCTGCCCATACGTCGCCAACAACGCCTGCGCCTCAATCGGATCACCCAACCGCGTCCCCGTCCCATGACCCTCCACCACATCCACATCCACCGCCCCCACACCCGCATCCACCAACGCAGCCCTGATCACCCGCTGCTGAGAAGGCCCACTGGGCGCAGAAAACCCATTCGACGCCCCGTCCTGATTCACCGCAGACCCCCGCACCCCCCCCCACACCCGATGCCCACGACGCCGCGCATCCGACAACCGCTCCAACAACAACAACCCCGCACCCTCCGACCACACCGCCCCATCCGCACCACCCGCAAACGACTTGCACCGCCCATCCCGCGCCAACCCCCGCTGCCGACTGAAATCCACAAACATCTCCGGCGACGCCATCACCGCCACCCCACCAGCCAACGCCAACGAACACTCCCCCGCCCGCAACGACCGCACCGCCCAATGCAACGCCACCAACGACGACGAACACGCCGTATCCACCGTCACCGCCGGCCCCTCCAACCCATACGTGTACGAGATACGACCCGACACCAGACTGCCTTCGCTGCTGGTTCCCGCGTAGTCGTGGTACATCAGGCCGGCGAAGACGCCCGTGTCGCTGCCGCGCAGCGTCCCCGGGTCGATACCCGCCCGCTCGAACGCCTCCCAGGACAACTCAAGAAGGATCCGCTGCTGGGGGTCCATCGCCAGTGCCTCGCGCGGGGAGATGCCGAAGAACGCCGCGTCGAAGTCCGCCACGTCCGCCAGGAAGCCCCCCTCACGGACATACGTCTTCCCCTCGACCCCCGGCTCCGGGTCGTAGATCCCCTCCACGTCCCACCCCCGGTCGTCCGGGAACCCGCCGATCGCGTCCACCCCGCCCGCGACCAGCTCCCACAGATCCTCCGGCGACCGCACCCCACCCGGA
>NZ_JAVRFH010000170.1:0-2831 GCF_031845825.1 Streptomyces lancefieldiae | reverse complement strand
GTCCACACGCGTCGTCGGGTGGTCCACGTGCAGTGTCCTGGGCATCGTACGGTGACGCATTGCCATGATCATTTTAATCACCCACGCGACGCCCGCAGCCGCCTGCGTGTGGCCGATGTTCGACTTCAGTGAGCCGAGCCACAGCGGCTGGTCGGGGTCCCGGTCCTGCCCGTAGGTAGCCAGCACCGCCTGAGCCTCGATCGGATCACCGAGCGTCGTGCCGGTCCCGTGTGCCTCCACCACGTCCACGTCTCCGGCCCGCACCCCGGCGTTGGCCAACGCTGCCCGGATCACCCGCCGCTGAGCCGCTCCGTTCGGTGCGGTCAGCCCGTTGGACGCCCCGTCCTGGTTGACCGCCGAGCCCCGGATCAGCGCCCAGATCCGGCGGCCGTTACGCCGCGCGTCCGACAGCCGCTCGAGCACCAGAACCCCGGCGCCCTCGGAAAAGCCGGCGCCGTCCGCCGAGTCGGCGAACGCCTTGCACCGGCCGTCCGCCGCCAGGCCGCGCTGCCGCGACATCTCCCGGAGCACCTGCGTCGTCGCCATGACGGTGACACCTCCGGCCAGGGCAAGCGCGCACTCGCCCTGCCGCAGCGACTGCACCGCCTGGTGCACCGCCACCAGCGACGACGAGCACGCGGTGTCGGTCGACACCGCGGGGCCCTCCAGGCCCAGCGCGTACGCCACACGACCGGACGCCACGCTCAGCAGAGAACCGGTCTGCCCGTAACCCGAGATCGTCTCGGGGGTGGAGAAGTGGTTCCCGTAGCCGAAGTACGCCAGACCGGCGAAGACGCCGGTGTCGCTGCCGCGCAGGGTCCGCGGGTCGATGCCGGCCCGCTCCAGGGACTCCCACGAGGACTCCAGCAGCAACCGGTGCTGCGGATCGGCTGCCAGTGCCTCGCGCGGGTTGATTCCGAAGAAGTCGGCGTCGAAGTCCCCCGCGTCGTACAGGAATCCGCCCGAGCGCGTGTAGCAGGTGTCCGGTCGACCCGGGTCCGGGTCGTACAGCCGTCCCAGGTCCCAGTTGCGGTTGTCGGGGAAGTCTCCCACCACGTCCCGGCCCGCCTGCACCACGTCCCACAGCGCCTCGGGGGACACCGCCCCGCCCGGAAGACGGCAGGCGACACCCACGACGGCGACAGGTTCGCGGGCCGCCTCCGTCAGCTCCTGCAGGCGTCTGCGCGCTTCGATCAGCTCGATCGACGTCCGCTTGAGGTAGTCGAGAACATCGGCGTTGTCGTCGTTCGTCATCGCTCTCCCCTAGCCGAGCTCTTCGTCCAGCAGCGAGAGAAGCTCTCCTGCTGACGCCGAGCTGATCCGGTCGGCCACGCCGGCCAGTGATCCGTCGCCCACCGCCGGACGGACCCGGGCCTGCAATTCGCCGAGCAGGGCGGCGATGGAGGTCCTGTCCTCGTCCGCGAGACCGGGCATCGCGTCCTCCAGACGGGCACCCAGCCCTTCGATCTCCTGGGCCAGGCCATCGGCCGGGGACGCGGGGTCGTCACCGGAGCCGGGCGCGACGGCCGCGTACAGGAATTCCGCGAGGGTGCTCGGGTTCGGGTGGTCGAAGGCGAGCGTCGCGGACAGCTTCAGGCCGGTTACCTCAGCCAGCCTGTTCCGCAGTTCCAGAGCCATGAGCGAGTCCATCCCGAGGTCCTTGAACGCCACGTCGGGGCCGATCCGCCCGATTCCGGCGTGGCCGAGTACGGTCGCGGTCTGCGCCCGGACGACGTCGAGGAGCCCGGCCACCGCGTCGGCCCGCGGCAGTGACCCGACCCGCTGCGCGAGTCCGGCGTCGCCGGGCTCCGGGCTCCGCTGGCCGCCGGAACCGGCGGACGTCCCGGTCAGGCCGCGCAGGAGCGGAGAACCCGCTCGGCCGGGGCGCGGTCCCTCCGGCGCCTGTGGGTCGAGGCGCGCCGGCACCAGCACCGGCTCATTCCGTGAGATCGCCGCGTCGAACAGCGCCAGCCCTTCGTGCGACGCCATCGGGCGTATGCCCTGCCGTCGCAGGCGCACGATGTCCGCCTCGCCGAGGCCTGCGCCCATCTCGCCGGGTTGCGCCCAGAAGCCCCAGCACAACGAGGCGACGGGCAGTCCCGAGGCCCGCCGGGCCTGCGCCAGTCCGTCGAGGAAGGCATTGGCCGCCGCGTAGTTGGCCTGCCCCGCCGTCCCGAGCACGCCCGCCACCGACGAGAACAGCACGAAGGCGGACAGAGTCAGATGCCCGGTCAGCTCGTGCAGGTGCCAGGCGCCGTGCGCCTTCGGCGCCAGCACCGCGTCCAGACGGTTCTCGGTCAGCGCCTCGACGACCCCGTCGTCCAGTACGGCGGCGCAGTGGATCACCGCTGTCAGGGGGTGCTCGTCGGGCACCGCCGCGATCAGGCCGGCCACGGACTCACGGCTCGTCACGTCGCAGGCGGCGATCTCGACCTGGGCCCCCGCCTCGGTCAGCTCCTTTCGCAGCCCCGCCGCCGCAGGTGCTGTCGGCCCTCGCCTGCTGGCCAGCAGCAGCCGGCGCGTCCCGTGCCGGTCCACGAGGTGCCGGGCCAGCGTCGCTCCCAGGCCGCTGGTTCCTCCGGTGATCAGCACCGTCCCGGAGTCGAGGGCGGGAGCCTTCCCCGCCCGGCCGCCGTTACCCGGGACAGGTGCGAGGCGCGGGATGGCCATAGCGCCGGACCGGATCTTGAGCTGGGGTTCCCCCGCAGCGGCCGCCGCCGGGACGCAGGCTAACGAGACGACCTGACCGTCCGTGTCCACGAGCACGAACCGGTCCGGGTTCTCGGTCTGTGCGCTGCGCACGAATCCCCAGACGGCGGCCGGGCGGGGAA